>NZ_JBQHXU010000047.1:0-512 GCF_052063305.1 Gracilibacillus sp. HCP3S3_G5_2 | reverse complement strand
GTACGGAGGAGAGGGAAGTTGTGCTAGTCGTTGGGTGCTGGAGCTGGACAATATTACGGAACAACCTACGTTGTAGGTTGCATCATACTGCGTTGTTTGGTTCAGTTTTGAAGGATTAATGTTATAACCTCAAACAAAACCTTTTAGAATGGGCCTGTAGCTCAGCTGGTTAGAGCGCACGCCTGATAAGCGTGAGGTCGGTGGTTCGAGTCCACTCAGGCCCACCATTCTATAAAGGGGCCTTAGCTCAGCTGGGAGAGCGCCTGCTTTGCACGCAGGAGGTCAGCGGTTCGATCCCGCTAGGCTCCACCATACTAATATATGTACCTTGAAAACTAGATAAGAGTAATCAGGAAGTGTAGGCGACTGATCAATAGCGTACGGATAGATCAGACTGACCAAAGCACCGTGTTCTTCTGTGCACAGGGAAGTATGAACTATACGCTAGCTATTAGGAGCCGAAACTAGACTGATGACAAGACATCAAACAAAAACCAACGACTTTTTCATGC
>NZ_JBQHXU010000046.1:0-565 GCF_052063305.1 Gracilibacillus sp. HCP3S3_G5_2 | reverse complement strand
CCAAAGTATACGTTAAGTGGAAAAGGATGTGGCGTTGCTTAGACAACCAGGATGTTGGCTTAGAAGCAGCCATCATTTAAAGAGTGCGTAATAGCTCACTGGTCGAGTGACGCTGCGCCGAAAATGTACCGGGGCTAAACGTATCACCGAAGCTACGGATTGTTCTTCGAACAATGGTAGGAGAGCGTTCTAAGTGCAGCGAAGTCAGACCGTGAGGACTGGTGGAGCGCTTAGAAGTGAGAATGCCGGTATGAGTAGCGAAAAAGAAGTGAGAATCTTCTTCACCGAATGCCTAAGGTTTCCTGAGGAAGGCTCGTCCGCTCAGGGTTAGTCGGGGCCTAAGCCGAGGCCGAAAGGCGTAGGCGATGGACAACAGGTTGATATTCCTGTACCACCCAATTCCGTTTGAGTGATGGGGGGGACGCAGAAGGATAAGGAAAGCGCACGACTGGACGTGTGCGTCGAAGCAGTAAGAGCGTCAGATAGGCAAATCCGTCTGGCAAGCTTGAGCTGTGATCGGGAGGGAAATATAGTACCGAAGTTCCGGATTTCACGCTGCCAAGAA
>NZ_JBQHXU010000045.1:0-618 GCF_052063305.1 Gracilibacillus sp. HCP3S3_G5_2 | reverse complement strand
CTTATAATATGCAAAAAATTTAGCATATTGTGTCAGGAAAGTACAGTAATCATACTGGAGGAATTTGATTTAAATAGGCCAATTTTGGATGGGATAAAGTGATGCTTTACACAATTGGCCAAAGAATAAAAGAATTAAGAAATGATGTTCCTATTATTTATTTAACAGCCCTTACTGCTATTGAAGATAAAATAAAAGGGTTAGAAAATGCGGACGATTATATGACTAAACCTTTTGATCCTAGAGAGTTAATATTAAGGATAGAAAAGTTATTAATGAGATTTGAGAAGGTGTCTGAACACTTTTTTAAAGTGGAACATTTGGATGTTGATCTTGATTCAAATCAAGTCATCAATAATGAAACGAATGAGGAGATTAAATTAACTGGTATTCAATATAAAATACTCTCTTTCTTATTAAAGAATCATAACCAAATATTAACTAAAGAGCAGATATATAACTATGTTTGGCAAGATGATTATATCGAAGGTGATAAAGTAATTAATGTTGTAAAGCATCACTTTATCCCATCCAAAATTGGCCTATTTAAATCAAATTCCTCCAGTATGATTACTGTACTTTCCTGACACAATATGCTAAATTTTTTGCATATTATAA
>NZ_JBQHXU010000044.1:0-715 GCF_052063305.1 Gracilibacillus sp. HCP3S3_G5_2 | reverse complement strand
ATAATATGCAAAAAATTTAGCATATTGTGTCAGGAAAGTACAGTAATCATACTGGAGGAATTTGATTTAAATAGGCCAATTTTGGATGGGATAAAGTGATGCTTTACAACACCTGGTTCGGGAGAAAAAAGTATATGTAATGGAACACTAATAAGTCCTATTACAGCTATTATAATATGAAGTAAAAACTTTGTGTGTAAAAGCCTTTCTTTTGATGCTATTTTAGACATGGTTCACCTCGTAGATAAATAGAATCTAGTTTAAATGCTCATTAAAGAACTCTAAAGTTACTTCATTAATCATTTGATGTAACTCCCCAGGAGGTAACTTTCCAGTTATCCCAATCCAAGAAGTAATAGGAGAAAGCAAAGAAAAATCGCTAAAATCTAAATACAACGCTCCGTCTATTGATATAGTGTTTTCTTCCCCACTTATTACACTTACTTTCCTATAATATTCTTCTAAGTACTCGTCATCCCTCACACAGGTCGTATTGTTCCTGAAAAAAAAGATGAAAAGATTAGAGAAAAAATATTAACAAATTATAGGATAATATTTCGAATTAATGAAAAAGCAATAAAAGTAGTTCGAATCATTCAAGTTCTCCTCCCTCAATAAAGTTAATTTTTCTTCCAAATACTCGCGTATTCTCAATATTTTATAAACACTAGTTAGTTGACACACCTTATAGATAGTTAAAAATTGAAAGTAATTC
>NZ_JBQHXU010000043.1:0-795 GCF_052063305.1 Gracilibacillus sp. HCP3S3_G5_2 | reverse complement strand
TGGGGTAACCTTTGGAGCCAGCCGCCGAAGGTGGGGCCAATGATTGGGGTGAAGTCGTAACAAGGTAGCCGTATCGGAAGGTGCGGCTGGATCACCTCCTTTCTAAGGATATAATGAAAGGCGTAAGCACCCGCTTAACGACGTACAAACTGGACTGAACCGAAGGAGATAAAGGAAACACAACGACAGTTGATGTTGACTTATCGTACGGAGGAGAGGGAAGTTGTGCTAGTCGTTGGGTGCTGGAGCTGGACAATATTACGGAACAACCTACGTTGTAGGTTGCATCATACTGCGTTGTTTGGTTCAGTTTTGAGAGATCAATTCTCTCTATATATGTACCTTGAAAACTAGATAAGAGTAATCAGGAAGTGTAGGCGACTGATCAATAGCGTACGGATAGATCAGACTGACCGAAGCACCGTGTTCTTCTGTGCACAGGGAAGTATGAACTATACGCTAGCTATTAGGAGCCGAAACTAGACTGATGACAAGACATCAAACAAAAACCAACGACTTTTTCATGCGTTAAGCATTGTAAGTATAGTTAAGTGAAGAAGGGCGCACGGTGGATGCCTTGGCACTAGGAGCCGAAGAAGGACGGGACAAACACCGATATGTCTCGGGGAGCTGTACGTAAGCATGGATCCGAGAATTTCCGAATGGGGAAACCCTCTACTCGTCATGGAGTAGAACTTATATCTGAATCCATAGGATATAAGAGGCAGACCCGGGGAACTGAAACATCTCAGTACCCGGAGGAAGAGAAAGCAAACGCGATTTCCCGAGTAGCGG
>NZ_JBQHXU010000042.1:0-1021 GCF_052063305.1 Gracilibacillus sp. HCP3S3_G5_2 | reverse complement strand
ATGGAGTAGAACTTATATCTGAATCCATAGGATATAAGAGGCAGACCCGGGGAACTGAAACATCTCAGTACCCGGAGGAAGAGAAAGCAAACGCGATTTCCCGAGTAGCGGCGAGCGAAACGGAATTAGCCCAAACCAAAAAGCTTGCTTTTTGGGGTTGTAGGACACTCCATTGGAGTTACCAAGAAACACGTTAGACGAAGCGGTCTGGAACGACCCGCGACAGAAGGTAAGAGCCCTGTAGTCGAAAGCGTGTTTCCTCCGGAGTGGATCCTGAGTACGGCGGAACACGTGAAATTCCGTCGGAATCCGGGAGGACCATCTCCCAAGGCTAAATACTCCCTAGTGACCGATAGTGAACCAGTACCGTGAGGGAAAGGTGAAAAGCACCCCGGGAGGGGAGTGAAAGAGAACCTGAAACCGTGTGCCTACAAGTAGTCGAAGCCCATTCATGGGTGACGGCGTACCTTTTGTAGAATGGACCGGCGAGTTACGATCCCCTGCAAGGTTAAGTGGAAGACACGGAGCCGCAGCGAAAGCGAGTCTGAATAGGGCGACATAGTAGGTGGTCGTAGACCCGAAACCGTGTGATCTACCCATGTCCAGGGTGAAGGTCAGGTAACACTGACTGGAGGCCCGAACCCACGTACGTTGAAAAGTGCGGGGATGAGGTGTGGGTAGGGGTGAAATGCCAATCGAACACGGAGATAGCTGGTTCTCTCCGAAATAGCTTTAGGGCTAGCCTCAAGGGATGTATGTTGGAGGTAGAGCACTGATTGGACTAGGGGCCCTCACCGGGTTACCGAATTCAGTCAAACTCCGAATGCCAATCATATTACCTTGGGAGTCAGACTATGGGTGATAAGGTTCATAGTCGAAAGGGAAACAGCCCAGACCGTCAGCTAAGGTCCCAAAGTATACGTTAAGTGGAAAAGGATGTGGCGTTGCTTAGACAACCAGGATGTTGGCTTAGAAGCAGCCATCATTTAAAGAGTGCGTAATAGCTCACTGGTCGAGTGAC
>NZ_JBQHXU010000041.1:0-1287 GCF_052063305.1 Gracilibacillus sp. HCP3S3_G5_2 | reverse complement strand
ATAAAAGACTTGCACATGGATGTGCTGATGCCGATGTTGCGACAGGACGTCGCGTTCTTAATCGGTAACATCTGACCTTGCTCGCTTCTATAAGCTAGCTTGTTTCATGTTCAAAATCATACTGGTTGTTTTGTTCAGTTTTCAAAGATCAAAGCATAAAAATGGTGGAGCCTAGCGGGATCGAACCGCTGACCTCCTGCGTGCAAAGCAGGCGCTCTCCCAGCTGAGCTAAGGCCCCACAAACACATTCAATTTTAATGGTCGGGAAGACAGGATTTGAACCTGCGACCCCTTGGTCCCAAACCAAGTGCTCTACCAAGCTGAGCTACTTCCCGTAAATGGCGCGCCCGAGAGGAGTCGAACCCCTAACCTCTTGATCCGTAGTCAAACGCTCTATCCAATTGAGCTACGGGCGCTAAATGGTGCCGAGGGCCGGACTCGAACCGGCACGGTGGAAACCCACCGCAGGATTTTAAGTCCTGTGCGTCTGCCAATTCCGCCACCCCGGCAAGGAATAATGCATTAATCATTCGGCAAACTAAATGATTAATTTCCTGGAGCGGAAGACGGGATTCGAACCCGCGACCCCCACCTTGGCAAGGTGGTGTTCTACCACTGAACTACTTCCGCATATATTTAATTGAATTTTGTATGGTGCGGGTGGA
Organism: Gracilibacillus sp. HCP3S3_G5_2; assembly: GCF_052063305.1. Lineage (NCBI taxonomy): Bacteria > Bacillati > Bacillota > Bacilli > Caryophanales > Bacillaceae > Gracilibacillus > Gracilibacillus sp. HCP3S3_G5_2. The sequence goes on along the minus strand of NZ_JBQHXU010000041.1, from coordinate 622 downwards.
GGGACTTGAACCCCCACGTCAAGAGACACTAGATCCTAAGTCTAGCGCGTCTGCCAATTCCGCCACACCCGCATAAATGGTGAGCCATGGAGGATTCGAACCTCCGACCCTCTGATTAAAAGTCAGATGCTCTACCAACTGAGCTAATGGCTCCAAGTGGTGCCGGCCAGAGGACTTGAACCCCCAACCTACTGATTACAAGTCAGTTGCTCTACCAATTGAGCTAGACCGGCTAAATGGTGGAGGATGCAGGGCTCGAACCTGCGACCCCTTGCTTGTAAGGCAAGTGCTCTCCCAGCTGAGCTAATCCTCCTATGTATTTGCCTGGCGACGTCCTACTCTCGCAGGGGCGCGAGCCCCAACTACCATGGGCGCTGGAGAGCTTAACTACTGTGTTCGGCATGGGAACAGGTGTGGCCTCTCCGCTATCGCCACCAGACTCTTTTTTCAAGGACAAGATACATTATAACTCATCATTCAGGTGAAATGCAAGAGTTTTTTTGTTTTTTTTATGTACCCTAAAAACTAGATAAGAGTCATCAACAAGCTCAAACAAAATGACCAGTCGCTTTCACTTTATATTATAGTTAAGTCCTCGATCGATTAGTATTCGTCAGCTGCA
>NZ_JBQHXU010000040.1:0-1369 GCF_052063305.1 Gracilibacillus sp. HCP3S3_G5_2 | reverse complement strand
GGGCTTGTCAAGAAAAGTGTGTAAGTTATTCTAAATACTTTAACACACGTTCATTAAGGTGATCATGAATTAACAGCTGATTCATGACCATTGCCCATTGTTGAATATGGCCGCCTTCCCACTTATTTTCAAGTTCTTTAGTTCGTAAATACAAAACTTTTAGAAGGGCGTTCTCGTTTGGGAATGCTCCTTTTTTAGTCACTTTTCTAAAGCTGGAATGTATACTTTCTACGGCATTTGTGGTGTACATGATTTTGCGTATCGCACTTCCATAATCAAATAGTTGTTCCACATGGGAGAAATTCCGTTTCCAAACGTCAATAGCTCCAGGATAAGCAGACCATTGTTGTTGAAAGGTTTCAAATGCACTATGACAGGCCTTAAGACTTGGTGCACTATACACCTTTTTTAAGGCAGCCGTGAAAGGTTTATAGTCTTTACTCGGAACATATTTAATCGAATTTCGAATGAGATGCACGATACAACGTTGCACGATTACTTGTGGGAAAATGGCACGAGCTCCATCTTCTAATCCACTTACTCCATCCATGGAAATAAAGAAAATATCTTCTACACCACGAGCTTTTATTTCATCAAAGATCTGCATCCATTTATGCTTACTTTCCGTTTCATTTAACCATAGACCAAGAATGTCTTTCTTTCCTTCCATGGTGTAGCCTAACATGGTATACACAGCGTATTTCTTGGTTTCGTATTCATTACGTATCGTCGTATAAAGGCAATCTACAAACACAAAAGGATAACAGTTGCTTAAAGGACGACTTTGCCACTCTTCTAAATCAGGAAGCACTGTATCGGTAATATCGGATATCATTTCATGAGACACGGAGAAACCATAGATATCTTCGATAGTAGATGAAATATCTCGCTGAGACATTCCTCTTGCATACATGGAGATGACTTTATCCTCGATGGCAGAAACATCTTTTTTACGCTTTGGAATAAGCTGGGGTTCAAATGAACCATCACGATCACGTGGTACGGCAATATCCACTTCGCCAGCTGTCGTTTTGACTGTCTTTTTTCCATACCCGTTCCGTCTATTGTTTGTTTCCTTTTCTCCTTTATCATTGGATTCATAGCCCAAATGATGATTCATTTCACCTTTTAACATTGATTCAAACATCGGTCCGAATATGTCTTTTAATGCATCTTGCATATCCTCTACAGACTTTGGTTGATACTGTTCAATAATCTTGTTAGCTAATTCTACGGAGTTAGGATCTCTTTTGGGTTTGCCCATTTAAAACACTCCTTTAGCTTTATAGTTATTATTCTACCAAATAAAAAACTGTGTGAGTAAGAAACCGTACGCATTTCTTACTTACACAGTTTATATTACACTCCC
>NZ_JBQHXU010000039.1:0-1381 GCF_052063305.1 Gracilibacillus sp. HCP3S3_G5_2 | reverse complement strand
GGCTCTAAAATATATGTTGGGGTACTGATAATTTTCTGATAACTTTTTAGGCATAAAAAAACACGCAATCTCCTAATTTTGTTAGACTTTGTTTAGACCAAAAAACAAACCCAAAAGGAAAAGGAGATGCGTGTAATTGCATTCTAACATTTCTTTACCTGGATTAGAAGCATTTATCATTACTAAATCTTTTGAGCGTGATGGATACTATCAACTCCATGTGGAGTTGAAGAGAGAACCCCATCATTGTCCATGTTGTGGTCAAATTACTAATCGTGTACATGATTACCGACTACAGAAGATCAAACATAACCATTTATTTAGTAGAAGTACTTTGTTGTTTTATAGAAAACGAAGATATGTATGTGTGAATGATGAATGTAAGAAGCGATTTTATGAAAAAAACACGCTTGTTGAGCGTTACCAGAGACAGTCTAGAGAGTTTAATCAAGCGATGAGTCTTGAATTAATCGGTGGGAAGAATTTTAAGGATGTAGCTTCTCGCTTTGATACCTCGCCAACAACCGTTATGCGTCGTTTTGATCAAATCGGTTTGTCTATGCTTCAGGAGACTAAACAGTTACCTGAAGTGATTGCCATTGATGAATACAAGGGGGATGCAGGAGGAGAAAAGTATCAAACCGTCATCGCCGATCCAATTGATAGAAAACCCCTAGACATCCTGAAAGACCGTAAAAAAGAAACACTAAAGGCTTACTTACGAAAACATGGAGGTAATGTGAAAGTGGTAGTGATGGATATGAGTCCATCCTTTAAAGCAGCTGTTGATCAAGCCTTGGGTAAACCGGTGGTAGTAGCTGATCGTTTTCACTTTTGTCGGTATATCTATTGGGCTTTAGAGAGTGTGAGAAGGAAAGCACAAAAGGATTTCGATGATTACGATCGTAAAAAATGTAAGAGAATGCGCCACGTCTTTTATAAACATTATGAGAATCTAACAGACAAACAGTTGTGGTACTTACACTACTACTTAGAAAAATCGAACGACTTAAAAATAGCTTATCAATTAAAAGAAGCCTATCGATTATGGTTTGAAATCGCCAAAAATTTGGCCCCCAAAGGTTTAAAAGAAGTGAAAGAAAGATTATATGAATTTTATGACCTGGTGAAGGCTTCTGGGATACCGGAATTTGAAAGGGCGATAGAAACCTTTCAAAATTGGCAGAAAGAGATCATGAATAGTTTTGGATATGATTTACATAATGGCTTCGTAGAAGGCATTAATAACCAAACAAAAGTAATTAAAAGGAATGCGTTTGGGTTTAAGCGATTTGATCGATTCCGATTAAAGGTATTATTACATCATCAATACAAAAATATAGATATTCGGGTCGCATAAATTAGGAGTGAGCTAAGTACT
>NZ_JBQHXU010000038.1:0-1393 GCF_052063305.1 Gracilibacillus sp. HCP3S3_G5_2 | reverse complement strand
CATTAAATTAATTTTATTATTAAAAATACTCGAAATGTTCAATTTTATTGTTTTGCGCAAAGAAAAAGTCCTTTATAATGGATAAGTCAGGTGGTAAACCCGTCCAAATCCACTAAAAAGGACAAATCTCATGGACAAGATTACACGAAAAACTTCATTTGGACAATGGTTTTCACCAATTAATTTTCAATTATTTGAAGAACAGGTGAAAACATTGAAATTAGATTTCTATACGAAAAAATTAACGACAGAGTCGTTCCTAAAGTTACTGCTTTTTGCACAGCTACAGGAAGTCGAGAGTCTTCATGCACTAAGTGACTGCCTCTTCGATGACAAGCTTCAAAGGGCTATCGACCTTGATTCTATTAGTATTTCTCAGTTATCACGACGATTAAATGGGCTGAATCCCGACCTTTTCCAAAGACTGTTTCTCGATTTAGTATCACAAATTCATGCCAAAACGCATTATACGAAACTTGTAATGCCATTAAAAATTATTGATTCTAGCACTTTGCCACTGAATTTGACGAATCATAAATGGGCAAAATTCCGCAAAACAAAGGCAGGAGTGAAACTGCATCTGCGTCTTGTATTTATGGAAAAAGGCACTTCTTACCCAGAAAAAGCCGTAATGACAACTGCAAAAGAACATGACCGAGGCCAGCTTGAAATTATGGTAGATGACAAAGAATGCATGTATGTGTTCGACCGTGGTTACTTAGACTACGAACGTTTTGACCGCATGACCGACGAGGGCTACTTTTTCCTTTCAAGGCTGCGGAAAAACGCAGTCATACGGGAAGTTTACAACTTTAAGTTGCCCGAAAATATGCCTGTTTTATCAGACCAAATGGTCTTAATTGGTACTACACAAAACCGTGCTGAAAATTATTTTCGCCTGATAAAGGTCTTGGATTCAAAGGGAAATGAACTCCATTTAATTACAAATCGTTTTGATTTAAGTGCCGAAGAGATTTCAGAAATGTACAAATCACGCTGGGCAATTGAATTGTTCTTCAAATGGATCAAACAACATCTCAGCATTAAGAAGTTTTACGGTCAGAGCGAATGGGCGATTCAAAACCAAGTATTTATCGCACTTATTGTTTTTTGCCTTCATGTTCTTGTGCAAATTGAAACAAAAAGCAAGCGAAAAACGCTACAAATTAGCCGTTATTTAAGGGCTGCATTATGGAAACCAGCGCATATTTGGCTTCGAAAGATTGAAGGCAAATCCGTCCCTTAATAAGCAAATTGTCGTTGTCACACAGGTCTAATTGTAAATTATTTCCAAATGGATGGAGCCACCTTTAATTCGGTATTTACTTTTTTGGCTCTAAACAGAAGATATAATAAAACTGAAAATTACGACATTATTTTTGCAACACTAGTG
>NZ_JBQHXU010000037.1:0-1412 GCF_052063305.1 Gracilibacillus sp. HCP3S3_G5_2 | reverse complement strand
TATAGTTAAGTCCTCGATCGATTAGTATTCGTCAGCTGCACATGTCACCATGCTTCCACCTCGAACCTATCTACCTCATCGTCTCTGAGGGATCTTACTCTATCGAATAGATGGGAAGTCTCATCTTGAGGGGGGCTTCATGCTTAGATGCTTTCAGCACTTATCCCTTCCACACGTAGCTACCCAGCGATGCTCCTGGCGGAACAACTGGTGCACCAGCGGTGTGTCCATCCCGGTCCTCTCGTACTAAGGACAGCTCCTCTCAAACTTCCAACGCCCACGACGGATAGGGACCGAACTGTCTCACGACGTTCTGAACCCAGCTCGCGTACCGCTTTAATGGGCGAACAGCCCAACCCTTGGGACCGACTACAGCCCCAGGATGCGATGAGCCGACATCGAGGTGCCAAACCTCCCCGTCGATGTGGACTCTTGGGGGAGATAAGCCTGTTATCCCCGGGGTAGCTTTTATCCGTTGAGCGACGGCCCTTCCATTCGGTACCGCCGGATCACTAAGCCCGACTTTCGTCCCTGCTCGACTTGTAGGTCTCGCAGTCAAGCTCCCTTCTGCCTTTACACTCTGCGAATGATTTCCAACCATTCTGAGGGAACCTTTGGGCGCCTCCGTTACATTTTGGGAGGCGACCGCCCCAGTCAAACTGCCCACCTGACACTGTCTCCGAACCGGATCACGGTTCTGGGTTAGAAGGTCAATACAGCCAGGGTGGTATCCCACCGGCGCCTCCACGTAAGCTAGCGCTCACGTTTCTCAGGCTCCCACCTATCCTGTACAAGCTGTACCAACATTCAATATCAGGCTACAGTAAAGCTCCACGGGGTCTTTCCGTCCTGTCGCGGGTAATGCGCATCTTCACGCATAGTATAATTTCACCGGGTCTCTCGTTGAGACAGTGCCCAAGTCGTTGCACCTTTCGTGCGGGTCGGAACTTACCCGACAAGGAATTTCGCTACCTTAGGACCGTTATAGTTACGGCCGCCGTTTACTGGGGCTTCGGTTCAACGCTTCGCTAATGCTAACGCATCCCCTTAACCTTCCAGCACCGGGCAGGTGTCAGCCCCTATACTTCGCCTTTCGGCTTCGCAGAGACCTGTGTTTTTGCTAAACAGTCGCTTGGGCCTTTTCACTGCGGCTTCTCGTCAGAGAAGCACCCCTTCTCCCGAAGTTACGGGGTCATTTTGCCGAGTTCCTTAACGAGAGTTCTCCCGATCACCTTAGGATTCTCTCCTCGCCTACCTGTGTCGGTTTGCGGTACGGGCACCCTTTTCCTTGCTAGAGGCTTTTCTTGGCAGCGTGAAATCCGGAACTTCGGTACTATATTTCCCTCCCGATCACAGCTCAAGCTTGCCAGACGGATTTGCCTATCTGACGCTCTTACTGCTTCGACGCACAC
>NZ_JBQHXU010000036.1:0-1437 GCF_052063305.1 Gracilibacillus sp. HCP3S3_G5_2 | reverse complement strand
TCATTGTTTCGTGACGTGACACTCTCTATACTACCAAGGAGGGCTTTTTTTGTGTAACTCCAAATAACCTCATCTAGGGTCAATTTTTCTTATTACAGGAATGCTCCTTATTAAAAAATTTATATTACTCTTCTCTTCTTTTAACTCGGACATCGCTCTTATTGTTTATAAAATGTATAATGGCATTAATTAAAAACGCTTCAATAAGTTTATCCATATCCCCTTCGTTGTCCTCTATGATTTCGCAATTTGAAAAATCCATATAAGTAGTTTTCACAAAATCACCTCCTCATAATTAATAATAATTTCACTATCATTTTACCCTACCTTTAATCACTTTCCATTATTTATTATACAATGAATATTAGGGCAACATATAGATAGTAGGAGGTGATTAAAATTAAAAAAGCCAATAAAACCATTAAGATTGGTAATGATGAATACGAAGTCATCGATGACAATACATTGAGAAGATATAATAAAAACACTAAAATGTGGGTTACTTTAAGGTTTAACAATAAAGATAATACAGAAAATATAGAGAGATTTAAAAATACATTAAGGCGCAACTTTATAAAAAGAGCAGTAGAGGAAATGAGAGTTAAATAAGCATATTTTAGGAGGATTTAATATTGAAAGGAAAAAAAGTGGATGTGTCAAATTGTAAAATAATTATTGATGAATCATCCAACTACACTGTTAGGGATTATATCTTAGACAAATTTGTTACGTTTGTAAACAATAATAGTGATACGAAAATAGAGAGAAAATAACGGTTTTTCTTACATCATCAAGAACAAATGTTCTTGTTTTCTTTTTGATTTTATTATAAGATAGGTGTGAGGTGAACTCAATGATAGAAGATAGAGGAAATAAAAAGTGGACTTCTCTAATGTTGCCTGAACATGTTGAGATGTTACAGTCCTTCTTTGAAAATGAAGAAAAGCAAATCGATAAGCCTATTTTATCTGAAGATCAATTAGAGGAAATACAAAGGAATCTAAATGAAGCGTTAGAATACTCGTTATCTATAAAAGTTGACTATTATCAAAATAAGCAAATACATCATGTGTCAGGTAAAATATATATGCCAAGCAATGGTAAAATGAAAATGATAACGAATGATGATATAATTTATATTATATTGGATGATATTGTTAATGTGGAAATTGTTTAAAGTAGTGACCCCATCCCCCAAATTAAGGGACAGGGTTATTTTTTTTACTAAAAATTACCGTCGTTTAAACGTTTTTGAAGTGTCTTAACCATAATAGAAGGCTTATTTATCTTACCATCCACTGGTGTACCAAGGTAACTTTGCAAGGCGGGCTTGTCAAGAAAAGTGTGTAAGTTATTCTAAATACTTTAACACACGTTCATTAAGGTGATCATGAATTAACAGCTGATTCATGACCATTGCCCATTGTTGAATATGGC
>NZ_JBQHXU010000035.1:0-1473 GCF_052063305.1 Gracilibacillus sp. HCP3S3_G5_2 | reverse complement strand
GGTGGTTACCCCTAAAAGTTAGAGTTTTATTATGAAGCTGATTGGCTGGATTGAGTTCGGTATTCAACTGGACTCAATCCAGCTAATTTTTTCTTTGATCGTTCATGGTTGTACCAGTAGATATATTCTTCAATCTCGCTTTTTAATTCTTCATAGCTTACTAATTCTTCTCCATAATACATTTCTTGCTTTAAAATACCAAAGAAATTCTCCATTGAAGCATTGTCTGCGCAAGTTGCTTTACGAGACATGCTTTGGAATACTTTATTTTTCTTTAACGTTCTCACCCATTGGTTATGCTGGTAATGCCAGCCTTGATCTGAATGAATAGTAGTTCGATATGTTGCATAATTCTTTATTATCTGTAGCGCCTCCTTTAAAGGTTCTATGACAAGATCTAGCGTAGGACGTTTCTTGATACCGTAAGAAACAATTTCTCCATTATAAAGGTCAAAAATCGGATTTAAATATAACTTCTCTTCGCCTAGGCATTTGAATTCTGTAATGTCGGTTACTAATTTCTGAAGAGGGATAGATGTGCTAAAGCGGCGGGATAATCGGTTTTTCGCTACTTTTCCAACATTCCCCTTATAGGAATTGTATTTACGAGATTTCCGCATAAATTTCACACATTTTAACCCTAGTTCCCGCATAATGCGATACACTTTTTTATGATTTATAGAATGTCCTAATTTCTTTAATTCTTTCGTAATCCGTTTATAACCATAGCGTTCATGAAACTTCTTAAATAGATGTGTAATGAGTTCTTTTAGTTCTGTATCCGAGTCTTCTTTCTCAAAGTTTTTTACTTGGTAGTGGTAGGTTGCTTCTGGAATACCCACTACAAGGAGAATATCTTTTAATCGGAATCCTTCTTCTTTGAGTTCGAATGCCACCTTTGCTTGTGCTTTTCGTGGAAGGCATTCGGATTCTCTCGAAAAGCTCTCAACTTTTTTAGGTACGCATTTTCTAAACGCAATAATTCATTCTCGCGTTCTAATTCTTCTTCGCGTGTTAACTTTTTCTCTTCTCTTTTTTGTTTATTGATTTTCTTAGACATAGAAGGTTTCCCCTTTGGTCTTGGTTTCAGGCCTTCTATTCCTTGGTCACGAAATGCTTTCAACCAGCGTTGAATCATGGAATGGTTGTTCAAATTAAATTGAATAGCAGTTTCTAAATAAGAAGCACCTGTTTCTTGCATAAATTGTACCGCATCTAATTTAAATTGAACAGAATACTCCTTCTTAGTATTTCTTCGTTTTAATCCATCCATCCCCTGTACTTTATAGGATCTCACCCAATTTTTTAATGGAGAAGTACTGGGCATATTATATTTTTCCGTCAAAGATTTATATCCAAGATTCCCGTACAAATACTCGGTGACAAGCTTTACTTTAAATTCTTCACTATATTTGACCATAAAAACACCCCCGAAAGTTAGGTTTTTTACTCTAACTTTCGGGGGTCGGTACC
>NZ_JBQHXU010000034.1:0-1569 GCF_052063305.1 Gracilibacillus sp. HCP3S3_G5_2 | reverse complement strand
ATTGAGAGTTTGATCTTGGCTCAGGACGAACGCTGGCGGCGTGCCTAATACATGCAAGTCGAGCGCGGGAAGCTAACAGATCTCTTCGGAGTGACGTTAGTGGAACGAGCGGCGGACGGGTGAGTAACACGTGGGCAACCTGCCTGTAAGACTGGGATAACTCCGGGAAACCGGGGCTAATACCGGATAATACTTTCTTTCGCATGAAGGAAAGTTGAAAGATGGCCTTCGGCTATCACTTACAGATGGGCCCGCGGCGCATTAGCTAGTTGGTGAGGTAACGGCTCACCAAGGCAACGATGCGTAGCCGACCTGAGAGGGTGATCGGCCACACTGGGACTGAGACACGGCCCAGACTCCTACGGGAGGCAGCAGTAGGGAATCTTCCGCAATGGACGAAAGTCTGACGGAGCAACGCCGCGTGAACGAAGAAGGTTTTCGGATCGTAAAGTTCTGTTGTTAGGGAAGAACAAGTACCGTTCGAATAGGGCGGTACCTTGACGGTACCTATCGAGGAAGCCCCGGCTAACTACGTGCCAGCAGCCGCGGTAATACGTAGGGGGCAAGCGTTGTCCGGAATTATTGGGCGTAAAGCGCGCGTAGGCGGTTTCTTAAGTCTGATGTGAAATCTTGCGGCTCAACCGCAAGCGGTCATTGGAAACTGGGGAACTTGAGTACAGAAGAGGAGAGCGGAATTCCACGTGTAGCGGTGAAATGCGTAGATATGTGGAGGAACACCAGTGGCGAAGGCGGCTCTCTGGTCTGTAACTGACGCTGAGGTGCGAAAGCGTGGGGAGCGAACAGGATTAGATACCCTGGTAGTCCACGCCGTAAACGATGAGTGCTAGGTGTTAGGGGGTTTCCGCCCCTTAGTGCTGCAGTTAACGCATTAAGCACTCCGCCTGGGGAGTACGGCCGCAAGGCTGAAACTCAAAAGAATTGACGGGGGCCCGCACAAGCGGTGGAGCATGTGGTTTAATTCGAAGCAACGCGAAGAACCTTACCAGGTCTTGACATCTTCGGATGTCCCTAGAGATAGGGAGTTCCCTTCGGGGACCGAATGACAGGTGGTGCATGGTTGTCGTCAGCTCGTGTCGTGAGATGTTGGGTTAAGTCCCGCAACGAGCGCAACCCTTGATCTTAGTTGCCAGCATTTAGTTGGGCACTCTAAGGTGACTGCCGGTGACAAACCGGAGGAAGGTGGGGATGACGTCAAATCATCATGCCCCTTATGACCTGGGCTACACACGTGCTACAATGGATGGTACAGAGGGCAGCAAAACCGCGAGGTCGAGCAAATCCCATAAAACCATTCTCAGTTCGGATTGCAGGCTGCAACTCGCCTGCATGAAGCCGGAATCGCTAGTAATCGTGGATCAGCATGCCACGGTGAATACGTTCCCGGGCCTTGTACACACCGCCCGTCACACCACGAGAGTTGGCAACACCCGAAGTCGGTGGGGTAACCTTTGGAGCCAGCCGCCGAAGGTGGGGCCAATGATTGGGGTGAAGTCGTAACAAGGTAGCCGTATCGGAAGGTGCGGCTGGATCACCTCCTTTCTAAGGATA
>NZ_JBQHXU010000033.1:0-1809 GCF_052063305.1 Gracilibacillus sp. HCP3S3_G5_2 | reverse complement strand
AATAGGAGCATTCCTGTAATGAAGAAATTTGAGGATTGAAACAAAAAGAGCCCTCTTGGTATCATACGAGGTGTCCAAAGCTTCGAAGCAAAAATGGACCCTTAATTTAAGTAACCAAGGAGGACTCAATAATGAATTATACACAAAATCAAAAAATCTCTCAAATCACACCTTCAACACTCATTGTAGGCATTGATATTGCCAAAGACAAACACGTAGCTCGTGCTCAAGACGACCGAGGTGTTGAATTCGGGAAACGCTTGATCTTTGAAAACAAAATGCATGGCTTTCAAAAACTAGTAAATTGGGCAGAGAACCTTCGAAAGGAAAATGACAAAAATTATGTCATTCTGGGTGTCGAGCCTACTGGCCATTACTGGTTTAGTCTAGCTTACTTTTTAGTAGCGAAAGGATACGATTTTGTTGTCGTAAATCCTATGCACGTAAAGAAAAGTAAAGAACTTGATGATAATTCCCCTACCAAAAATGATACGAAAGATGCCCGTGTGATAGGTCAGTTGATTAAAGATGGGCGATACTCTGTACCAAATCTCTTAGATGGCATTTATGCCGAATTAAGAGAAGGCGTCAAATTACGAGATCAACTTATCAACCAACTGATGATCACTGAAGGGCGTATCCAAAACCATATTCAACGCTATTTTCCGGAATTCTTTGATGTATTTGGTGATTGGGAAGGAAAAGCAGCTTACTGTACGTTACGACTGTTTCCATTTCCGTCTCAAATCAAGGAATTGTCACCAGAAGATGTGGTGATGAAGTGGAAGCCCTTCGTTAAACGAGGAGTGGGAATTAAAAGAGCAACAAAGCTAGTAGAAGTCGCAAAAAAGAGTATCGGCATTCAAATTGGTATTCAGTTTGCCCGACGCGAGTTGGACTGTTTACTCGATCAATATGAACTTTATAAGCAACAGTTAGAGGAGTTAGACAAAGAGTTAGAATCACTTGTCGTGACTTTACCTGGTGCTAAACAAATGATGAATATTACAGGGCTTGGATCCACAACCGTGGCTCTATTCTTCGCTGAAGTAGGGGATATTACGAAATATAAACACCCTCAACAATTAGTCAATTTAGCAGGGCTATCTTTACGAGAACACAGTTCTGGTAAGTTTAAAGGTCAAACACGGATAACTAAGAGAGGACGAAGTCGTTTGCGAAGAGCCCTATATTTAGCCATTCGTCCGCTAGTTGCCCATAATCCAACGTTTAAAGCCCTGCATCAACACTATACAACACGGTCTGAAAAACCATTGAAAAAGCAACAGTCACTCATTGCCTTGTGTTGTAAGTTATTACGTGTATTATTTGTCATTGGCCAAAGACAATGTGAGTTTGATGGATCTAAGTTATTAAGAGGATTGTCACAAAAGGAAGCATTACAGGCTGCTTAAGCCTTTAGAAACACATCAAATACGATTATTAGTTCTCATACAAACACCAATAGTGCAGAGTTGGAGTATATATTATCCATTCGGGCATTAGACCCAGCATAGGAGCATTTCCAACCTCCACCTCATGGATACGCAGGACGAAGGAAAGTATGGATACGATCCGGAGAGACATGGGAGGGTTAGCGACCGTGATTTGTGTGGAGATTTCCTAGCACGGTTATAAAACTGTTTTCCAAACAATACCAGTTTGGCAGATAGGATGGCCCCCAACCTGTAAATAAATTGAATTACTTTCAATTTTTAACTATCTATAAGGTGTGTCAACTAACTAGTGTTTATAAAATATTGAGAATACGCGAGTATTTGGAAGAAAAATTAACTTTATTGAGGGAGG
>NZ_JBQHXU010000032.1:0-1817 GCF_052063305.1 Gracilibacillus sp. HCP3S3_G5_2 | reverse complement strand
AAGGAGCATTCCTGTAATAAGAAAAATTGACCCTAGATGAGGTTATTTGGAGTTACACAAAAAAAGCCCTCCTTGGTAGTATAGAGAGTGTCACGTCACGAAACAATGACCTCGAAAATACCGAAGGAGGACTCAAAATGGATTTTACACAAAACAAACGATTAATGCAAATCACGGAAAACACAATTATTATCGGCGTTGATATCGCCAAACACAAGCACGTTGCGCGTGCTATTGATGATCGAGGAATCGATTTAACCAAACGATTCGTATTCCATAACACACTAGAGGGATTCAATGGATTCGTCCAATGGATCGAATCCTTATCACATGAATTAAACCGTTCTAACATTCTTGTGGGCATGGAACCAACGGGTCATTATTGGCTAAACTTAGCTTACTTTTTAAAAGAACGAGGTCTTAAAACAGTTGTCGTGAATCCGATGAAGGTTAAACGATCTAAGGAAATGGATGATGATACTCCGACTAAAAATGATACTAAAGATGCCAAGGTCATTGCGCAAATCGTACGTGACGGTCGGTATCATGAACCAACATTACCTGAGGATGTGTACGCTGAATTACGTGAAGGCATGAAGCTTCACGATATCATTCAAGAAGATCTTAATTCTATTCAAGCCCAAATGCATAATTTGTTGGATCGCTACTTTCCTGAGTTTCTACAAGTATTTAAAGATTGGACCGGGAAAGCCGCTCTCCATTTATTGAAACAAGGCTTTTTTCCTCATGAAATTAGAAATACGTCAGAGGAAGAGTTGTTAACCGAAATTAAAACTGCCACTAAACGTGCGGTTGGCTTGAAACGCGTTCGAGAGCTTAAACAAGCAGCCGAGATGACCGTGGGAATTCAATTCGGTCTAAAGATGGCTAAAGAAGAATTACGTTATTTGGTCGATCAATACATTCATTTACAACAACGTTTAAATACGCTTGAAGAATCCCTTGAAGCTTTTGTGGAGTATATTCCTGGGGCTTCAGAAATGGTTGCCATTAAAGGTGTAAGTTCTATGACGGTTATCGCTTTCTTTGCGGAGGTCGGAGACCTTTCAAATTATCAAGATCCACGCCAAATCATCAAATTAGCGGGACTTAATTTATCGATGAACCAGTCTGGCAAACATAGCGGTCAAACCAAAATATCCAAACGTGGTAGGAAACGTTTACGCTCTGTTTTATATCAAGTAGCGATTCCTCTTTCCTATCATAATCAAGCGTTTAAGCAATTACATGAATATTACCGTCATCGTCCAAATAACCCGCTTACAGGGAAACAATCGTTTATTGCCTTAAGTCGTAAATTAATCAAGATCTTTTTTGTGTTAGGAACACGTCAGTGTTCATTTAGTGAAACAAAAATGTTAGCTGATACACCTATTATAGCTAAGATACAAGAAGCTGCTTAGGTTGACTTTAGCCGTTTAGGCTTTGATGATAAATGGACATTTGAAGCACGGATTAGCCGGTCGATATACAACCATTAGGGCTATGACCCACTTAAGGAGCATTTCCGGCAGCCACGCATGGATAGGTTGAACGAAGGAATTTACGCGCATTGACGCCGAGAGACATGGGAGGGTTTACCGCCATGTGAATGTGGAGATCCAGTCGTGCGATTATAAAAATTCCACTAAATTGGAATATATATCCAATTTGGGTGGTTGGATGGCCATTCAACTACCAATTTCAACCTAATTTTGAATCAATTGGTGGCCACCAATTGATTCAAAAGCAACAAAACCATAAAAAATCAAAGAAAAACGGCGAAATTCTAAGAAATAATTAATTTATTGAGGGAG
>NZ_JBQHXU010000031.1:0-2999 GCF_052063305.1 Gracilibacillus sp. HCP3S3_G5_2 | reverse complement strand
GCCCATTTAAAACACTCCTTTAGCTTTATAGTTATTATTCTACCAAATAAAAAACTGTGTGAGTAAGAAACCGTACGCATTTCTTACTTACACAGTTTATATTACACTCCCCTGTCTTTAGTTAGCACCTCTTATCTAATGTCACACCAATCTATTTTAATTTTCCTATCTGGTTATTGATTATTTTGTTTATGTAATTGAGTTCTTCTAAATTACAATAATATTTATGTCCATCTTCAATAGTAATTTGTACAGGATAATGTTCGATTGATTTATCTATTTTTACTTGGATATGTCCGTTTACTCCTGAAACTACAATATCATAAATATCCTCCACATAAAAATTTCTTAGTACCATTATCAAATCCCTCTTACTGACTAAGAATTCTTCGATAACACCATCCTCATAAAGTTCCAATAGAACAAGATTACTTGTTGCATATGTAATTGTTACCCTAGTAGAACTATTATAAAAATCATTAATTTCAACTAATTCTTCTATACTTAACTTATTCAGTTTCTTCACCTCCCTCTATAGATAACTTCAACATTAGTGCTATGATTACTGCTTTTTAGAACAATAATTTTTAACACGTTAAATTAAAAAGACAAGGATTCCACTCCTCGTCTTAGTCCAAATAAACAGGATTTAATTTTTCAACCACCTTTAAACACTCCAAGATCGCATAATCATCCAAAATATACTCACTTAAAATAGCAACTATATTTCGCTTTAGATTTTCAAACGTTTCAAAAACATTATCTCTAATCTCTGTATTGAAAACTTCAGAAATAGAGTCCTCTTCTTTGTTAACCTTTGCTAGCCTTTTGTCAAATACAAATAAAAAGTACTGATACTGAGCAAACCCCTTGTATTGCTTCCAGTTAATTCTTTTGAAGCGTGTAATAATAAACTGGTAATTTTCATGGTGGAATTCAACAATTTCATTTTCCATTGTTTTTCTAGAGTTATTTGTTTGTTGCAAGAGTATCTCCTCCATTATCTTTTGAAATTTTATTCATGACGACTCTTCAAGATAATGAAGTAAAAACCTTGATTTTATTGTTAAAAATAAAGTAATAATTAATTATAATAGATAAGTATACTTTCACTCCTAAAATTGATTTTAGGGAAGGTTTACCCCCTATTTTTGGGCGATAATTCACCTTCTATCCAGACCAAAAAGGAACAAATAAACAATAACTTGTTCCTTAATGTTTAAGAAATACAACTTATAACTTATCTAGCCATTCTTTCTTTATTACTAACTCCACTCTTTGCTTTACCACTATTTGTGATACGGTTCACCGTGGTGGTTTGAGAGGCAAAAAACAGCATTGGATTATCTGCCAATGCTGTTTTTTTATTATTCTATTAGCGATAGAAATAATGCGCCAAGTTGGTAGACCTATTATAAGTATAAATCACAATTGCCCTCTTTTTTTGCGTTATTATTAATTTGATTCGTACCAATAATACTCTTCTAAATAATTATTCTCACTTGGAAATCCTAAACTTATTAAGTCTGATAATTTTCTAAATTGTTCAGTATTCCCTAATGTGTATTTGCACATATACTTCAGTTTTTCCTTTTCAATTGGTAATTCCTTTACTTCTAATTCATCGAATAAATTAAACAACTCGCCAAATACTCCAAGTATTATAGCTGTTTCACTAGTATAAATTAAATTTGATTGATTTTTAATATGTTCCCTTTGAAAATAACCCTTAAAATTATTAACCTCTAAATTAAAATCCAATTGTTTATAACCTTCAAATGAATAATTCTCAAGGTTTCTCTTTTCGGATAGATACTGCGGATAACTATAGGTCATTTTAGTGAGACCAAATTCCTCAGTATTAAGTGTTGAATACTTTTTCCAAACATATCCATGTGATCCACCACTACCTAAATCCTTAGTTATTATAAGCTTTCCTTCACCAGAAATTGGATTAATATCGACTTCTATGCCGTATTTTGCATAACTAGCAACAAAACTACCGTTCTTACTTATATTTTTCTGATAACCTTTATTATTTACTAGCTTATAAATATCTTCAACAAAATTATGATTGCTACCCGAAACAATATATCTAGACTTTCCTGTAAAAGCAATGATACTATTTGCTAAGTAAAACTTTGCATAATATGCTGTTATTTCAATCCAATGTTGAAGTCCACCATCATATAATTTTAAAGCAGACAAGTAATTATAGAAAGTCTTATAAAAATTAAATAAAGATTCATGTAGTAGTAATGCTTTAAAATATTCTATATCCTGCTGTTCTAATTCGATCTCAACATGATTGTTATTAAAGCTCCTTTTAAATAACTCAACATTTTCAGGGTAAACATTTTTTATAAAAAGTGGTACATTCCACTCACTTGGTCTTGGCGCAATACCTCTGATTGATAAACTATTAGACCTATAATTTGTTCCTTTATAAAAATCAACTAAACTTTTTCTATCCATACTTCTTCCCCTTAACTATCAAATAGATATTAATTATTCATTATTTAAATGAACCTAATAAATTAAATAAAATCACTAATTTGTAATCTTTCCCAATAACTTAGATAGCGGGATACATTTATTAAGTTCTCTGTTATTTGTTTTTCATCATCAACATCTATTTTAGAATCTATATTTTCTTCAGTAACCCTTGTTATTTTTATTGCTGTTTCTCTTGGAAGTCCTATATCAATGTATCTCCTTGTCAGCGCTTTGTAAGCACCATACTCCATAAATACTAATAGATTGTTTTCAGCCTTGTCTTGGGTACTAAAAATGGGTTGCAGCAACTTTGGCAAGGAATACATAACATCCTTATTTATTAAGTCCAACCTTCTATCTATTTCTTTTTGGTCTTCTAATGTTTGCTTTTCATCACTAGTGTTGCAAAAATAATGTCGTAATTTTCAGTTTTATTATATCTTCTGTTTAGAGCCAAAAAAGTAAATACCGAATTAAAGGTGGCTCCATCCATTTGGAAATAA
>NZ_JBQHXU010000030.1:0-3263 GCF_052063305.1 Gracilibacillus sp. HCP3S3_G5_2 | reverse complement strand
TGTAAATTAGCACATTATCCCAGACATCTAATTTCACTTTAATCCAGTTAGAAATCTGAAATAATGTGCCGACTTTTTCACTTTAATTCAGTTTTGAAAATTAATATGCAAATTCTTTCAGACGCGCATTTGAAAGAAAATCCCCCTAAAAAGGGAGATTAAATGCAGGTATTAAATCCATTTGTAAAACACGTACCCTATACACTTCAAATAGGCTGAGTGTAAATGTGACTTCATTTTCAATCGTTATCAACCAGTCAGGGCTATCTTTCTCCATACAAGTTCTAAAATAACGATTCTGAATACGTATTTCAACTGACATTCCTTGTACTATTTCATAGGCTTGCTGACCAATCCATATATTCCATTCTTGCTTACCAAAATCAAAAAACATGATTCCACGACGCATCATAAACCACCCTCTTCGGCAGCCAGGCGAACAATTTCTTCATCTATTTGTTCTTTCTTCAGTTGCGCCCCATATAAAAGGCTATTGATAGTTAATGTATTAATAACTCGAGGCCATCCTTGGGACCGTAGAGCGATTGCCTCAAAGGCAGTTGCTGTGAAAATAGGCATTTTGGATCCTGCCATTTTCAAATGGTGATCAATATAGGCGGATACATCCTCTTTACTTAATGGCTGTAGTTGATACCTCATGATGACTCGTTGGGCTAATGGTCGATGGTGATTCAGATTCAGTCGCGTTTTTAAATGTGGCAAGCCCGCTAATATAAGGATAAAAGGATTCGTTGAATCCATCTGAAAGTTAAAAAGAATAGCTAGATCCTGTAAAAAGGCATCTTTTGCCATATGCATCTCATCTAGAATAAAGACAGGTGTAACCTTGCGTTCCTGATCCATTCGTTCAATTCCTTGTTGGATTTGGCGAAACAGATCCACTTTACGAAACTTCGGATCCTCCCCCAAACCGTAAGCCAATCCCCGATAAAAGTCCATCACGCCACCCGTAGACAATGGGAAGTAAACCACATGATATAATGCTGGGTTAAGGGACTCCTTAAATGACCGCAAAGTAAATGTCTTTCCAGCACCGGGATCGCCGATAACTAACCCAATCCCTTTGGATTTCCGTAAATATTCCAGTCCATTCAATGCCTCCTGATATCCTGCGGACGGGAAGGCTTCTGCTTGGTTCATATCTTTGGAAAATGGTGTTTTTGCTAGGGAATAAAATGATTTATACACGATTCATTTCCTCCCCCTGATCTGTTGTTTCCGATACGGCGAATGGCGATTGTCTTCGCTTAATATGAGCGTTGTCATGCATAGAGACTGGAACGGCTTCAACTACCTTCTTTCCATCCTTGAAAATATAGACAGCTTGTTCATCCATTCTAACTTCAATCTTTTGACCAATATAGTGAGAGGGTACCTCGTATAATTGTTTGTCCAACGTAATTGTACCATCCAATTTTACCTTTCTTTCTGCCCGTTTTAAGAAAATGGTATCTAAAATGGATAGGTCCTCTAAAAATGTGATATGATCTAGTTGGGAATGGAACACTTCGTGTGGTGTTTTCCCATCTAGAGAGGCATGTGGCTTTCGGTGGTAATCCTCCTCAAGCCACTGCCAAAAACGTTCATTTAATTCCTCTAGGGAATGAACCGGATCACTTTTTAACAGTGGATAAAAACGTGTTTGTATGGTTTTAAATAATCTCTCGATTTTCCCTTTGCTTTTAGGATCATAAGGCTGCGTGTGTGCTAATGTAATCCCTAATTGGGCACATGCATATTGCAGCGTATCAGACCGATAAATTTTGCCGTTATCCGCATAAATGATGGTCGGTTTCCCACGTCGTATCAACGCTTCCCTCGTCACTTCACGCAATCCATCGAATTTCTCGGAAGAGAAAAATTGTGCGTAAGGTACAAGCCTGGAACAGTCATCAATATATGCAATAAGAAACGTTTTCTTCGCTTTTCCATTGATTTGAATATATGGACCGTGTGACAAATCCGCCTGCCACAATACATTGACCTTATCGTGGGCAAATCGTTTCCGTTCTTTTTCTGGATGATAGCTCGTATGATATCTACCAGCTAACTTATGTTCTTTTAGGAGCCTATTGATGGTGGCGTATGAAACGTCGTGCTTTTGTATTTCCCCACGTTTAATCAGTTGGTCGTAAAAAACACTGACAGGCATATGGAGAAATTCCCTTCGTATTTCTAAAATATGATCCTTATCATCTGGCGATAGTCTTCTAGAATCCCCACGATCGGAACGCCTTTTTGGTTTCAAAGCATCAAAACCATTCCTACGGTAATGAAGAAGCCATTCTTGCATGGTTTTAGCTGCAACCTTCCGTTCCCCATAGTAAGGAACCTGGTGGATTTTCCCCTCCATTTCTTGAAAATATTCCTTTGGCTTCATTTGCCCATTCAAAAGTGGGGCAATCAAGCCATAACGAAATAAAGCAATTTCTTCCCGTGTTTTCTCATTCATGAATTTTTCCTCCTTTTTATAAGAAGGACAACCGGTTATCCATTGCTTTTATTCTACTTTTTTCATCAATAGTTTCATAGGCAAGACTTATGTGGGATTAATACTATTTTTTTATTACGAAAAATATGGTAAAATTAATTTGCCCATAAAGTATGATGATAAATGACCCCAGCTCCTTCGAAAGAAGGATGATTCTCCAAAATCAAGGATCATTTTCATATATTTTAGGGCTTCTTTTTTGAATCTTTTTGAAAACCCCAATTGATGCCCTAAATCCACAAAAAAGCTATGTATCCAATGAAGCTGTTCATAAAAGCGTCTGACGTGCTGGGCTAATTGCTGACGGCTTTCATTCACTTTCTTCCCCTCCAAGAAACGAAGTACCCTATCAATAATCGTATGTAATGTATGTTGGAAATAAGGAATAAGAAAATCAGGTAAAATAGAGATATTGACCTTGCAAACCAAGCATTTGAAACGACAAATTGGAATCCGCAGTTCCCTTTGTTCATCTATTCCATAGCGCCAATAGAAGCCGTTACGATGAAGATTTCCCTGTGAAATGCAGTTACAATTGGGGCATCGGTCAAATGTTGGAAATTCATTCTCTTTTTCCCTTGCCCCATACTCTTCAAGGCCAATTCCAAAATTAAATGAAATGATCATAAAAAAACTCCCCCTTATAATATGCAAAAAATTTAGCATATTGTGTCAGGAAAGTACAGTAATCATACTGGAGGAATTTGATTTAAATAGGCCAATTTTGGATGGGATAAAGTGATGCTTTACA
>NZ_JBQHXU010000029.1:0-3883 GCF_052063305.1 Gracilibacillus sp. HCP3S3_G5_2 | reverse complement strand
CCCGTACAAATACTCGGTGACAAGCTTTACTTTAAATTCTTCACTATATTTGACCATAAAAACACCCCCGAAAGTTAGGTTTTTTACTCTAACTTTCGGGGGTCGGTACCAACGCAGGTAGTTATTTTTTTGGAAGATAATATAAAAGTTCTATTAAAGATATCACGTTCTTATCCGATACTATAACTAAAGAAGAAGGAAAAGGACGTGAACTAAAGATGAGAATAAGTGGATTTGCCAGTGGTATGGATATCGATCAAATGGTGAAAGATTTGATGAGAGCAGAAAGTATGCCACTTCAACGGATGGAGCAGCAAAAGCAAATTTTAGAATGGAAACGTGATGATTATCGTTCGATTAACACATTATTGCTTGATTTTCGCAATACTTTAACAGACATGCGTTTAACTACAAGCTATCGTGCTCGTCAAACTTCGACTACAAATGAAGAGTTGGTTTCTGCGACTGCTAATGGTTCGGCAAGTCAATCATCATTTGAATTATCTTCGGTAACACAATTAGCGAAATCTGCTTCATGGTTAAATAATGGCAAAATTTCTGGCGGTGAACTGAATGCTTCGAAAAGTATGCAAAGCCAGAGTGCTCTTGAAGTGGAGTGGAAACAAGGTGCTATTTTTAAAGAAGATATAACGGTCGAATCTAACAATCAGACTATCTCATTAGAAAGAAATAATATAGATTCAGACGCGGTTACGATTAAAGTAAATGGAAAAGGCTATGAAGTGATCACTTCCGGAGAACCAGGAGAAAATCAAGTTTTGCTGGAAAATGGCCAATTAACATTTGCTGATGGTGCTATTAAAGCGAATGATAAAATTACAGCAGAATATGTAACAGATGGGATTAACACGGACTCTCGTGAACTTACCGCGGATACTAAGACGTTCCAGTTATCAGGTCGGTCCATTGAGAATTTAGCATTAACAATTGATGGGAATACATATAGTATAGGAACTGCTACAGGTAATGAAGGAGAATATCAGTTAGTTGATAGTAATCAAAATTCCATTGGAGTTATCAATAAAAATACTGGTCTAATCACATTTAATGGAGAAATTGAGGAAGGAACGACCATTGAAGCAAATTATCAGCAAAACTATACAGCATTTTCAGTTGGTGCCCAGACTTCAAAAGGAGAGACATACGAAAACTTTATTATTAGAGGAAATGAATCATTAAACCAAGTAGTGAGTCGAGTGAACAATGCAGATCTTGGTGTCTCGATGATGTATGACTCCTTTACAGATCAAGTTTCTTTACGAAGAACAGAAACTGGTCAATTTGGGGAAGAGGGAACGCAAGATATCTCTGTTGGTGGGGCATTTATGACAGACACGTTAGGTTTTAACAATCCAAATAATTATCAAGCTGGACAAAATGCTGAATTTACAATTAATGGTTTAACAACACAGAGAACAACAAATAATTTCCAAATTGATGGTGTGACATTTAATCTAAAACAAACCTTTACAGAGGCGGATGGCCCTGTAACCGTAAATGTTACCAATGATACCGATGCTGTTTTTGATAATATTAAAGAATTTGTGGAGACTTATAACGCATTAATTGATGCAATTAATGGAAAAGCTCAAGAGCAGTATTACCGTGATTATGACCCGCTCACAGATGATCAAAGAGAATCACTCAGTGAAAAACAACAGGAAGAATGGGAAGAGATGGCTAAAAGTGGTTTGCTAAGAAATGATCCTATTCTGCAAAGTGCTTTATCTTCCATGAGAGGCGATTTCTATTCACCAGTAAACAATGCAGATTCAGCCGGAACCTTTAATCAATTGGCAGCCATTGGAATTACTACCACATCGAATTATTTGGACGGTGGCAAGTTGGAGATTAACGAGACAAAATTACGAGAAGCAATTGAAGCAGATCCGGCTGCTGTCGAGAATTTATTCCGTGGAGATGGCGATACCTATGAAGAGCAAGGTATTGTACGAAGGTTGACAGATTCGGTTAATAATACCATGGATAGAATTTATGAACGTGCTGGTAGAGCGACTTACACTAATCAACAATTTACTCTAGGACGCAATTTGGAACAAGTTGAGAAGCAGATCGAGCGTTTCCAGGATCGTTTAAAACAAATTGAGGATCGTTATTGGAGACAATTTACCGCTATGGAAAAAGCGATGCAACACGCTAATCAGCAAGCAATGTTCTTGCAACAACAATTTGGTGGAATGATGTATTAATGAGGCAACCTTCTGAAAGGGGGCTCTAAAATGGATATAGCTGCATTATCAATTGTGATGAACCAAGCTCAAGTGAAGCAGCAAGCCAGTGTTTCCTTGTTAGACAAAGCGCTAGGTCAAGCAGAAGTTCAATCTAGTGATATGATCAAGATGCTTGAGCAATCTATGCAACCTCATCTTGGTAGTAATATTGATATTAAAGGCTAGTGTGAAAGAAGGAACCAAGTGGAGATCGCTTAGGTTCCTTTTTACTAGAATCCGAATTAGCATACAGAACGAAACGAACAAGGCTTTCATAAAAAGAATATTGGCAAAATACTAAACCTTTGATGGAAGAATCCGATATTAATAGAAACAATTAAATAAGGGGATGAAAATTGTCATGGAAGTTGGTAAAATGATCACTGGATCTCCACTCGTGCAACAGACAAACTCTACTCTTGAACTTTCTACATCAGCAAGAGAGCGATCCAATAACCATGAACAAACAAAACAGCAATTATTAAATGGAAATGTAGAGTTAAATAAAGACCAATTACAAAGTATGGTGGAAGGACTTAATTCCTTTTTGGAACCTTCTAATACCGGAATTCGTTATGAGTTTCATGATAAACTTGATCGGTATTATGTTACGATTATCGATCGAAATACTGAAGAAGTTGTCAAGGAAATCCCACCAAAGAAAATGCTCGATGTCTATGCATCTATGGCAGAATTAATGGGATTTATTGTCGATGAAAAAATATAGTCACAAGGAATAGAGGAGCGTACGACCTATGACTTATCAACAATATCAAGCATATCAGAACAATTCAGTTAACACTGCATCACCAGGAGAGTTAACATTAATGTTATATAATGGATGCTTGAAATTTCTTAAACAGGCAAGGCAAGCTATTGAAGTGAAAGATCACCAAAGGAAAAATGAAATGATCCAGAAAGCACAAAATATTATTCGCGAGTTAATGGTTACTTTAGATCAAGAAGCGCCAATAGCGAAACAAATGATGCCTTTATATGATTTCGTCTATCATGCACTAACCCAAGCAAATATAAAAAATGATCTTGACCAGTTAGAACAAGCTCGTGAAATTATCGAAAATTTTCGAGATACATGGAAGGAAGTCATTAAAAAAGAACGTATACGGCAGCATGGGCAAGGTGTGAATATCTGATGGAGGCACTTAAACAATATATTGATAAAACACAAATCATGCTACAGTTATTAACACAGCCATTGAATAATGAACAACGTGAAAGTGCAATTACGAAAATTAATCAATTAATCGAAGAACGGGGAACATTAACAGAAGAAATCAAACCCCCATTTACTCAACAGGAACAGCAATTAGGAAAACATGCAATGGAACTGGATCAACAGCTGAATCAAGAACTAAAGAGGGTATTCCAACTGATAAAAAAAGATATGCGTAACGCAAAGAAACAACCACGCTCTAATCACTCATATTTAAATCCATACCAAAGTGTTGCCAGCTATGATGGCAGATTTTTAGATTCGAAAAAATAACCACTATATCCAAGGTACCGACCCCCGAAAGTTAGAGTAAAAAACCTAACTTTCGGGGGTGTTTTTATGGTCAAATATAGTGAAGAATTTAAAGTAAAGCTTGTCACCGAGTATTTGTACGGGA
>NZ_JBQHXU010000028.1:0-3995 GCF_052063305.1 Gracilibacillus sp. HCP3S3_G5_2 | reverse complement strand
CTTATAATATGCAAAAAATTTAGCATATTGTGTCAGGAAAGTACAGTAATCATACTGGAGGAATTTGATTTAAATAGGCCAATTTTGGATGGGATAAAGTGATGCTTTACATCAATACAGGCAATCAGTCTTTCTTCAATGTCGGTTGCAATTTCCTTTAATTCTTCATCTTCTACCATTTGAATTAGAGCAGTTGGTTTTGGTAGCCCTATGTTAGTTTTCCCTTCATTATCCTCGTAAACAACGATTTTACATGGAAGGAAATATCCAATTAGCTGATTCGTTGACAACACACGCTGCGCTTCTATAGGATTACATACTTCTAAAACAGTAAATGGATGGTCTAGTTCATATCCTTTCTTTTGCAATGTTTCCTTAATGTCAAACTGCCACTGAACACCAAACTTTTCTTCCTTTAAATTTACTTCCAATGACTTAATGGCATCTTCTATAGATTTGTGTGTCTCTATTGTGTAATGAAACATCTTTTGATTTCACTCCTATCTACTTAGTTTTTATTCACTGTTTCCATTCCAATTATTCATTCCACCGACCATATCTTCAACTTTGAAACCTAATGCCTCTAGTATTCCACAGGCAGCTTTACTTCGATTACCTGATTGACAAACAACCACATAGCTCTTTTCCTTGTCCAGTTCACCTTTTCGTAATGCAAGCTGACCTAAAGGAATGTTGTTGGCACTTGGGATTTTACCACTAGCTACTTCTCCATTTTCACGAACATCAATTATGAATACTTCTTCACTATTTTGAAGACGTTTAGCTACTTCTTCTGGTGCTATTTGTTTTGCCATCACTTGTCATCCTTTCTAATACCAAGCACTCATTCCACCTTTTACATTGTAAATATTTTCGAATCCTTGTTTTTTCAGGATATTTGCTGCTTTTGCACTTCTCATTCCGCTTTGACATATAACAACAACTTCTTTATGTTTTTCCAATTTGTCTACTTGGCTAGGCAAGTTGGAAAGTGGGATATTTTTAAACGGTTTGCGATGATTTGCTTTATATTCACCCGGTGTACGGACATCTATAAATTGAACACTTTTATCCTTAAATTTATCTTTTGCTTCTTGAACAGTTATATTCGTAATGCCCTTTTTGGGAATAAAACGATTGATCACAAAGAGTGCGATCAAAATAATAAAAATCCATTGTATAATATCCACTCTACCTTCACCTTCTCTTTTCTTAATTTTTATCTGATGTCATTTTACCTTCTGTTCTAATTGTTTCATTCGGTTACTTCCATTAGACTAGACTTAACCATATACCCATCGGGGTATGTTTTATTTAAAAAGAAAAAGGTTGTTAAATTTCCTTTTAGTAAGAAAATTTTTAGAACCCTTATCTACTTTTCACTAATAAATTTACTGCTTCTTTTACAAGTTCTTTCGTATCTTCATCATTTTCAATATTCTCTCGAACACATTGTTCTAAATTCATACTTACAATTAATCCAATTGTACGATCAATACCAGTACGAGATGCTGATAATTGAGTAATTACTTCCCTACAATCTTTATTTTGCTCAATCATATTTAATACGCCTCTAATTTGACCTTCAATACGTTTTAAACGATTTATAACAGATTTATCATACTCCATCTATTATTCCTCCTTTACATGCACAACCTATAATCTCGAAACTACTAACACTATATCCTTTTCTTAATAAAAATCTCACCCCTAGATTAATATCCATTCGATCATTCGCTACAACATGAAGTGACTGATCCGGAATCTCACTGTAGTGTCTTCTCAAATAAGCGTAAGGTATCTGCATTGCCACATTTTTTAAAGTTCCTTTTTCGTTGTAATCTCTTAAATCTAATATAACGATACCCTTTTCGCCAATTCTATTCTTACAAGTTATTCCCATAATTGGGAAATACCTTCTATATAATTCGTAACATAATAAAACAAAAACTACACATAGCAAATATATAATCATAATTGATCACCTTTTAATAAGGAATACATAAATAATAATATACCCCATAAGGTATATTGTCAAGATTTCAATATTATTTTCTATTAGTCGCTTTTGATTTCTTTAACAAAACTTATACACATCTTGAGATTAGAAAATAAATGGAGGATACACCAAATAATGTACCTCCGTTTCATACTGTTAAATAATATTCTTCAGATTTTAAGTCTACTTAAAATTATATTCAGTTACTATTCTTTCTCTACCAGTAACTAAATCATTAAAATATTCATAAAGGTTTACACCCAAATAGGAACCAGAAATGTTGTATACATTCTCATATCCTAAATTTTGTAATGCCATTACCATATTATAACTTCTTTGACCTGAACGACAGTGAATGTATACGGGCTGACCTTTTGGAATTTCATCAAGTCTCTGTCTAAACTCACTTAAAGGAATATTAACTGCGTTTTTAAAATGACCTGCATTATATTCACCTTTTTCTCGTGCATCAATAATAAAAGCATTACTTTCTACTAGTTCTCGAACTTGGTAAACTTTTACTTCTTTGTATCTGCCTTGTAGTAGGTTTAGCCCTACTAAAGCGGCATGATTAACGACATCTTTAGCTGTTCCTAGCATTGGGGAGTAGGTCAATTCTAGGTCTTTCAAATCTTCCAACGTTCCATTCATTGTAATCATGGTTGCAATAATATCAATTCGTTTATCTACATTTCCTTTACCAATTGCCTGCGCACCTAAAATTCGACCTGTTGGATATTCATAAACCAATTTAAAATGCATCGGATTGCTGTCTGGCATGAGTCCCACTTTATCTCCCGGCATTAAGTAAACATAATCGTACATCATTCCTGCTTGCTCAGCTGTTCTTGCATTAAGTCCAGTAGATGCTGCATTTAGATCAAAGAGATGGATGGATGATGATCCTATTACACCGATATTTCTATTTGGAATTCCATACATATGATCTGCAGCCGCTCTGGCTTGTTTTTGGGCTGGCCCAGCTAGTGCTAGTCTTGTTTGTTTTTGTAACAAACGATGATACACTTCAATGGCATCCCCAACTGCATAAATATCTCTATCACTTGTTAAGTAATTGGAGTCGACCTTAATAGCTCCTGTTTCTCCAATCTCAAGACCTGCCTCCTTAGCCAAGTTGGTTTCAGGTCTTACACCAATCGCTAATACCACTGCCTGCGCATCAATTTTCCTACCGGAGTTTGTTGTAATATATCCATCAGAAATTTTAGATAACCCATCATCTAGAATAAGTTCAACTCCGTGATCCACCATTTCTTTATGAAGGATTTGAGCCATATCGTAATCAAATGGTGCCATTACTTGATTTGCAAACTCAACTAATGTTACATTATAGTTCGCAAGTTTAAGATTTTCTGCAACCTCTACTCCAATAAAGCCACCACCGATGACCGCGATATCCTTCATACCTTTTTGCTTGATATATGAATTGATATTCTCAATATCGACTACGTTTCGTACTGTAAAAACATTAGAATTGTCTATGCCTTCTAAATTTGGTCGAATAGGTGAAGCACCGGGAGAAAGCACCAATTTATCATAGCCCTCTTCGTATGTTTTATCTGAGATCAAATCTTTTACAGTGATTGTTTTCTTATCCCGATTAATTTGAATAACTTCCTGTTGTACCCTAGCTTCAATATTGTAGCGACTCTTAAAGATATCGGGAGACATTAAAACAAGCTTTTCGCTATCTTCTACAATACCGCTTAAATGATAAGGTAACGAACAGTTCGAAAAGGATACGTGAGGACCTTTTTCAAACATAATAATCTCTGCACTTTCATCTAATCTTCTGACTCGTGCAGCGACAGAAGCTCCACCAGCAACTCCACCAACAATCAGTACTTTCTTTCCCATATTTAAGCCTCCCTCAATAAAGTTAATTTTTCTTCCAAATACTCGCGTATTCTCAATATTTTATAAACACTAGTTAGTTGACACACCTTATAGATAGTTAAAAATTGAAAGTAATTCA
>NZ_JBQHXU010000027.1:0-4161 GCF_052063305.1 Gracilibacillus sp. HCP3S3_G5_2 | reverse complement strand
CATATTAATTTTCAAAACTGAATTAAAGTGAAAAAGTCGGCACATTATTTCAGATTTCTAACTGGATTAAAGTGAAATTAGATGTCTGGGATAATGTGCTAATTTACATTAATGTACATATCAAATATTTACGAGAGAAAATAGAAAAAAACCCCAAAAAACCAAAAATTATAGAAACTATCCGTGGATTAGGTTATAGAATAAAATTATGAAATTATCCACTAAGTATATACTTGTTATTTTGTTATCTATCTTAATCTTTCCAATTTCTTTCTTTGGGGTTAATTTGCTATATTATCTCTTATTAAATTTTTTATCTACTATATACAATGAAGATACAATAAGTGAAAACGACGTAGAACAATTATGGGAAGAAAAAATAACAAGTTTAGAATATCGAGATACCAATCAGATAATAAATGAATTAGAAGATTTTAATATAGCATCAGAAGAGACAATCTATTGGATTGGCGATGATGGAGACATGATATTCTCCACAGATCAAGAAACCTCTTGGAGTGTTACTGATGCTATTGAATTCGTACAAAGCAAGCAAAATGATAACTACTATAGTAATTTTACATACTTGGAAGGTAAAGAAAAGAATGGTTATGTCATTCTACAAATACCAGAGGAAAATATTGGAACAAACAGGGAGATGTTAGATCAAAAGTTTTCTTCTTTTTGGTACCTATTTCTATTTGCAATTTGGAGTTTATTCGTATATATAACTTGGTTATTTTTTAAAAAGACAAGTAATCGATTAACGGAGATACAAAAACATATGGAGGAAAATAAAAACAAATTGATCCCATCTAAAATGGTTGTTAGGAAGAAAGATGAAATAAGTGCTCTACAAGAATCCTTTAACCTGATGGTAGATGATCTAAATGATAGTCATGAAAAAGAGGAAAAAGAGAAGAAGATAAGAAAACAATTAATATCTAGTCTTTCGCATGACTTAAGAACTCCATTATCCATCATTAATGGTCATGCCCACAAGTTGCAAGAACTTCCATTAGATAAAGAGGTAAAAGAATCACTATCTGTTATCACCAATAAAGTAACATTTTTAGGTGAACTAATAGACAACCTTTCTTCTTATACTGTCCTTAGCGAAGGTAGACTACCTCTCAATAAGGCAAATAAAGAAGTGATACCAATTATTCGAACATCCTTAATTGATTGGTATCCAATATTAGAAGATATGGGATTTGAAATAGACATTGATTTATCTCACTCCTTTATTTGGGAAGTCGATGAAATTTGGCTCTTAAGAGTATTAAATAATTTATTTCAAAATGTCAAAAGACATGCATACCAAGGAAAATTTTTAAGTGTTAAGACCGGAGAAACAGAAAATACAGAATATATAACCATCTTGGACCGAGGGCCCGGTTTAGAAGAATCTTCTACTAATAAGGGGAAAGGGATTGGTTTATCGATCGTTTATATGATGATTGAACAAATGAATTTATCATTAGATATTACATCTCACCATGATGGGACAAAAGTTACTATTTATAAACAAAAATAAAACATTAGTAGTAGACAGACTTATCGTATCAAAACGTGTATCTCCCCAGAGGTTATATCCTTATTGAGACCTCTCGATCCTTTTCAATAAATAGGATCGAGAGGTCTTTGTATTTTTAACAAAAAAACCCATCGGTTATTAAAGTGAGATTTCCATCAGTAAGTGCTAGCTGATTAGTGCGTGATAAAATTTAATCTATTTTTAACCTTGATTAGTCCTTCATTTTAACTTTTAGTCAATATAATGTAGCTAAACAAGTTAATGGAGGAGGAGCTAAATGACGTATCTAATGGAATTAATGGACGTTAACATCGACATAAAACAAAAACAAATATTGAGAGATGTAAATTTTAAGTTTGAAAAGGGCAAAATTTATGGTTTATTGGGACCTAACGGTGCTGGAAAAACTACCTTGTTAAAATCGATGTTAGGTGTTTTTAAACCAACCTCTGGAGATATATTATTTAATGAATGTAATATTTATAATCATCCTTCGGAGAATATACTGAAGGAAATTGGGAGTATTATTGAGTTTCCCGGTTTTTATGCAAATTTAACATTAAGTGAAAACTTAGCCTTGCATATGAAATATCATAATATTAACTATCAACAAGAGCAATTAGATAAACTGTTAAACTTTGTAGGTTTACACAAACATAAAGATAAGCTGTTTTCGCAAACCTCATTGGGCATGAAACAGAGAATGGGCATCGCACGCTCTTTAGCTAATGATCCTCAGTTATTATTATTAGATGAACCAACAAACGGATTAGATCCACAAGGAATTAAACAAGTAAGAGAAATGCTAATACAGGAAGTTGAATTAAATGATAGAACCATTATTGTATCTAGTCACTTATTAAGTGAAATCAGTTTAATTGCCGATCAACTAATATTTATGAATAATGGAAAGATAATTCTTACTACTGAAAACAAAGAAGAGATGAACTTGTTCCAAATTCAATTAACTCACGTCGAAGAAGCACAGATAAATGAAATTCAACAAATAAGTGGGATAGAAATAATTAAATCAAATCCTTCCTATTTAGAATTGATCACATCGATGGAAGAACCCGAACTACTTAGCTTCATTAATAAAAATTTACAAATAAAAGAAATGAAATGTTCTAATATCTCTTTAGAAGATCTCTACCTTTATCTTTTGTCTGATGCTCAGCCTGAGGAGGATGCTCAGTATGCAATTAGTTAAAAATGAATTTTTTAAGCTTAAGCGACTGAAAATTGTTTATGCTGTGTTGATTATTAGTTTTGTTCCTTTTATCTTTAATACTATTGGAATGATGATGTCCACAAATATGAGTGCCTGGAATTATTATTTCTACGTATTTAACCAATATGCTACTCTTTTCCCAGCAATCGTTTTTATTTTTTCCGGTGCTTTCTTTAATAATGAATTTAAGAATCAAATGTTGATAAACTGGTTCTCCTATCCGCAAAGTAATTTCAAATTAATATGCTCAAAGATAGCTGCAATTATGAGCTTATTGCTATTTACATCATTAGTAAATCATATCATCCATATCTTCACACTTTACAGTCTATTTAGTCAGGAAGTAATAATTAGTGACGCTTTAGGAATGTTGATGAGTCTAATGCTATATAGTCTGTTAGTTATTTTAACTGTTCCCATATCAGCGCTTATCATGATACTAACGAAAAGCTTCTTAAGCGTTGTGTTGATAGGTGTTGGCTCTATATTTATAACTACTATCATCCTTGGTGCAGATATTTCACTCTATTTTCCATTTACCTTTGCTTGGAGGATGGGAATGCAATTATATGAGCCTTCAATGGGTTATGGGGATACTGGATTGCATTTACTAGGATTTATGATAATGACTTTATATTTAGTTATCTCTCTAGGTGGATTATTATTATATACAAAAAGACTAAGAGTGCTTTAGTAGTCAAAAAGGTACAATGAATGAATTTCCTAAAACCTTTACATTTACAGGAGGTAAAAAGCATGGAATATTTCTTTTTTATAGTAGCACTTCTTTCAATAGTTATATCAGTAGCCTTGTTAATAGGGAATGTTATAACTCATGGTTTGAGTGTGCTGTTAACATTTAAAGGTGCAAAAGGTCCTTTGCTATTCTTTGGACTTTATGTCGTTTGTTATATCATCTACCTATTCATATCTAACTAGGCATACTGTAACAAGTTATTAGTATCCTAAAGCTAAACAAACAGCCGGTATGGTGTATAAACGACTAATTAGTCAAGCACATTTTAAAGATGATGATTTAATTTATTGGAAGTTTGATTAATAAATCATATGGTTTAACTGGTTTTTCCCATGGTCAAACAAGGATATGTCATGCACTATCTGAATATTATCAGATTCTTGAAAATGACCTAGAAAAAAATTTACATTATATAGAGCGAGCTCTCCATTATGAAAATATTTTTATCCATGGGCGTGAATACGATATCTGAAGGTTTTCAATTTTATAATAAAGGTTCTACGTCAAATGTTGGGGTGAGTACTTAGTACTTAGCTCACTCCTAATTTATGCGACCCGAATATCTATATTTTTGTATTGATGATGTAATAATACCTTTAATCGGAATCGATCAAATCGCTTAAACCCAAACGCATT
>NZ_JBQHXU010000026.1:0-7198 GCF_052063305.1 Gracilibacillus sp. HCP3S3_G5_2 | reverse complement strand
GGTTTACCACCTGACTTATCCATTATAAAGGACTTTTTCTTTGCGCAAAACAATAAAATTGAACATTTCGAGTATTTTTAATAATAAAATTAATTTAATGCAACGCTAGTGTAGAAAAATAGTTCGCCAGTTATTCGCTCATTCGTTCTTCTTCCTTTTAGCAGTTTCCCTAGTATTCCTTAGTTTAGGTGCCAGTGCTTCGTTTTTAGGACAATGGGCGCAAAAACTCTTGGTTGGTGATTCTGGACTACTCATTCAGCGGATAGCAGGAGTTTTTATTATTATAATGGGGTTATTTATAGCGGGTTGGATCCAAATACCGTCTCTAATGAAGGAACGGCGGTTTCATTATACGAAAAAACCAGCTGGATATGTTGGGACATTCTTTATTGGGCTTGGGTTTGCTGCTGGATGGACACCTTGCATCGGACCAATTTTCGGTTCCATTCTACTCTTAGCTGCTAGTAATCCCGGTCAAGGAATGTTTTATACGATTATGTATGTATTTGGATTTGCATTACCATTTCTGGTCTTAACATTCTTTATTGGGAAAACGAAATGGATAGTACGGCATAGCAACATCATAATGAAGATAGGTGCCATCATGATGATTTTGATGGGATTCGTTCTATTCTTCGGATTAATGCCACGTATTTCAGGATTCTTACTAGATTTAGTACAAGATACTTGGTTATCAAGATTAGGGTAAACTTAGGAGGTGTTTGTGATGAAAAAATGGATTCTTTTAGTTGTAGTGATAGGTATGGTAGGCTGGGCAGTCTATGATTTCCTCGACTCAAACAAAAAGTCTGCGGTCCATTTTGAAAATGTAGAGGAGCTACAAGAAGTAGAGGCTGAAGCTACAGTTGAAGGAGTAGAAGAAAATCAGAAGCCTGTTATTGGTTTGGAAGTTGGGAACAAGGCACCAGATTTTCAACTAGATACGTTAAGTGGGGACAGTGTAAAATTATCGGACTTTCGTGGACACCGTGTAATGATTAATTTTTGGGCAACATGGTGTCCACCATGTCGAGCAGAAATGCCTGATATGGAAAAGTTCCATCAAGATAAGGATATTGTTATTTTAGCAGTTAATCTAACCAATTCGGAATCTAGTGTAGAAGATATAGAGAACTTTGCTGACGAATATAAACTAACTTTTCCAGTTTTAATGGATTCCAATTTAGACGTAGCAAATCTCTATGCAATCCAACCAATTCCAACTACTTATATGGTTGATTCCAACGGATTGATTAGTTACAAGGCATATGGTGCAATGAATTACGATTTGATGGTGCAGGAATTTGAGAAGATGGAGTAAATTACATATGATGGGCAAAGAGGTGAGAGAATGAAACAAACCATATTAGTTGTTGAAGACGATAAAATGATACGTGATTTAATCAGCATTTATTTGAAAAAATCAGGCTATGATGTTGTGGAGGCTGTAGATGGAGAGGAAGCAAAGGAAGTATTTCTATCGAAACATCCTTGTCTTATCATACTAGATCTAATGCTCCCTAAACTTAGTGGAGAAGAATTTTGTACGTGGGTTCGGGAACAAGAGAGAAATGAAGTATCGATCATTATGCTATCTGCTAAATCACGTATAGAGGATAAAATTAATGGGTTAAAGATTGGGGCAGATGATTATATAGTGAAACCATTTGAACCAGAGGAACTTCTAGCTCATATTGAAGCTGTACTACGGCGAACAGGGCAATTTTGCCAGAAGATTACTTATGATGGATTATGTATTAAACCTCGAAAAGGGGAAGTTTTACTTTTGGATCAAGAAGTAAAACTAACGAAGCATGAGTTCAATCTATTATATTATTTTATGGAGAATCCGAATACGGTTATCTCTAGAGAAAGCCTTTTGAATCAACTATATCCTTATGCGGACAAATTAATACTAGACCGGACAATAGATGCACATATAAAGAAACTAAGGAAAAAAATCGAAGAAAATCCAGCTGTACCTAAACGAATTATTACGGTCCGAGGAATGGGGTATAAATTTGTTACGGAATAAAATAAGAAAGGTGCTTGTTCCCAAACAATTTCTTTTTCGATTAACGTTTATTAACATATTAGTGATTGCTGCATTTGTAGGTTTAAGTAGTTGGGCAATTTATAATACTGCATGTGTTCTTGCGGATGGATTAACTTCAATGAGTAATCAAAAACAAGCTCAATTCGAGACGACATTATTTCAATACTTGTGGATATTCAGTATTTCTACCATTATTATTGGTAGTCTTATTCATTTCTATTTAACCAAAAAGTTGATTCATCCATTAAAAGAACTAATTTCCTCTACTAAAAGGATGAAACAGGGTGAATATCCTAATCCTATTCAAGCTAAATCAGATGGTGAAATAGGCGAATTAATTAGTCATTTTAATGATTTAATTAAACAGCTTGAGGATAATGAACTTCATCGACAAAAACTAGTTTCTGATTTATCCCATGAGTTTCGTACTCCTCTATCCAACTTAAAAGGGTATCTCCGTGCATTACAAAGTGGAGTGATTCAAGGAGACGAAAAGCTATACCAATCTTTATTCAATGAATCAAAGCGGCTTATTCATTTGGTAGAGCAGATGGAACAACTGAAAGAATGGGATCACGTATCAACCCAGAGTTTTTCAGAAAAATCACTTGTTCAAATTGAAAAGATAGTGGAACAATCGATAGAAATGTTTCGCTGGGCAATAGAACAGGAAGACATTAACATGCAAGTAGACGTTGCACCGAGTATTATTAAACTAAATAGTGGTGCAATCTCACAAGTCATTAGTAATTTACTTGATAATGCCATTCGCTACTATGAGGGTAGTGGGTCAATAACAATCAAGGGAATAGATTCTCAATCAGAGTATAGGCTTAGTATAGCTGGACCCGGAAAATCTCTTTCGATTGATGAGCAGGAACGAATTTTTGAACGGTTTTATCGTGTTGACCATTCGAGATCACGAGAATATGGCGGTTCTGGTTTAGGGCTTGCTATTTCAAAAGTCCAAAAATCGCTTGACCTTGCAATCAAAAACTGTGCCATGATTCAGTCTGTTAATAGTGCTATTGAAGTTGTTGAAACAATAGAAGTTAGAGAAAAGTAGGTCGGGTGAGCATTGTTGGTAAAAGGAAGGTGTTGGAAAGGTTCTACCATATTAATGAGCGTGGGAAGATTAATCTAAATCTAAACAATCAAAACCTGTCTCATTCTAGAACCATCCAAAAAAATAGAAATCAAAGGGTTGACATTTTACCCTAGGGGGTATATTATTGGTCTTGTAATTGATTTTCAACAAGCTAAATCAATGGAGATCTATAAAAGGTATACTGCAAACGTCGTTATCAATAACGACTAATTTATTGCTAAAT
The DNA here is from genome assembly GCF_052063305.1 of Gracilibacillus sp. HCP3S3_G5_2. Lineage (NCBI taxonomy): Bacteria > Bacillati > Bacillota > Bacilli > Caryophanales > Bacillaceae > Gracilibacillus > Gracilibacillus sp. HCP3S3_G5_2. The sequence goes on along the minus strand of NZ_JBQHXU010000026.1, from coordinate 3,811 downwards.
ATTATACCCATAGAGGTATAATAAATACCAAATCGTAAATTTTTTTGTTAAAAACAATACCGTGGGGGGTAAATGTATGATTCAAGCAAATCACCAATTAGATGCAAAAGGCTTAGCTTGTCCAATGCCAATTGTGAAAACTAAAAAAGCAATTACGGATCTTGAAGATGGTCAAGTATTGGAAGTTCAAGCTACAGACAAAGGATCTAAAGCCGATTTAGCAGCATGGGCAAGCACTGTTGGACACCAATATCTAGGAACATTGGAAGAAGGCGATGTTCTTTATCATTACATTCGCAAAGGCTCTAATGAACCAGAAGTGGAAAAAACATTTGAACACACTGTTTCACTTGATGAAATTGAATCAGGTGACGGTTTAATTTTAGATGTGCGTGAAGCAGCAGAATATGCATTTGGTCATATTCAAGGTGCAAAGTCCATTCCAATGGGTGAATTAGAATCACGCCTTGAAGAATTGGATAAAGAAAAAGAAATCTATGTAATCTGCCGTACAGGGAAACGTTCTGATTTGGCAGCACAACTATTAGCAAACAATGGTTATAAAAAAGTTTATAACGTTCTACCGGGTATGAATGAGTGGAACGGAAAAATAACAAAAGAAATCTAGGAGGAATTTATTATGTCAGAAAAAGTAGCTATTATCGCAGCAAACGGTGGAATGTTTGATGCATACAAAGTATTCAATATCGCAACAGCAGCAGCAGCTTCAGAAAAAGAGGTACAAATCTTCTTCACTTTTGAAGGACTAAACTTAATTCATAAACAAGCAATGCACGCTTTAGAAATGCCAGCAGGAAAGGAACATTTTGCTGAAGGGTTTGAAAAGGCAAATGTTCCTACTATCCCACAACTAGTTGGGATGGCACAGGAACTAGGTGTTAAATTTATAGCATGTCAAATGACAATGGATGTTATGGGACTTACGAAAGAAGATTTCGTTGATGGTATAGAAGTTGGTGGAGCAGTAACATTCCTAGAATATGCAAAAGATGCATCACCAACATTAACTTTCTAATTAGATGATCAATCTTTATGCAGTGGAGAAATTCTCCACTGCTAAAAAATAATTTAAAATATACCTAGGGGGGTAATTCAATAATGACAGTAAATAAATGGACTGCAGCAGAAGTTGCTCGAAAAGTAATTGATAACGAAGAATTATTTATTTTAGATGTTCGTAATCATGATGCATTTGAGGATTGGAAAATTGAAGGACATAAATTCGAGTATTTAAATATCCCTTACTTCGAATTATTAGATGGTGTAGAAGAGATTTTGCCTAAACTTCCAACAGATAAGGAAGTATTAGTAGTATGTGCTAAGGAAGGATCTTCCGTTATGGTAGCAGAAATGCTTTCTGAAGCTGGTCGTGAAGTTGCATATCTTGAAGGTGGAATGAAATCTTGGAGTAGTTATCTAGAACCAATTAAAGTTTCCGATTTAGAAAATGGTGGGGAGCTATACCAATTTGTTCGTTTAGGAAAAGGTTGTTTATCTTATATGGTAATTTCTGAAGGCGAAGCAGCTATTATTGATGCAGTGCGTTTCACGGATGTATTCACAAACTTTGCGAAAGAAAAAGGAGTAGAAATCAAGCACGTATTTGATACACACCTACACGCAGATCATATTTCAGGTGGACGTCATATTGCAGCAAATACAGGAGCAACTTACTATCTACCACCAAAAGATGCGACAGAGGTAGTGTTTGATTACACGCCACTTACAGAAGGATTAAATGTAAAAATTGGTGCATCTCAAATTGATGTAAATGCACTTTATTCACCGGGTCATACCATTGGTTCTACTTCATTTGTTATCGACAATCAGTTCTTGTTAACAGGTGATATTTTATTTATCGACTCCATTGGTCGTCCCGATTTAGCAGGACTTGCGGAAGATTGGGTAGGTGACTTACGAGAAACATTATATTCCCGTTATCGTGAACTAGCTGAATACCTAGTGGTGTTACCTGCACATTTCATGATTATTGATGAGTTAAATGAAGATGGTACAGTGGCTAGAAGATTAGGTGATTTGTTTAAAGAGAATCATGGATTAAACATCGAGGATGAAGCGGAATTCCGTCGTACTGTTACAGATAACCTACCACCACAGCCAAATGCGTATGAACAAATTCGTCAGGTAAATATGGGGAAAATCACACCTAATAATGACGAACAAACAGAAATGGAAATCGGTCCAAACCGTTGTGCAGTTCGCTAATTAATCAATAGAAAAAAATGGGGGTAAATTAAATGAACATTACAAAAACATTAGATGCAAAAGGCTTAGCATGTCCTATGCCAATTGTAAAAACTAAAAAAGCAATGGATACGATTAACTCTGGTGAAGTACTTGAAGTACTTTTAACAGATAAGGGTGCTTTAAATGATATCCCAGCATGGGCTAAATCAGGTGGCCATACCGTATTAGAACAAAAAACAGAAGAGGATGTTCTGTACTTCTATATTCAAAAAGGATAAAGAAAACCAAATAGCGAGTAGCGTGAACTACTCGCTTTTCTAAATAAGAAAGAAGGTTTAGTAATGGATTTAACTTTTATCATCGTTGTGTTTGCAATTGGGTTTATTGGTTCCTTTTTATCCGGTATGTTAGGTGTTGGGGGTTCCATTATTAAATACCCAATGCTACTTTATATTCCCCCTTTATTTGGTCTAGTAGCATTTACAGCCCATGAGGTTTCTGGAATAAGTGCAGTACAAGTACTGTTTGCTTCCATTGCAGGTGTATGGGCATATCGAAAAGGTGGATACCTAAACAAGCAGCTCATCATTTATATGGGTGGAGCTATCCTAATAGGAAGTTTAATTGGTAGTTATGGATCGAGTTTCTTATCCGAGCAAGCAGTAAATGTTGTGTATGGTATTCTAGCTGTGATTGCAGCTGTAATGATGTTTGTACCAAAGAAAAAAATGGACGATGTACCATTAAATGAAGTTACCTTCAACAAGCCGCTAGCGGCAATATTAGCATTAATTGTGGGAATAGCATCTGGTATAGTCGGTGCGGCAGGAGGCTTTTTACTTGTACCAATCATGCTTACGGTTTTGCACATTCCAACACGAATGACGATTGCAACAAGTTTAGCAGTAACGTTCATTTCTTCTATCGGGGGAAGTGTTGGTAAAATTGCTACTGGACAAGTAGATTATTGGCCAGCTGCTATTATGATTGTAGCAAGTTTATTAGCGGCACCACTTGGAGCAAAAGTAGGAAAGAGAATGAATACCCGAATTTTACAAGTGATATTAGCACTTTTGATTGCGGGTACTGCTATTAAAATTTGGATAGATATTTTGACTTAAATAATATTTTAAACCTTCTAGATACGAAAATAGACAATAATAAAGGAGATGCAGACTGATGAAAAGTATATCAGCAGTAGAGTTACATGAGAAAATAAAAAATGGAGAAAACGTCCATATTATTGATGTCCGGGAAGACGTTGAAGTTGCAGAGGGGAAAATTCCTGAAGCTAAACATATTCCTTTGGGGGACATCCCAAATTCTTTAGACAAAATAGATAAAAATAAACATTATTACATGGTTTGTCGTTCTGGTGGAAGAAGTTCAAGAGCATGTGAATTTTTAATCAATCAAGGATATAATGTTACGAATATGACTGGCGGAATGTTAGCGTGGGTTGGTGAAATAGAATAGGAGCATTCCTGTAATGAAGAAATTTGAGGATTGAAACAAAAAGAGCCCTCTTGGTATCATACGAGGTGTCCAAAGCTTCGAAGCAAAAATGGACCCTTAATTTAAG
>NZ_JBQHXU010000025.1:0-8541 GCF_052063305.1 Gracilibacillus sp. HCP3S3_G5_2 | reverse complement strand
CTTATAATATGCAAAAAATTTAGCATATTGTGTCAGGAAAGTACAGTAATCATACTGGAGGAATTTGATTTAAATAGGCCAATTTTGGATGGGATAAAGTGATGCTTTACAAGAATAAAAAGCAAAAACAAAAGGACAACAAGCCTGTAAGTAAAGGTGAATTGGTAGCAGAATATTTGATTAATTGTAAACAAAAAGAAGTAACAAAGTCTCATTTAAAGAAGGAATTTAAGATAACTAATTGGAACACTCAGGTTGCCAAAAATGTCAAATATATAGAATTAAAGAATCAGAAACAAATTAGAGAGTCAAGCAATAAACGGTCTATAATTGTAAATAATTGACAAGTGTAAAGGTCACTGAGAATAAATAAGGTATAAACAAGTTATACCTTTCTCATTTAACCAGTTAAATAAGTAATTAAATAAAAATTAAAAAAGTATAAAAGTATAAAGTAAATTATATCTTACATTTATATAATAGGGCTGCTTTACACTTTTTGCTGTAAGCGTTGGGAGAGTAAGATTGAAAGGGTTATGGATAAAAAAATATCTTTTTTAAAATGGATGAAAAAGTATAAAATAATTAATTTTTGAGCTGGCTCAAATAATAAAGGTAAGAACAAAGTGATTACCTTATTTCTATCTCAGTGAAGTGAAACAACAAATTAATCTACTAATACAAAGGAGAAATTTAAATGACAAATTTACAAAATCAAGTGTATTTATATTCGGTGAGTACAGACGCATTTTATAATAAAGAGGAAATGGAAGTACACAACAAGTTAATGAAATTACATACTTGGAAGAATAAGTTAAAGGAATATAGCGTAGATGTTTCAAAACGAAAGGGATTTATATCAAACAAAATCAATCAATTAAATAATGAATTAGATAATTTGCTAGACGACAATGAGGGAATCCGAGTATTAAGAGAAGACGAATTGAAAGACTCTAATAAAATATCTCAATTTTTCTCTACATTGACTCGAACACTTAAACTAAAGGAAAAGGATACAACTACAGATATTATTATGGTTAGAGCCTATCATTATCGAGTATTAGAGGGTTTAATCGCTCATGGGTTTATGAATGAAGATGGTGAACATTATCAATACTTTGCTTCAAGTGCTGGTATGATTCGTAACAAGAAATCTGTATTCATTAAATCAAGTGTAGTAAAAAATGAATACTTTAATAATAGAATTTGGTGTGGATTGGATGAAAACAAAATTAATAATACTTCTTTTACCGATAACAACGGGGATATTGAATACGGTATTAACATGAATAAATTCAACGCTTATTTAGCATTGTCAATGACATCTAGTGAGCCATTTGAGAACTTTGACATTGATAAGACTATTGTAGTAGATGACTTTGAAACAGAAATTTATAAAGATGTGGATTACATTGATAAAGATACATTTGAGGTTACTAGAAAAGTAAACCACCCTATTACCATACCTCACACAGATGGAGCAGGGATAATAATACCTAGTGTTAGTGAGAAAGCAATACAATTTAGGATGCCACATTTTAAAGGGCTATTGATTCCTACACCATTTGATGAGTTTATCAAAGAAGAAATGAAAAAAGAAGATGTAACTGTTACTGATATCTATGGGGATGAATGGGATATTATAGATGACGATATTCAAATTATCTTTACTAAATCACAGTTTAAAATGGCTAAATACTATAAAAACTGGAACGAATACAAGCAAGCATTTAAGGATGGGCAATGTGAATTCGTTATCTGTAAAGAAGAGGATAATAAATTTATAGATAAACCGATCAATTATCAAGTGCTTCAAACTCTTATTGACACAACTGCCGATGAATTGAGGAATTTAGCTGATAACACCAATAAAGATATTGCAAATGCAGGACAAGATAAAGATATCATGTTGCGTATCTTAGGTTTTAATAAAGATGATGACAAGATGAATAACTTTCAAAAATCACTATCTATATATCCAGAATTATTGAATGATAAATACAGCAAAGAGTCAATTAGGAACACAAGGGACGCTATGTATAAAGATGCTAAGGCAGGTAAGTTATGGTTAAAAGATAGTAAACGCACATTCATTTCGCCTGATACGTATGCTTTTTGCGAGTGGTTATTTATGGGTATAGATGATCCAAAAGGGTTATTAAATGATGGTGATGTAAGTTGTCAATTGTATAAGGACGGGAAAGAGTTAGATGTATTAAGAAGCCCTCACTTATATAAAGAACATGCAATTAGAAAGAATGTAGTCAATAATAAGACAAACAAATGGTTCGTTACAAATTGCATTTACACAAGTGTTAGTGATGCCATAAGTAAAATACTGATGTGTGACGTTGATGGAGATGAGGCGCATATCATATCTGATGAAACTTATGTAGAATTGGCGAAACGAAACACTACAGATGTTGTACCGTTGGAGTATGAATTAGCGACAGGAAAGAAAGAAACGATTACTTCTGATAATATCTATAATTCGTTGGTAGCTGCTTACAGTAAAAATATAGGCGAAATCAGTAATAAAATAAGTAAGATTTGGAATCTACCTAAAGATAAGATTGAGGAAAAGGTTGTCAAACAACTTTGTTTCATTAACAATGCGATTATAGATTTTGCTAAAACATTGTGGATGCCAACTGTACCAGAGGAAGTGGAGGAAAAGATTAATCAGTTAACAGATGGAAAGTTACCCCACTTTTTTAAATACGCAAAAGACAAGAAAGAAGATCAGATTAATCCTTTGATGGATGTTGACAGCTTTAAAGGTTTAGATGTAGAAGAGCAAAATCAGTACATTGACAACCTATCTACAGTAAACAAGTTGGAATACATTATCGAAAAGAAAAGAGTTTATTTCTCTAAAGTTGTTGATGATTTTGATTTTAGGATGCTGATGAAGAAGAAAAAGGTAGTTAAAGTTAACCAAACTATCATTGATGAATACAACAGATTTAATCGAAAGAAAAAGTGGTCAATCAACAAAGAGTTAAAGATATCTAGTGACGTTACTAATTTAACACAATTACAAGTTTATGATGCTATTAGAAAAGCATTGTTGAAGATTGAACCAGATATCAATAAGGTAGTTGATACACTAGTACAATACCTATATATTGACAAACCTGATAGTAAGAAATCGACGTTGTGGGAATCATTTGGAGATATATTACTGAATAATTTAAGACATAATATAGATAACGAAACGGAAATATGTGAGGATTGCAATAATCGATTTAGGAAGGTAAATAAAAATAAGGTTTGTTGTGATAAATGTGATAAAAAAAGAAAGAATAAAGAAGCTAAAGAACGAATGAGAAACAAAAGAAGAAAAGAAAAATTGAACAAAAAGATATCATGATTGCCTGTAATCGTTGGGAGAGTAGGCGTTAGTAGATTTATAGATACAATTTTAGATAAATCGCTATAAGGGAGGGGCGAAAAGTTAACGGGTCTTAAGAACTTAGTAGCCTTTCTTTTCTTTTTTTTCTTAAAATTACACATACATAATTATAATATCATAACAAAATAATAGAGTCAAGTCGTTTAGCCAATTTAGCGACGATAAATAATTAAATTGGACACCTAAATTTTCTCCTTATTGTATATAGCGTGGATGGGATTAGCATTAGCTAGTCCTTTTTATGCTTTTTTTAAAGGATTAAAATTATCCATTTTTATCATAACATAATGGGTATTGGAAGTAAAGTGATTTTGCATGTTTACCAATGGGCTTTCATCCAAGTCCTTTGTTGGTGGTGAGGTTATGGGTTAGCTACCTGTAGCCTCTTTTGTTTACTACTAGCAAATGATGATGGTCGATTGGTGGATATGACGGATATACCACCAACAAAAATAATAAAAAGGATGGTTTTAAAATGGAGAGGGAATAGAAACAAAAAGAAAATGTAGTGTTAACACCTATATATTCAAGCAAACATGATTATAGTCGTTATGGTGTAGACACTACTAATGGTCGTGTCTGGGATTATTTAAGAGAGCGCTTCCTTACTAGCAATCCCAACGCCAATGGTTATTGTTATGTTGGCTTGTATGATGAAAATAGAGAAATGAAAGCATACGGTTTGCATAGAGTGATTATGGCTAGTCATTCAGGATTGGATCTTGAGTTGTTTAATCGCGGTGGCATAGAGGTAGATCATATTGTACCAGTCAAAGAAGGTGGTACGAATGAGATTAGCAATCTACAGATGACAGATCGTCAGGGGCAGTATAAAAAATCGACAAGGCTAAAAATGTCTAAACCAAAACCTAGAATGAAAGAAGAAGACGTTTGTTTAATTCTAGAACAATTGGAAGAGATGAGACGATATGTTGATTTTAAACAAGCTGATTTTATCAATCAAATGTGTGATGCGTACAATAGGGATTACAGAACAATGTACAACATTGTAACAGGAAAAGTCTACAAAGATATGCATAAGCATTTATATTAATTTTTACCTTTTGAATAAATACATAAATAGATCTTTTATTATATCATATCAAAATAATACAGGTATGTCAAGGGGTTAGAGAATGAAATTTGCAACAAAATTAGAATGGGAAATATTATCGAATTATAACGGTAATATGACAGTTGGGGTTTTTATAAAGAATAAGATAAATGACAATTGGAAATTATGCCACGTATTTGCATATAAAGAATAAGATGATAAAGGAGAATATTAAAAATGAAAAAGTTTGAGGGAAAAAATTTACCTAAAAATACTGAAATAACGAAGGAGCAATTAAATTTAAGATTGGAATACATAATGACTCTTGCGGATCTAAAAGAACGAGGGATAGATATTGATCCTTATCTTAAAGGTGTTTTACTCCAAACTAACATAGATCTTGGAGTAGTAGTTTTAGAGGGATAATATGGGGAAAGCAGATAGGAAACGTTGGGACGGTAATGTTAAATCAATGGAGATTATCTCCAAGTCTAAAGACGAGATTACACAAGATGACTTAGATTTTTTAAAAGAAAATTACACATCTAGTGGTGGATTGTTACCTAATTCTTTTGCAAATGGTGCTTTCCATACACCTCCAGCAGTAGCTAAATTTATATGGGATGCTTTAAGGGATAAATTACCTCAGAATCCAAAAGTATTAGAACCTAGCTGTGGCAGTGGTGTTTTCTTGGAACATGCTCCAGAAGATGCAGAGATAACGGCATTAGAGATTGACAAAACAAGTGCTAAGGTAACAAGTTTATTATATCCAAATGCCAATGTTATTGAGGGTAATGCTTTTGACTTTAAAAAGAGAGATTACTTTGATATCTGTATTGGTAATCCACCTTATGGGATCTCAGTAGAATGGGAAGATGATGGGGAGAATTGGCAAGCAGTAAATAAAACTAAAGGTAAAAGAAAAGGTAAATCAGAGGTTGCATTTCTCGAACATGCCATAAAGAGTGTTAAATATGGTGGGTATATCGCTTTTGTATTACCTATGGGGTTAGCATATGGCAACTATGCTAAAAAATTAAGACAGTTGATGTATAAAACTTGTTGGCAAGTAGCAACGATTCTTTTGCCTAATGAGACATTTGCTCATGTAGGAACTTCAGTAGCTACTCAAATTTTAATTGTCAGAAAAGCAACTCCAAATGTGAAGATGATTGAGCCTGTTACTAAAAAATGGGGAAGTAATTTCCGTAGAAGTGATTGGTCAGATATAGATAATTTTAATGCTTCATTTTTAGAAGGACAGACACCAGCCTATTTTGCAAAAGTGAATGATATTGGTTGGGATAAACAGGGAAAACTTACTGAGTTAGGTGAGGATGGAGAGACTCAATTAAATGAATTAATTAGTGATTTTCAAGATAATAATTTGATGAGAGAAAATTTATATCCTCATATACCAAGTTGGCATGGCATGAAAGAATGTGATGCTTTTTTCTTTTCTCACGGAAATGATACGTGTGACGGTCATAGAGATGCATCGTTAACATTTAGAAATGGTGTGTATCGTTGGAATGAGTTGACGTTAGGTGCAGGGGAAGAATATATATGGAATGGTGAGGAAGTCAGTACATATGATTTCGATATTTATGATCAAATTATTTTGGAATAAAAAAAGGAATAACCTCAATCTGTGTCGAATGTAATAGATAAATAGACATGGATTGGAGGTGTGAATGATGAATACCGAAGAAAGATTAGACTTTTTGGAATTTAGACAGCAACTTTTGTTTGATAATACGAGTTTTGATAGAATGTTATTTGAATATCAAATAACCAGAAATCAACTGAGATCTATACTTGATCTATTTGATGAGTATAGAAATGCAGTTGATGACAATGAAGAGGTTCATCATGGTAGTTATGAGCAACGAGTGTATGATATAGTGCCTCAGCATGATGGAAATTACCACTTTGCTGAGGAAATTGCATTGACCCTTCATGAAAATGATAGGTATACAGAAGTATTCGAAGCTTTATATGGAGATATGCCGAAGTTTCAAGCGTATTTAAATAATTAATTTATTTAGGCATCCAATTAATTTTGGGTGTCTTTTTTATTAGTTTTATTGACCTATATACAATTGATTTGTGGTAATATATAGAAGATAATCTATATATTTTTAGTAGGTGATGCAATGAAAGCTAATAACATTAAAACTATAATGAATAATCTTAAGAATACTGAATATAAAAAGATTTTAATTAATGGTCGCTGGGGAGTCGGTAAAACTAAATATGTTCAAGATTCTCTTGAGGAAATGCAAAATGATAGAGAGATTAATAATCAATGCTACATATCTCTATTCGGAATTAAAGATGTGAATTATATTATTGAAGAAATTTACACCCAAATTGTAAGTAAAATGCCTAGGAAAAAATACAAAGTGCATTTATCAAAAATGAGAAATGTTATAAAAAATCTAAATCTATCCTATAAAAATTTTTCTTTTTCTGTTCCGATTATGGAAAATTTAACTAAATCCGTTTTAAAGCTACTTGATAAAAATGAACAGTGCTTAATAATAATAGATGATTTGGAGAGAAAGCAGGAAAATTTAAAAATTAATGAAGTTTTTGGATTAGTTGATAAATTATCAAGTGTAAATGGAGTAAAAGTAGTCCTCATATGTTCGAAGGAACAAATGAAAGAAGAGGATCAAGATGATTTTAATGAATATGAGGAAAAATCTATTGACAGAATTTATACAGTTACACAACCAGCAGATAATGCGAGAGTTCAAATACTCGGAGAAGATGTTTGGAATTCCATTAAAAATCTAGTTTATTATTTGGAAGAAAAATTGGTAATTAACAAGGAATTAGGATGGGACCTCACACAATACAATTTAAATAATCTAAGAACATTTATAAAGGGGTCTTTATTTATACACGAAGTCATTAATACAATTGAAAGACATAAGTTTTCTGATAAAGTTACTAGAGGAGATGTGCATCGTATTTGTTTTGCAATTGTAATTTTTATTATTGAGCATAAAAGTCAAAAGTTATACAGTGATCCTTCTAACAAAACACATACAATGATTTGGAGTTATAGTGATAGCCAATATATAAACCAATTTTTGTTGAATGAGTCATTAGAAAATGAAAATATTGGAAGTCTAACACCTGTTATCTTAAAATGGTACAAGGAAGGAGTGCCACAAATAATTGAGATAAATAATGCTATAGATAGTGTCAATAATTTCGAGAAAAAGCAAGGTGTTTTTTATTGGTCTCTAGAAGAAATAGAGAAATATATAGAAAAAAGCGAGAATCGCCTTAATAATATAAAAAGAAGTGATAGTATTAAGCAATTGATTACTGCATTTGGTACGATTATTCAGTATTCTAAGATTCTTGATCTTGAAATTAACCTTAAGAGTGAGAAAGTAATAAATAATATGCAGGATAATTTGCAACAAGAAATTAATTTAGAAGTTACACTATCAACAAATATTAATAATATTTTACCAATTTCTATTTATGAAGACGAAGAGACAATTAAATTAATCAATCTAGTAAAAAAAGATATAGAAAAGTATTACATGAAACATTTACTGGATGAGCTTATCGAATACTTCCAAAAAAATAATTATGGAAACACTAAAAATTTAGAATTGTTTTCAGAATGTGTTCACTCTATACAATATCAGGAGACTAAAAATGAAGTGATTAAATTAATACGTGCTAATGACTATCTATTCCCTATGCCAGTTGGTAATATTAGTGATGAACAAATTGATTGGTCTCATGCTATTAAGAATTTAATTAGACAGATAAAGAATATTTGGAAGATAGAAGACCTGTATGATGAATTTAAAAAGTATATTATTGAAAAGTCAAAAGCTGGAGACAAACTTCTTCAGTTTAGAGTGAACAAAATGCTATAAATCTTAAGAAATTGTTAAAATTAAATAACTTTATAGAGACATCCAATGGGAGTGTAATATAAACTGTGTAAGTAAGAAATGCGTACGGTTTCTTACTCACACAGTTTTTTATTTGGTAGAATAATAACTATAAAGCTAAAGGAGTGTTTTAAATGGGC
>NZ_JBQHXU010000024.1:0-17821 GCF_052063305.1 Gracilibacillus sp. HCP3S3_G5_2 | reverse complement strand
TTTCCAAATGGATGGAGCCACCTTTAATTCGGTATTTACTTTTTTGGCTCTAAACAGAAGATATAATAAAACTGAAAATTACGACATTATTTTTGCAACACTAGTGATTTTATTTAATCTTAAGAAGTATGAAGAATCAATTCAGTGCTTTAATAACTGTATAAATATGGGCGAGGAAAATCGTAAGTATTTAATTCTAAAAGGGGTGGGATCTTTTCAGGCCTTGTACTATATAAGTCTTTGCCAAGAAAAGCTTAACAAAAAAGAGGCAGCAATCGTTTCACTAATAAATTCTTTGATTATAGCACCACAATATAATGAAACACTGGAAAAACTCACAGTATATTTGAAGGAGGATAAAACATTAGTTTTCAGTTACCTCAAGAAGCATTTTCATGGTGATACTCTACAATCTATATATAAAATTATTCAAGAACTAGGTTTTAAGAGTGACAATATAAATGGTTAAGAGATAGTTGTTTATATAAACACTAAATGCTATATGACGATTAAGGGTATCGCAATACAACGGATACCCTTTTTTGTTTCTAAAATTATAATTACGATCAGGACCGGCTAGTATCTTTATAATGAGCAAGGCTATACAAATAATTCTCTAATTGTTCAATTACTTTTGAATATGAAAAACGTAAAGCTGTATCTCTTCCCTTCTCTGAAAAATTATCTCTAGCCTGTTCATCATTTAAGAAGTAGATCACTCCTTTAGCTAATTGATCTATATCACCTGGATCGGCTAAAATACAATTAACTCCATTTTGAGCATATACATCAATCCCACCACAGGATGTAGAAACCACAGGTACTCCCGAGGCCATAGCTTCGAGTGGTGGCATACCATATCCTTCAAACCAAGATGTAAATAAGAAGATATCCGAATGACGATAGTATTTTGCTAATTCTTCTTGAGTCGGTGTTACTACATACTCAATAGGAAAAGGAAATGGAACCTGATCAAGTGATGGTTTGACTTGGCAGACCCATTTCACTTTAAATTTATATCCTGCTCGCCAAACGCGTATTAACGTTTGTAGGGCCACATCAAACCCTTTAAACATAAGGTTTGGATTACCAACAAGAAGAATACTATTTTCATTAGGTCGTTTGCCTGGATAGTAAAAATCTGTATCTATCCCATTTGGAATAACAGGAGCTTTTCGTCCAAAACGGGATTCAATAATAGTAGAAATCATAGGAGAAACACTGGTTAGAGCTACTGGTTGTTGATAACAGCGCTCTAAATAGGAACGAAGGTTTTCATTTAAGCTCTGCCCAAACAAATATTCATTTCCTTGTTCCCAATAAACGACAGGAATATTTACATTCGATAGCTCTTCCATTTGGTCTAGCCACCCACATACTCCGATATCACAATCATCCAAATAAGAGGCAAATGAATGCTCCTTTGGAACGATAATCTCTTTATCTACTTGAAGTCTCATCCACGGTGGTAAAGCTCCATCCCCCTCTTGCCCTTGCCCCTTATAATAAGCGTAAACTTTATGCCCCAGTTTACGTAAATGCTTCATTTGTTCAAGGAGCATTTTAAGTCCGCCAGTTAAATTTTTGTGTGGCAGAAAATAACCAATGGTTAGATTTTTAGATTCTCGCTTTTTAAGTGCTGTAGAAATATTATCAATTGGAAATATTCTTTGAGTTTTTGCCGGTGGTTGAATTATAAAGATTTGTGCTCCATTTTTGCCAATACGAAGTAATTTATAATCAAAATCATAATCTGCAAAATCAACCTGGTACCATCTACTTTTATGTTCCTCATATTTATTTGATAAATATTCTCCTTGTACATCGGGATAAAGCGGGGTTGAGATAATTAACGCTTTTTTTGTATGTTTCATAATTCTTTTTAATATCTCTTTCCCTTCCTCTTTATCAAAATGTTCAAGTACATCCACCAACAATACAACATCGTAATCTGGTAACCTATCTATACATTCAGTAACATTTCTATAATACACCTTGTCATAAACGTGTTCATGAATGGGGTTTTTATAGTTTGTAAATGCTTCAACACCATCCAATCTAACCTTCCAATCTGATTTACTATAACGCTCATAGGGAAGTTCCAATGACTCCCGTAATAAAACTCCATATTTACCAAACCCAATACCAATGTCCAATATGGAATTAGGTTTGAATCTTTCAACTTCCTCCATTATTTCAGGTATAGCTTGAATCCAACTAGTTGGCATGTAGTCGCCTCCTTCTTTTTTCAACTGTATTATTTCTATTCTTTCTAATAGGTTTAGACCTAAAACGTGATATAGATGTCACGAACTTACTCCTTTTTATATTATTCTAGCCCCCTATAAATGACGGCCTAATTATTTAGGATGAACATATTAATTATTCCATACAATAAGATTCCCAATTTAATCTTTAATCTCTTCTCAAAATTAGGCACTATTAATAGTTACTTGCCCAATCGATAATCCTCTTAATGAATACTCTACATATATAAAATCTAAAGGAGTGATTGATAAATGTCTTTCCCGAATATTCCAAACGTAACACCTTCTATTGATATCAACAGAGAGGATGTCATTAATCTATTATTAGCTTCTGTCGCATTTGAAGAACTAGGTCTAGCTCATGTTATTAATGCTGAAGCTGAAAAAATTCAAGCGGTGGTTGGTACTTTACCAGAAAACACTAATGTAGCCGCTACAAACATTGATGATTTAATTACAATCAATGAAACAGTAAACCGAACATTAAAAACTGCATTGAAAACCCAAATGTTACTTCAATTTAAGATGGAAGACATATTAGACGCAGACAATGGTAACGGTGAAAACGGTAATGGCACTGTATAATCGTTATTTACAATAAATTTTAAGAAGAGACATTGCACTAGGATGCGATGTCTTTTCTTGTGGAAAAAAAGATAAACTGTGCTTTTCACATAACCATATGATAGGAAATAAATGTCCTATTCCATTCTCATATATAGATGTGTCGTGTTATGTGTATTGTTTACGACGACCCAATTATTTAAGGATGAACATATTAATTATTCCATACAATAAGATTCCCAATTTAATCTTTAATCTCTTCTCATAATTAGGCACTATTAATAGTTACTTGCCCAATCCATAATCCTTTTAATGAATACTTTACATATATAAAATCTAAAGGAGTGATTGATAAATGTCTTTCCCAAATATTCCAAACGTAACACCTTCTATTGATATCAACAGAGAGGATGTCATTAATCTATTATTAGCTTCTGTCGCATTTGAAGAACTAGGTCTAGCTCATGTTATTAATGCTGAAGCTGAAAAAATTCAAGCGGTGGTTGGTACTTTACCAGAAAACACTAATGTAGCCGCTACAAACATTGATGATTTAATTACAATCAATGAAACAGTAAACCCAACATTAAAAACTGCATTGAAAACCCAAATGTTTCTTCAATTTAAGATGGAAGACATATTAGACGCAGACAATGGTAACGGTGAAAACGGTAATGGCACTGTATAATCGTTATTTACAATAAATTTTAAGAGAGACATTGCACTAGGATGCGATGTCTTTTCTTATGGAAAAAAATAACCATTAAAAAAAGATAAACTGTGCTTTTCACATAACCATATGATAGGAAATAAATGTCCTATTCCATTCTCGTATATAGATGTGTCGTGTTATGTGTATTGTTTACTAATTGGATTATTTATTTTGGGACATTACATAAGTCATATACTTTTGAAGGTTAGGGTTGTAAGCCTCTTTTTTATGAAATTGGACAAAGAATAGGTTACTATACCTAACGGGCAAAACTTGCTTTCATATACTGATAGCAAATAGAGAAATGAGGTGATTTTATATGAGTTTTCCAAATATCCCAAACGTAACACCATCGATTGACCTTACTAGAGAAGATGTCATTAACTTACTATTAGCTTCAGTGGCATTCGAAGAACTTGGACTAGCACACATTATTAATGCTGAAGCTGAAAAAATTCAAGCTGTGGTTGGAACTTTACCAGAAAACAGTAACGTAGTTGCTACAAATATTTCCCAGCTTTTGAATGTAAATGAGAGTGTCAATCGCACGTTGAAAACTGCACTAAAAACACAAATGCTTCTTCAATTTAAATTAGAAGACATTTTAGATGTTCCAGTAGGACCAACACCACCTAATTGTAACCGTCAAGTGAAAATGGACACTTTTTGCTAATTAATTCTGGACACTTTTTTCCATAAAAATAGAAGAACGATGTTTCATCCGATAACTGTCATCATTTTGAAAATGAAGTACTTCTGCACGGTGTAAAAGTCTGTCCAGGATGGCTGTTGTTAGTCCGGGATCTCCTAATAATTCTCCCCATTCATTCGGCCCTTTATTTGATGTTAATATTACTGACGCCTTGTCATAAAGGTCGTTGATCAGGTGAAAAAATAGATTTGCTTCGCGTGTATCCATTGCCATGAACATTAAGTCATCAATGATGACGAGATTGGCGCCCCGGATGCGTTTCATCCTTGTCTGGGACTTTCTTGTAACTTCCTCCGTCTTTAACGTATGAATAAGTTGACCCATGGATATAAAGGCAACCTTATAACCCTGGTGGATTGCTTCTATTCCTAATCCCGTTGCTAAGTGAGTTTTCCCCACGCCCGGAGGGCCCAAAATAATTAAATTGTACAGCTGGTCCAGCCATGTAAACTCGGTTAGTTGCTGGAGCTGTTTTTTGCTTAAGGATTGTTGTTCATCCAACTCAAACGCCTCTATCGTTTTGTAAGTAGGGAATGCTGCCCATTTCAAACGTTTTTCAATTTGTTTCTCTTCGCGGCGTTTCTGTTCATATGCAGTTAGATGATGTAAGAAAGTCCGGTATGTCCAATCTTCTGATTCAGCTTGCTGAATCAGAGAAGGCAAATGTGCTGCCGTCTCTGATAGCCTTAAAGAACGAAGTTGTTGTTGTAACTGTTCAAGAGAATATTTCATACCGTTACACCTTCTTTTAACACATTTAAATAGCGATCCAATTCCCTTGTCTCTGCCTTTGTGTTTAATAATGCCGGATCAACGTAATGCAGTGTTTTGATTTCCTCACTTGCAGCTGTTTGGTCGGAATCGGATGGATGCTGCCGCTGAACGAATGCCACCACATCACGAAACTCTGTTGCGCTGTATAATCCTCGCTTTACGCATTCTGATAACGCTTCGTTTCGGATGGCTTGATCCACCGACTGAGAAGCTTTTAATACCATCTTTAACTGATCTCTCACATAACGCGGATATCTTTGTTGAATCTCCTCCAGGAAAGCCGTGGCTGTTTCCTTATCCTCAAACCCTTCGGAAACAGTGGCAATATAAGCTGGAATGCCTTTGGAACGATCCCGCATATGTTGGGTAGCCTGTATAAGTTTTCCTTTTTCAGTAGAAATGAGATGATCTGCAATAATCGGCCCATCCGATTGCTCTCGTATAACTAAACGGTTTCCATCTGTTACCTCGATAATGACCTCTTTATTTATTTCATAGGTACCAAGAGGAACCGAGTAGCGATTGGATTCATACATAATCGTATTGTCCTTTCGCACCGTTCTTGTTATACTTGAGGCAATACTTGTTATAGAAATTTTTTTGGTGATCGGTCTGAGGTGTTGCTTCTCTAATTTGAACACTTCAGCCGGTCTCTTTTTTGTTGTATTATGCACGTTCCCATTTCCTGTTCTCTCCAGCCATGCTAAACAATCATCATTCCATTTGTCTATGTGTTGAAATACTCGGTTTCTAGCGAAATTTTTCTTTACAAAGCCAACCACATTTTCAATTCTCCCTTTGCTCTCCGGATCGGCTTTCCTACAGATAAAAAATTTAAGTTTACGCTCATCGCGATAAGCCTGGAACTCACTTGTCAGTATTAAATCACCTGCATTCTCACTCACTACGAGCAGGGAATCCTGGTCATAGACAAGTTCATAGGGGATGCCGCCATAATACTGAAATACATGTTCATGCGCTTGAATCACATCTTTTGTGGTAAATGGCCTGTCCAACCACTCTACATATTTATATCTGGAGTGCGAAAGCACGAAACTGATAAAGTATAGCTTGATTACCTTACCTTGAGACGTTTTCTGTTTTGTTTCCCCAAAATCAACTTGCGCCTGTTCGCCCATTGGCGGATCAGGAATAGCCTGATAGACACGTTTAGGCTCTGTTTTAGGAATATCATACTTATTTCTAAGGTCTTTGACATAACTTCTCACTGTGCTGTCTCCAACGACTAACTTGGGAAATCTCTCCTTCAGCCAGTCATGGATCTGTGATGCCGAAAGGTCAGGATGTTCACTAAGCCACGTGTGAATAAGCATTTCATATGGATCCAATTTCCTGACTCGCGTTTTGGTGGATGCCATCCACTCCGTAATTTCCTCCGGTGACTTCTCCAGGTATTTATACACTGTTGTCCTTGATACTCCAAGCTTTCTGGCAATTCGCCGTATCTTAAATCCCTGTTCTTTTAATTGCTTGATCTTCATGTACATTTCTAGAATTTCCACCTTTTCTCTTTCCCCCATTACATATAATCAACATAAATGATTATATCGTAATGAAGCGAATTTTTATTGGGCAACGGCCGCCGCGATGCATTTGAGAGATGCTGCCCCTCCCCGGGGCAGCATCTCTCAAATGCAAATACTCCCCCAAAAAAGTGTCCATTCTTATCTAGCAGAAATGGTCTATTATAGTTTAGCAGTTACACTAATATAGAAGTCTTTGAAAATATTGCTACAGTAACTGCAACTTTTGAAGGTCAAACTGTATCAGATTCCGATAATGCTTTTTACCACATTATTGTGGCCTAGTAGTAGTTTTTAACTCTTAAATGAAAAGGAGGAATTTAAATGCCTATAATCGGCGGAGTAAATTTAGGAAACTTAACTGACTATCTGTTCTTCTTTGCAGATGGTAGAGACGATGCAAACTGGCAAGCAGCAAGCCCGGGTTATGTTGATGATGTTGCAATTGATGGTCTTCAGGCTGATGAACGAACTTCCGGTAACTTTCCTTATGCTGGTACCATCTATACGAATGCGGCTACACTGGATGCTTGGCAACAAATTGTCAACAATAATCCGATTCAAGCGTCTGGTGCTACAAATGAAGTGGCGCGTATTGCAGCTTTAGAAGCAGACCTTGTAAGTGCATTTCAACAAATTAACGCATTACCTGTTACCCCAGGCTTTGAAAGTGTTTCATCTACTTCATTGAATGGACTGAATACCCAAAATAATATAAATGAGGTATTTGTTATTAATGTAACATCAGGCTTTTCTGTTTCAAGTAAAATAAACATTACTGGTGATCCTGGTGATGTCTTTATCCTTCGATGGGATTCGGATGCAAATCCTGCCAATGGATATCAAGGCACAGTAAATTTCCAAAGTGGTGGTGCGATTGTTCCACAAGGCGGTTTAACCCCAACGAACTTTATCAATGTGGCTGGTAATATCAATTCATCCGGTGGAGGCACTACGCCAGCACCCCCTTACCCTCAAGGGCCACGTTTAAACGATGGGCAGGGCCCTCTTATCATTGGTGGTAGTGATTGGAGTGGAGGTGGATTTTTTACAGGGTATTGGTTAACAACTGGAGCACCACAAGCTTAAGCACCTGAGTATGATAATTTATTCATAGGGGGTACTTCGTCCTTAAGTAATGGTCGCTTCGTTGGTGGTTGGTATTCACTTACAACGCAATTCAGTATGACCTCTGGTACTGCTGGTGTTTATGTATCACCTAACCCAGAAACGTTAGCAGCCCCAGCTATTGATGTTGAAAAAGAAGTATCTAATGATAACGGAATAACTTGGTTTGATGCGGATAATCCTCCAGGTCCAAACGTTGTTCAAGGAACAAACCCACAGTTTCGATTTACGGTAACTAATACAGGGAATGTAACTTTAACCAACGTTCAAGTAACAGACGATGTACTAGGATTAATAGCAAATATCCCAAGTTTAGCACCAGGAGCTTCACAACAGTTTGTTGTAGTAGGAACATGGGCTCTAGGACAACAAGTTAATACCGCTACGGCAACAGGAACATTTAACGGTATAACGGTTAGTGACACAGACCCGGCATATTGGGTGGGAGTTATAGAACCAACACCAGCAATCGATGTTGAAAAGGAGGTATCTCCTGATAACGGAGTAACTTGGTTTGATGCAGATAATCCTCCGGGACCAAGTGTTATTAGTCCAACCAATCCACAATTTAGATTTACAGTAACGAATACCGGTAATGTAACACTAACAAACGTATCTATAACTGATGATGTATTGGGTCAAATCTCTGTTGGTGGTATTTTAAATCCAGGTCAAACAGCACAATTTATTGTAGTAGGGTCATGGGCTCCAGGTCAGCAGGTGAATACGGCTACGGCAACAGGAACATTTAACGGTCAAACGGTTGAAGACACAGATCCAGCTTATTGGGTAGGAGTTGAGGCTGAAGTTCCATCCATCGATGTTGAAAAAGAAGTATCTCCTGATAACGGAGCAACTTGGTTTGATGCAGATAATCCTCCAGGACCAAACGTTGTTCAAGGAACGAACCCGCAGTTTAGATTTACAGTAACGAATACCGGGAATGTAACCTTAACCAATGTTCAAGTAACTGATGACGTATTGGGACAGATAGCGATTATTCCAAACTTAGCACCAGGAGCGTCACAACAGTTTATTGTAGTAGGAACATGGGCTCTAGGTCAGCAGGTGAATACGGCTACGGCAACAGGAACATTTAATGGTATAACTGTAAGTGACACAGACCCGGCATATTGGGTGGGAGTTGAAGCTCCAACACCAGCAATCGATGTTGAAAAAGAGGTATCTCCTGATAATGGAGTAACTTGGTTTGATGCAGATAATCCTCCGGGATCAAACGTTGTTCAAGGAACAAACCCACAATTCAGATTCACAGTTACTAATACCGGTAATGTAACCTTAACCAATGTTCAAGTAACAGATGATGTTCTTGGTTTAATCGCAACGATTCCAAGTTTAGCACCAGGAGCGTCACAACAGTTTATTGTAATAGGAACATGGGCTCTAGGTCAGCAGGTGAATACGGCTACGGCAACAGGAACATTTAACGGTATAACGGTTAGTGACACAGACCCGGCATATTGGGTGGGAGTTGAAGAAGCAGTACCAGCAATCGATGTTGAAAAGGAGGTTTCCCCTGATAACGGAGTAACTTGGTTTGATGCGGATAACCCTCCAGGACCAAATGTTGTTCAAGGAACGAACCCAGTGTTTAGATTTACAGTAGTTAATATTGGTAACGTAACCCTATCCAATGTCCTAGTAACTGATGACGTATTTGGACTGATAGCTGTTATACCAAGCTTAGCACCAGGAGCGTCCCAGCAGTTTATTGTAGTAGGAACATGGGCTCTAGGTCAACAGGTCAATACTGTTACTGCTACAGGAAATTATGAAGGTCAGACCGTAACGGATTCAGATCAAGCCTATTACTTTGGTCAAGAGCAGCTCAATCCATCGATTACAATTGAAAAATTAGTTTCTGTAGATAATGGAGCAACGTTTATTTCTGCAAATGAGTCACCTGGACCTTTATTACCAGAAGGTGTATCACCACAATTTAGATTTATAGTAACCAATACCGGTAATGTACCTTTACAAAACGTTATAGTAACTGACAATGTATACGGCTTCATAGCTAATGTTCCAAGTATGAACCCTGGAGATGTTCAAGTATTTACCATTACACCTTAGGAAATTTAGAAGATACCTCATAAGGTCTAACCTTTATGTAGGCATCTTTCCTTTCCTAACTAAGAAATTTTTATTTTTTTTTAAGCAAACATATGTGTATATAAATCTAGTATTTACGTAATAACAGCCTCTTTATAAATAAAAAAACATAGATTAGGTTTGTTACCTATTACGGGTAGTACTGCTTTTCATAATATATAAAAAAACAAAATAAATGAGGTGATTTTACGATGAGCTTTCCTAATATTCCTAACGTTACACCCACGATTGACATCACTGAGAAAATGTCATTAACCTATTATTAGCATCAGTAGCATTTGAAGAACTTGGGCTAGCACACATTATTAACGCTGAAGCAGAAAAGGTTCAAGCAGTTGTTGGAACGTTACCTAACAACGACTTAGCTGCCACAAACATTTCCCAGCTTGTGAATGTAAATGAGAGTGTCAATCGCACTTTGAAAACCGTTCTAAAAACTCAAATGCTTCTTCAATTTAAATTAGAGGACATTTTAGAAACGCCAAATGTACCAACGCCATTTGTACCAACACCCCAACCAATCCAAAACATCGTTACAGCAACAGGGTTCGTTAATGGTGAATCTTTGACTGCAACAGCAATTGCTTACCATACGCCGTCTTCGTAAAATTCGTATTGTAACTTAAATAGAAAGGAGTTTATTATATGGCAACACCATCACAAAACGTGCGTTTGCAAAATGGTCAACTCATCCAACCTTTACAAGAAGGACCTGCTATCAATTTAGAGACGTTAGTATCCACAGACGGAGGAGTGGCCTTCTTTAATGCGAATACACCACAGGGACCTAACATTCCACAAGGAAACAGATCCTGTTTTTAGATATATCGTAACGAATATAGGAAATGTCCCACTAGAAAATATAACGTTAACGGATAACGTCTTAGGACCAATCACGATCCCAACAACAACCTTAGCACCAGGTGAGTCTTTTAATGTTGAAAGTACAGGCACATGGCAAGAAGGGCAGAGAGTCAATACTGCTAGGGTAAATGGAGATTATGAAGATATAACGGTTATGGATTGCGATCCGGCGTATTATGTAGGAGTAGTAGGAGCTATGATTATAGAAAAGCTTGTCTCCGTTGACGGCGGAGAAACATTCATACCTGCACCCACACCACCCGGACCAACACTTCCCATAGGAATGACCGCGCAATTTAAATATATTGTTACAAACATTGGAGGAATCCCAATTACCAATATTACTATTGAAGATAACGTACTAGGAACAATAGGGACGATTCCTATTCTTCAACCGGGAGAATCCGAAGAATTTATTTTCCCACCGTTGCCTTAAGAAGAATAAAATTTTATTCCAATAGGCGAACCAATTTTTAGTCAGTATACACTAGTAGGTGTTTGACATATTTCAAAAAGGATAAACATTAGAAATGTATATTTCCATTGTTTATCCTTTTATTATAATACCTATTAATCATAAGATATTTTGATAAAATCTGGTTGTAATACAAGCTAACCGTTACATATATTTACTTGAACATATAAATAACAAAAGGAGGTAATACTTATGTCAATGCCTAACAATCCAGATATAAAACCCAATATTGATCTAGATCGTGAGGACATGATAAATCTTTTACTCGCATCTATTGCTTTGGAGGAAATAGGGTTATCACACATTATTAATGCAGAAGGGGAAAAAATCCAAAAAGGTATCCAATTAGCTTGCAATATTGAGGATTTAATTGATTTGAACAGAGGGGTAGAGCGAACATTACAAACAATTATAAAAAAGGAAATGATTCTTCAATTCAAATTAGAGAATGTCCTTGAAATTCCATCGACACATAGACCAAAACCAAAAAGAAGTTCGAAAGAAGATTGACCATTATAAAGGTGGCTTTTATGAGTCACCTTTTTGGGGTTTCCATGGAGGACTGGGATTAGTTGTTTTAACTGATATAACTTCATTAACCCATCCAGGATGAGATTGTTTACTGTAAAACAACATATTACTATTTCGAACTTTTTCAAGGTAGACCGTTACATGTCCCTTATTGGATTTAGTCACATTACTTCCATAAGGAGTTTCAATACCAACGGTTTCAGCCTTTTTTATGATTAATTTTTGAATTTCATATATATTGTCAATGGTTTGGTTTATGTTTATATCAGGATTTTTGTTGTTCTCTTTTAATTGATTCAAACTATTTAGAAGTTGGTCAGTAGATATTTTACTATGAACCAATGAGTGCAAATATTGGTTAATTAGGGATTTCGAATCCATTTTACATCCTCTCCTTGTAAAGTCATGATTTTGTTAATTTTTGTATAAAGTAGCCACTCTTGCATTAATATAGATTCACTTAATCGCTTTAAGGAATGGTAATATTCAGGGCTTAATGTATGTTGTTTTTTGATTAGCTCATCTATTTGACTAGTTTTTTCTATAATTAACTGTGATAAAACCATTTCTTTTTTTACGATTGACTCTAGAAGTTGTAATAGTACTTCTTCATATTCTGGGCAGTCTTCTTTACTCGGAATACCTGATATATCCATCATTTAATTCACCTCGACTTTTACTATTACAATACTATGTACAAGTTTTAGAATTTAGTCTTAAAAGAACTTAATCTAGGTGAAAAATCGTAAAAGTACACTTTTTCTTGTCTTAATCTCCCTGAATAAACTTGCTGAAAAAAACTGTACATTGTAGGTACATAATTATTTTTACTAAAGTTATTTTATTGTATGTAATATTGGATCCTAAATACTACGGAACTCGTGTTGACGAATATAAATAATAGAAAGTCAATTGCTGCGTACAAATATACTGCGCAGTGAATATCTGTAAAAAATGTACTTAAAGGTTATATCACTTGGGGTAGTTGGTTTCTATAAACAAAAGGTGTTATGTTTTTAACACAATTGATATCTAAATCTTGTTGGAATTTTTTATGTAATTGTCTCAAGTATAGTCACTAATAACCCCAACATCCATATAACCATGATGGAAGTCAGAAAATCCAAACAAATTCAATGTTTTTGCCTCTGATTATCTAATTATTGAAAGTAATTTCTAATTGAGTAATCTACAACTTTTGCTATCTGTATATGATCTCTTTCTGTGACTGTATTTGCTTTCGGTTTTAACATAAGTACTTTAGTTGGTGTGGTATTTAAGAAAAAAAAGAATCTACAGAATTATTATAAAAGGCTTCGAAATTTCCCTTTATTTCCGTACAAAACGGCTCTCAAAGATTCCCCCAGTAAAATACCCTTAGTATCAATATATCCATAAAGCTAATTCAAATATTAAAATATTAATTTTTATAAGAAGAATTAGCAGGTGAGCATCTATCTTTGTTTAATAGAAACGTTGTAAAGTAAAAAGGAGGTGAGAGCATTGCCAAAATATTATCCGAATTTTAAAACCGGAGAAGTAGTGGAAGCAAAAAAATTATGGGGAAAGAATAAAATTGATTTGTATAAGGAAGGGTATCTAGTTAATTTCTTTAAATCTAATCAATATAATGGTCAAGAGTATTTCATATTAAGAAAAAAAGTGGGGGATTATTATCAATTTGAAAAGGTTAGCAGATATGGTACCACAAATAAATTACCTTTATTTCTAATTAAAGGTTGGACAATTGTTAAGGCTCCTGAAGGAGTTGAACTTAGAAGAGATTAAACTACCAACATGCATGTATTTTTAAGCCATCTAACAGGTCTTCACAACACAATAAAAAGCATACATATAAAACACGATATACACTCCTAAACCCTGTGTAATGAGGAAAGGGGAGTGATGTAATATGGCTACATCTAAAGAATTTAAAAACAAAGTTACACCACCAAATTGGGGTAATATTGATGGAGAAAACAATCAAGAAATATCAGTTTCTACTGAGGAACTAAATAAAAAAGTTGAAGAATATGAAAAAAAGGATTTAAAACAAGTCTCAATAAAAGACACAGAAAATCTCCCTATCTGGAAGAGTGTCTTATACGACGAAGACGGAAATGAATATATTGGGCCGAAAGGATTTAAGTTAGAATACATAGATAATGAAGTTAGATTTGTTGGCCCATTTTTAAGGAAATCAGATAAAGGCTTTAGTTATATACATAGAGGTTTTTTGTCGGAATACCTCATAAAAAATGTTCCTGTCATCAATTCAACGGGAAAGTTATATTTTTTTGATAATGGGGTGTATAGACCAGCGAATGAAAATGAGGATAAGGGGATAGTAAAAGAGTTATTAACACCTGAATATGCTAAGTCGCAGGTTATAAATGATGTTGTTCAATTGTGGAAGATAGATAGTCGAATTAATAAGTTTCCGCACGAAATAAATAAGTATCCCTTTAAGTTAAATCTTCTAAATGGAACATTTGATTTACAAACTTGGGAGTTCACTAAAGGTCACTCAATAGATAACTATTCTACAATTCAAATACAAGCAAACTATGATCCCAACGCTAATGGAGAAAACTTCAATAAGTTTATTAATAGTGCAGTACCGGATAAAGAACTTCAAATGCTGCTGCAGGAAATGGTAGGGTATTGTTTAACTCCATTAACAGATTCCAAAAAGATGATTTTCATATTTGATGGACCGGGAGATGCAGGGAAAAGTACTTTTATCACAGCAACTCTAGAGAATCTCTTAACCGATAATGCTAAATCACACATTCCATTACAAGACTTGTCTGATAATGAGTACAAACAAGCAGAATTGTTTGGGAAGGTTGTCAATATATTTGCTGATCTACCCGCTAAAGGAATTAAAGATAATGGCTATTTAAAAGCGGCTACCGGGAATGATAGGATATCTGCACGAAGACCATATGGACAAGTATTTGAGTTTTATAATAAAGCAAAGTTTGTTTTCTCCACAAATGGTCTACCGGATAATTACAGTAAAGATACTAGTGATGCTTTTTACAACAGGTTAAGTATTATCCCTTTTAAGCATGTACCTGCAAAAAAAGACCCTCATCTGAAGGAAAAATTATACAAAGAGAAGGACGCTATCCTGCTTTGGATTCTAGACGGACTAAGAAGATTGATACATGAAAATAATTTTAAGTTTACAGAAAGTAGGGAATCTAGTGAACTAGTCCAAAAATACAGAGAAGAGAATAATCCTGTAATGAAATTCATGAATGAACATTGCGAATTTAATCCAGATGCTGAGACAGCGCGTATTAATCTGTTTACAGCATGGCAAAATTTCTGTGAACAAAATGGACACATTGCGGGAAGTCAAACAAAGTTTAATAAAAAAATTGAAAGTATATATGGTAATCTGGTTAAACGTAGCCAAATGAATAACAGTAGAAGGACTAAGTCTTGGAAGGGTATAAAACTACTTGATTTTGATGAAATTTAAATTGCAGACGGGTATTAAACCCGTCTTTAATTTAAAGATAAGAAAGTATAAAAATTTTGGCTCTACCACAGTGTTTCACGCTGTGGTATTTTTAGTATATGGAGAAAAACATCTTAAAACGAATCTTTTTTGATGAGCATCAACATTGGGAAGCATTTAAGAATAAATATGGAGAACGAATCCGTCCAATTGTCATCAAAGAGGTGGAAAAGTTTCGTGACTGTGGGGACCCTAAAAAAGGATTCAAACTCTATGTTTGTGAAGGATGCAATGACGTGCGACATGTCCCTTTTCGATGTAAAGGACGTTTTTGTACGACCTGTTCTGTAGGAGAAAGCGAAGAATGGAGTCGTATCCTTACAGAAGATGTGTTACAAGTAAACCATCGCCATGTAATTTTTACAATAGATGAAAATTTACGGGATATCTTTCTATGGCACCGGGAGCTTTTGAAACCGCTCATGGATGAGGCTGCAAGGTTAATTACGGGATATTTTCAAAAGAAGGCAAAAGTGAAACCAGGAATAATAGCTGGCTTACATACGTTTGGGTCAAAAGTGAATTTCAACCCACATGTCCATATGTTAGTGACAATGGGTGGAATTACGGACAAAGGAGAGTGGAAGACGTATGACTTTATTCCATTTGCGATGCTTCGGAAACAATGGCAGACGGTGGTGTTGAAGTTCATTCGTAAACACTTACCGAATAGAGAAAAGAAAAGAATCCAACCAAGACTCCAAAAGGCTTTTTCCAATAATGGGGAAGGCTTCTATGTGTATGCCCCAAAACAAAGAGGAAAGGTGAAGGATCAACTACGTTATATTGGCCGTTATATTCGTCGACCAGCGATTGGGATCAATCGTATCGAAGAATATGATGGTCAACATGTGACTTTCAACTCTATTGATAAAGTAGATGGTAAGGAAAAACATGAAACGGTAACAGTGGAAGAATTTATTATTCGGTTAACCCGCCATATTCCTGATGAACAATTCAAGACAATTCGTCACTATGGTATGTATTCTAGAAGAAGTAAGAGCTTAAGCAAAAAGCTGTTAGCTACATGGCAACAAGGAACAAGACGCTGGATATTAAAAGTAAAGAAGACAATACGCCGTCAAACATGGAGAGAGCGTATTATTTCTAGTGGTCAAAAGGATCCACTTGTGTGTCCACATTGTGATAACTACTATGAATACAAGGGAGAAGTGTGTCTTGAGGATGGAAAATTAGAAATAAAGATTGCATTAACGAAAGAAGCAAAGAATTATTTAGAAAGGGTGATTCACTATCGCGCAGACCAACAAACGCAAAAAAGGGAAGAAGAAAAAAGGAACCGACCACTTACGCCCGAAGAAGACATACGTCAACTATCATTGTTTAACGTGTCATGAAGAAGAAAAGATTCCGTATAACGTAGTAGAAGAGTTTGATTTGATGGATGGTGGAGATCCAACCACTCCACCAAGATTCAGCTGTGAACAATGTGAAGGAGAAATGTATCCGGAGTATTATAAAGGAATACATGGACAGGAATATAAATTATCCGATGTCCTCTAGTCATGGCAAACAGAAAGGACCGGGCTGGTTTATGCCCGGTTTTTCTTATTTTTATGAAATGTTAAATGTAACTTTCATCAAATTTTCACATTGGAAGGGTAAGGTACATTAGACGGAGTTTGAAAGTGAGGAAATACGATGGCTATAGCAAGTAAGTTAACAGCAATTGGTATAATTGCTCTAAGTTTCGCAGTAGGCTTTCTATCCTTCTATCTGTTAAGTGACTTAACTAGAGAGCAAAAGAAATTACAGGTAGAGGAAATAATATCGCAATTATTCAATTTTGTAATCTTTATTTGGATTGGGAAAATCTTAATAAACCTTTCCACTTTTATATCGGATCCTTTATCCATTTTGGCTTATCCGAGTGACTCAAAATCATTTTATTTTGCTATTGTATCAATAGCATTAATGCTTCTATATAAATCGAAACAAAAAAACATGCAAGTAATTCCCTTATTGGATTCTTTTGTCCATCTATTTCTTATTAGTTCGTTTGTATATGAGTTTATTCAATTCGTTGTAGTGGATAATTTCTATGCATTGGGATATTTAATTTTATTATCCATTTTAATCGCTATATTCTTTTTGTTACGGGAGCGTTTTACTACTTTGAAGATGTTGACGGTCATTGTTATAGTTTGGTCGATTGGTATGCTTATTTTAGGATTTGTTCAGCCTTTTGTGACGGTCTTTGGTTATATCATGGCACCATGGTTTGTTGGATTGTTTTTAGTAATGAGCGTCGGTATTTTAACTTATAAAATAAGAAGGGGGGCTACATAATGGGTATTATTGAGACTGATACGATGCTACTGGTAGGAATGCTATTAGCAATAGGAGCTGGTGCTTTATCATTTTTATCGCCATGTGTTTTGCCAATTTTCCCAGCCTATATGTCGTATATAACGGGCATTAGTGTAAAGGAATTACAAGGTAATAAGAATAGAAAAATCACTAGTGTTGCAAAAATAATGTCGTAATTTTCAGTTTTATTATATCTTCTGTTTAGAGCCAAAAAAGTAAATACCGAATTAAAGGTGGCTCCATCCATTTGGAAA
>NZ_JBQHXU010000023.1:0-17910 GCF_052063305.1 Gracilibacillus sp. HCP3S3_G5_2 | reverse complement strand
TTGCATATTAATTTTCAAAACTGAATTAAAGTGAAAAAGTCGGCACATTATTTCAGATTTCTAACTGGATTAAAGTGAAATTAGATGTCTGGGATAATGTGCTAATTTACAGTATTGATAAAAGTAAGTAATCAAGTGAAGTTCAACAGGATTTTCATTTAGTAAAAGAGGTTATGTTCAAATGAATCAAACTGTCACGGTATATACATCAAGCTTCTGCCCTGTCTGTGGAATGGTAAAAAGCTTTCTAGACTCCTTTGATATCACTTATAAAGAAGTAATTGTAGACTTAAATCCTATAGCAAGGATGAAAGTAATAGGAAAAACGAAAAGATTGACGGTTCCGCAAACCAATATAAATGGAGAGTGGATAAGCGGGTTTGATCCGGAGAGAATGTTAAAGATATTGATTAAATGATCTCGTACTACTACGAATACGTAAAGACAGTAAGGATATAAACATTCTTTACTGTTTTTTTATTCTAGCTTTAATATTCTTCTAACATGGGTAACTTTTATGTACAACATTAGAATTTAATACAGTGGTTTATTAAAGATAATATAATATATGGTAACTATTATTAGTTACCAATAAAAGATACTATGCAGAGTAATAGAGCAATAAAATTAGTGAAATACAGTGCCAGTCAATGTTTGATTTGGTTTCTATTAATGGTTACCATTCATATGTTAATGGCTATTTTGATGTTAACGATTATCAAATGAGTGTATTACTCTGGATAATGGTTACTATTAATCGTAACTAATAGTAAAAGTGAATAGCAAGGTGAGAGATGTAACTGAAGGGAAAGTGTTGATATGATAGTCTTTATTTATAGTATCCAATAATGGTTACCAATGATGTTTTATGTATCAGTCATTCCAAATGAATGACTGTGCGTGAAAAGTGATAATCAGTATTTACGTAGTGTTTTATATAATTGATTTACATTTAGTCCTAAAGGGTGAACGATAAGTTTTAATCCAGATTCTTTTAATCTCTTTATAACTGCTGAGTCTGACTTAAATCGTTGTAGTATATTTTTCGTTCTGCCAATTCCATCACTAAAACTAGAACGATTTGATAAGCTGTTATCGACAATAACAATATCCATGATATGAAGAACTTCTGGATTCTTTTCGGCAAGGATTGCGTATTTAAATAACTTTTGAGCTAGGGTTTCGATAGGCTCCGTTCCCATATCCATCTCAATATTTATTATAGCGTCCCTTACTTCTGGTGTTCCTTTTAGTTTAATAATCCAGTCTGGTTTTACTATTGTCATCGTAGCTCCATTTAATTTATTACCAGCTTTACTTCCTGTAGTCATATATTTTGCTATTTCCGCATGAAATGCTCCGTTATTTTGTCGATGTAGATTTTTATGTTTTCTTACCCTTTCGGTATATGGATACATTGCTGGTGAATAGGAAAATGAAGTTTGATTATAAATGATTGGATACTTTGTTTTATTTGTATTTGGATCTTTAATAGCTTTCTTATTAAAGGTTGTTAATATATTTAGTGCTGCTTGTTGTGTTGCAATAAAGTGCAACAAGTTTTTCTTTTGATTAAATTTATATATTTTTGGTTTGTTGTATGATTCGTCTAGAAGTCCACTTTCTATTAATACATCAACAGCCTTACTTCCGATTGCCAAGAATTTAAAACGTTCCCCTTCAAAACCCTTAGAATAATGTTCTGAACGAATTAGATGATAGTCCTCAAACTTTCTGATTCGATTTTTAAAACTATATTCTTTAATCCCCAATTCGAATAAGTGTTTAGCAGCTTGATAGAATTGCTGCAAAGTTAATAACCGTTGTTGTTCTAAAAATGCTAATAACTTTAAATCTGTATTAGTAAGTTCTAATCGTTGTCTCGCATTTTTCTTTAAGATGATTTTATCTTGCATTTGTTTTTTTCTCCTTTCCCTTTGGGTGAATGACATTTGCTAGCCAGAACACTTTTAGAATTTCAATTTTCACTATTATTGTCAGCTATATAAAAGGTTGATTACATGCAGGCTATTTCAGTAAGTAATATACTTCTCCTGAATAATTAACTTAAATGCTGCTAATTTTTATCAGTAACCTTATTATTTGGGTGGTTACTGTTTAATGGAAAGTGTTCTTTAAATAGTGTACTGTCAAATTTTGATATTCCTAGTCCTATAAAATAAAAGAAATAAATTCAATAGTGAGTGGGTGTTTATAAAATAAAAGTAAAAAGACTTGCAATAAAAAATCATCGTTGTATAATGATAGTCAAATAAATAAATTGATCGACTTTCTCAACAAAAAGGGAAAAACCCAAGAGGAAGTAGTGAAATGTACACATACTTACGTGTATATATTTTGCTACGTCTGTCTTGGGTTTTTCTCTTTTTTATTTGAAAAAACCTAATGGCAGACGGAGACGAGGAGATGATACTCAGGAAAAAAGTTCAAATTGAGATAGAAAATATATTAAGTAAAAAGGAGAGATTTAATTGCAAAAAATAAAAAAAGCTGTCATCAGAGAGGATTTGTTCGTACTAACGGGCAGCATGGAAGAAGCCATAATATTAGGCCAATTAATTTACTGGATAGATCGCATGAAAGATGCTGATAAATATAAACTTGAAGAAAGAGAGCGTTTAGACAATCATTTAGCGGATTCATTTAAACACGGTTGGATTTATAAAAAAGCTGAGGAGTTGGCTGAGGAAGTAATGCTCGGTGTATCACCTAATACGATTCGAAAGTATCTAGGCAATATAGTAGAAAAAATTATGTTAAAAGAAGAAACAACCCTCGGTATAAGTGGGATAAGACATTACAATATCGTGTGAACTTGGTGAAAGTCATCTTAGATTTAAGCAATTTGGGATATCCGATAAATGAGTACAAACAGTTATTACGAATTAAAGAAAATGATACTTCGAGTAAACAAACGATTCCTCCGAATGTAGAAAAAGATGATTCGAAGCCCAATGATTGCACAGCAATACCAGAGATTACTACAGAGATTACTCCAAAAATTAATTCAGAGACTTCTTCGCCAAATGAATGGATTGAAGATGAAATTGACATTTATGATACAAATCAATTTGAATTAATTAGTAAAACCTACCTGAGTCTCAGTAAAAACAAGCAGTTATCGTCTAATGACCAAAAGGCGATTCAAGATGTTGTTGGAGAGAATTGGGAGACTCATCGAGTTATTAGTTGGATAAAGGAGTGTTTCAATAACTTTAAACCAAAACACAAGTTAGATAATATCCGGTCATTTCAGTATGTTGCTAATTATATATTTGATCAAGCTTATAAAAATGAACAGGAGGATTTAGAGGATGAACAAGCTACAGGATATATTGCCCAAGATGAATACTTTCAACGATTCGGTTCAGCCATTTTTCAAGATGCCGGGGAGATTAACGAAGGCGACAGATGATTGTATGTATAGAGAATGTGACGGCTCTGGACTGATTCATGTAATCAGAGAAGATGGGTCTGAGGTCATGATGATGTGTATATGCAGAGAATATAAAGATCTGTTGCATAAGATTAAGACTGCTAGAATCCCAGATGAATATTTAGATAAGAGAATTAATGATTTCGATACAAAAATCTATCAGATAAAAGATAGTGTAAGAGTGGCGCAATATGCTAAGAAAATTGCCACAAGTTGTTGAACAATATTTAGAGATGGAGGATATGGGTAAAGGGCTATACTTTTACAGTAATACAAAAGGGGCTGGAAAAACACTTTTATCAATTGCTATTGTCAATGAACTTATTATCGAGTATAAAATCAAGCCAATGTATATTTCGGTAGTAAATATGCTAAATGAGATGAAGCATTCATTTTCTAATAATGACCCTAAAAGAAACTTTTATAATTTAATGGAATCCTTTAAGCAAACACCAGTATTAGTAATGGATGATTTAGGTGTTGAGAAAACAACAGATTGGTCAGAGGAAGTTTTAACACAAATCTTAGACGAACGAATGAGTTATAAAAGACCAACTATTATTACTTCGAATATGCCAATACGGTTACTCCAAAAGAAGTATCCAGCTGGGAGGATAAAAAGCCGTATCGAAAAGATGACATTCCCAGTTGTTATGCCTGAAGAGAGTGTAAGAGAAATACTTGCTAATCAGGAGAATGAAGAAATAGCCAAGATGTTTTCTAAATGAAGTGGATTAGTGTGTTTGATCTCTTAAAATATAGAAAAAGATTGTTAGAATATAGTTGTAACGGTCAAAAAATAGAATTGAATATAGGTCTTATAAGGGAAACCCCCATTTCTATAGAGTGACAGCGATGTGTGTATGCTGCAGTCTTTTAAAGGTGGTTTTCTTTTTTTATTTATCTTGAAGAACACGCATTTAACAAAAGGAGGGAAAAATTAAAACATGAAAATCATTGTTAAAGATTCTGATAAACTACGAGAAATATTAATTGAAAAGGGATTTTCCCAACGTGAGTTTTCGAGGCAAACCGGATTAAGCGAAAATTACTTTAATCAAATTGTGAATGATAAGAAAAATCCTAGTCCAGCAGTTGCAAAGAAAATATCAAAACAATTGGGTTTAGAATTTCATGATGTTTTTCAGATTGAAAAATAAACAAAGTAGAATGGAACATAGCCCAATTCTAAAAGTACGAAATTCGCCAGTGATACTGACACGATTAAAAGGATTGATCTTACTATATCTATTTTTAAAAATTTAAGGAGAGGTTTATATTATGAAATGTGTTGCTTACTTTCGATCTGCAAATAGAGAAGATAATTATACTTGTTTACTAATTCAAATGGAAATAATTAAGGATTTTATTGCCCAAAATAAATGGCAATTAGATTCTGTTTATGCTGATATTGGTTTTGGGATTGATATAAATGAGAATCTGCATAAAATGGTTGAAGATGCTAAACAAGGGAAAATCGATGTTATTATTGTTAGTGATCCAGCACGAATTTCAAGAAATCCTGATTATCTATCTAATATATTTAGAAAACTACGTGAAAAAAATAAAGTCCATATTGTTACAGTAGATAATCAAATTAATACTTTCTTGAACAATAATATACTTTAATAATAAACCATAATGTTGGTACAGTTTTATATTTAGAGAAGGCAGTCATTTGTTAATTGTCTTCTCTTTTGCTATTATAAATGCAAGAATATCAAATCTTTTTAAGGAAAATCATAAATATTTTAAAAAAGAATTACAAATACCCTTTACAAGTATTAGTGATTTATGGTATAACTATTTTAGACAGAAAAATTAAGTTAAAACTTTATAAAGTATTGGGAGGGTTTCTATTATGAATAGAACAATTGCAGAAAGAAGTAGAATAGCGACAAATAATCAAAGAATGTTTCAACGTGATTTATTTTTGGAGGAACAAAAGAGGAATTTAAAATACCTTTCAGAAGTATTTAAAGAAGTTGGGTTTATTACTGAAACTGTAGAAATAGATTCTAGGTCTATATTTGCACCGATTGTAAAATTTGTTAACCATGAAAAGAAGGCAGTAAAGTTCAATACCCTATTAATCATAATGGGATTGAATAACTTTAGGACCACTCCTAGAGGGAAATTAGTAAAATTTGAGACAGTCCTGAAAAAGAATGTTAACAGAGAAGGTAATACGAGAAAACAACATATTAGTAGAATGGCAAAGGTAACACCTTCAGACGTTAAGTTACTAGCAGACCTATTAAGTAGTAAACATCAACAGATTACTACATATTTAAATGTTACTAGGGAATTAGAAATTTAAGAGATGGAGTGAGTAAATATGAAAAAGGTTGCCATTATTGGTGGTGATAATAAAAAAGGATACGAGGACAAGTTAAAGACATTAAATTTTGAGTTAAAATATCATGATGGAAGAATAAAAAGAAAAGGGACCAAAAATTATTTCAGCAACTTATTAAAAGATGTTGAATG
This sequence comes from Gracilibacillus sp. HCP3S3_G5_2, assembly GCF_052063305.1. Taxonomy (NCBI): domain Bacteria; kingdom Bacillati; phylum Bacillota; class Bacilli; order Caryophanales; family Bacillaceae; genus Gracilibacillus; species Gracilibacillus sp. HCP3S3_G5_2. The sequence goes on along the minus strand of NZ_JBQHXU010000023.1, from coordinate 11,963 downwards.
TGTTATAGTTATACTATCAGCTGTATCTCATGGTACAATGTATGCAGTTAAAGATGTTGCAGATAAATTTGGAATTAAAGTGGTTTATCACCGTAGTAAAGGAATTTCTAGTGTTATAAATGCTGTCCACGAGAACGTGGCTTTTTATTAAAAGATAATTAAAAGGAATTTAAAATACCTTATTAGAATAAGGTTAATACATTGACGAGGAGTTGTTACTTATATGGATAACATTGAGTTAAGAGCAAATAAAGCAAGTTGGGCAATTGGCGAACGCCTCAGAGGAGAGGTACAGTCTTATCAATACCATGAAGTAGGGAGTAGAATTTTTACAGCAAAATTCTTGTTAGTAAATAAAAGTCATTCAATAACTATTCCAGATGATATATCGTGGGAAAGAATTAGTTCTTCTCACTATAATATAGGAAATCTGATTGATGAGTTATTTCATAAGATCGCGCATAACAATGAGTTTAATCTAGATTTACTAAGTAGTTTTTCTCTTTCAAAGATAGTAGACCACGTACTGTATGATTGCCTAATGATTATGGACCAAAGTTCTTTAACAATAGAAGAGTTTCAAGATACAAATTTAACTGGTCAATATTTCTTACAACTCATACAACGACTTATGGAGAATGAAGGAAAAGATTTAGGAACATCTGTAACACCACAAGGGTTAAATAAACTTATGATAGAAATATTAAATCCTTCTAACGGCAGTGTGTACGACGGGGCAGTAGGTATTGGAGGCTCGTTAATTGAAGCTTATCGTTTCAATAATGACATTTCAATGTTTGGGCAAGAGATAAATGAATCTAATGTTGCTCTAGCGTACATGAACGCAATTACAAATGGTATAGATTTATCACGATTTCAAATTGCAAAAGGTGATACATTATTCTCTCCCGCATTTATAGAAAATGATAGTAATTTAATGCAGTTTGATTATATTGCGATGAATCAGCCCTTTGGTTTGAAGTTAAACAATTTACAAATGATGGACTATGATCCTTATGGTCGCTTTAGCGGTAGAATGGGAAAAACCAGTAAAATGCATGGTGACTTAGCGTTTTTACAACATACAGTTGCATCAATGAATGAAACTGGAAAAGCCGCAGTAATAGTTCCCGTAGGAGTATTATCAAGAAGCTCTCAAGCTGAGAGGGCATTTAGAGAATATATTGTCAACAATGACTTGATCGAGGCTATTGTATTATTACCAAATAAACTCTTGTCATATACAGCGATTCAAACTGTGTTGCTGGTATTAAATAATAAAAAGAAATCAAGTAGAAAGCAGCAGGTTTTATTTATAAATGCAGAGGAACAGTTTACAAGCAAAGGTCGCTCACAAAATTATTTAACACAAGAAAATATTGATTCGGTTGTTGCTATGTATGAACAATCTTCAACAGATAAAGAGGATGTAAAGATCGCTAACCTTCAGGAGATTATAGAGAATGAATTTAATCTAAATCCCAATCATTATTTTACAAGCCAAACTGTGGAAACCCAATTTGGTGATGTCATAATAAATAAAGCTGTATATGATGACAAGGTTAAAAATAAGAGGACTTTAAAAGAGATAGCCCAATTATCACGTGGAGTTAACCTACCAGCTAAGAATACAATTAAAGAAGGCCAAAAAGGATATAAGGTTATCCAACTAAAGGATGTAGAAGATGGTAAAATAGACTTAGAAAGTATTGAAGTAATTCCAGTTAAAAATGCTGATCGTTATATGGTTGAGAGTGGTGACATTATTATTGCTAGTCGTGGAACGGCTTATAAAGTGGCAATCGTTCCCGACCATAATGAACCTTTAGTACTATCTAATATGTTTATAAGAATTAGAATTAAGGACAAGGCATATAAGCCGGAGTACATTAAAGTTTTCCTTGATAGTCCAGTTGGTGTGGCTCTTATTGAGGGAATGAAAAAGGGTGGAACGGTAAAAGCATTAACTACACGGGATATTGAGGATATTGAGTTTCCTGATATTGAATTAGATGGACAAGAGGAAATAATACAGACAGTAAGAGATGCTGAAATAAAATATATGGAATTGCTCCAACAAGCAAATGAATTATTAAAACATGGGAAGTTAAATGCTTATAGAAAGATGGGGCTTAGAAATGTTATTGAGGAATTGGATTAAATAAATCTAAGCCAACTTATAAGAATTGATTTTAGAAGAAGACCTTTTTCTATATGTTTCTATTTTAAAAAATATATGAGGATACAGTCCCCCATTGTATAAAGAAATGGGGGACAACAAAAGGTAATCTTTTAACCTCTTATTAATAAAAATACAGGTAAATATTTTCAGGAATTGAGAAGGGAAGAAGTACAATGACAGAAAATCAACGTAATACACAAACAACGATTAATGTACAAAAACAAGCTAATTTAATTTGGAACGTTGCTGATATATTAAGAGGCTTATACAAGCCACATGAATACGGAAAAGTGATTTTGCCCATGACCGTTATAAAGCGGCTGCACGATACATTATTACCAACACGTGAGAAAGTTTTAAAAGCTTCAGAGCAAAATAAGGAGATGAACGAAGCATTTAGACATCGGTTCTTGACACAAGCATCGGGTTATTCATTTTACAATACGAGTGTATATACATTCGATACATTGCTTGCAGACCCAACAAATATCGAAACTAATTTTCGAGCTTATTTAAATAGCTTCTCAGATAATATGCTAGATATTTTAGCAAACTTCAAATTTGATGTTGAAATTTCTACATTAGCTGAAAATGATGCATTATTTCATGTTATTCAAGAATTTAATAAGAAAGAATCTTATTTAGGGCCAGATAAAGTAACAAGCACAGACATGGGATATATTTTCGAGGAATTAGTTCGTAAGTTTTCAGAGAGTTATAATGAAGAAGCGGGAGAACATTTTACAAGTCGAGATATTATTTACTTAATGACAGATTTACTATTAATTGAAGACAGAGATACGTTAACAGGAGAAGATGTCGTAAAAACTGTGTACGACCAAACGATGGGAACATCACAAATGTTATCAGCAATGCAAGAACGTATCCATGATTTTAACGAGAACGCAGAAGTAAGAACATATGGACAAGAATTAAATCCAGAAACGTATGCAATTGCCAAGGCGGATACGATGATTCGTGGCGGAAACCCAGACAATATGGCATTAGGAAGTACATTATCCAATGATCAATTTGAAGGGTATGAATTTGATTACTGTATTTCCAATCCACCGTTTGGAAGTGACTGGAAAAGGGATCAAAAGGCTGTAAAAGATGAACATGCATTAGGCGAGAATGGACGTTTCGGTGTTGGACTTCCGAAAATAAGTGATGGCCAACTACTATTTCAATTAAATGGAATTTCAAAATTAAAAGAGACCGGAAGAATGGCAATTATTCATAATGGTTCTGCACTCTTTTCAGGTAATGCAGGAGGTGGAGAGAGTAGTATTCGTCAGTATGTTATTGAAAATGATTGGTTAGAAGCAATTGTTCAATTACCAAACGACTTATTTTATAACACAGGAATAGCCACGTATATTTGGGTTATTACGAAGAATAAATCCCCTGAACGTAAAGGTAAAGTACAATTGATTGATGCCTCAAAAATGTATGAAAAACGAAGAAAAAACATAGGTGAAAAACGTGTTGATATTTCAGAAGAATGTAGAAATATGATTGTACAAGCATATGGTGAATTTGATAATAAAGAATATAGATTAGAAGAAAAAGTAGTTGAATCTATGATTTTTGACAATGAAGATTTTGGCTTTACACGTGTAACCGTTGAAAGCCCACAACTTGATGAAGATGGAAATATTATTTTAAAGAAAAATAAACCAGTAGCAGATCCGAAATTACGTGATACAGAAGATATTCCTTTAAAAGAAGATATTGATGCTTACTTTGAACGTGAAGTATTACCGTTTAATCCACACGCATGGATGGATCGAAAGAAAGATAAAGTTGGTTATGAAATACCATTTACACGTTTGTTTTATAAATATATCAGACCAGAACCATCTGAATTAATAGCTGAAAGAATAAAAAAATTAGAAGAATCAATTGTTGCCAACTTCCGAGCGTTATCAGGTAAGGATGTGAGAAATGTTGACTAAAGAAATGAAAGATTCAAGGGTCGAATGGATAGGAGAGATTCCAAGGAATTGGGATTTAAAAAGAATGAAGTATATTCTAAAGGAACGAAAAATCAAGAACGATCCAATAATTACAGAAGAAATCCTTTCATTATCAGTTGAAAGAGGTGTATTTCCATATTCCGAAAAAACTGGTGGTGGAAATAAAGCAAAAGAAGATTTAACAGCATATAAAGTAACTTTTCCTAATGATATTGTTATCAATAGTATGAATATATTGGCAGGTGCTGTGGGGTTGTCTAAATATAAAGGAGCAGTAAGCCCAGTATATTACACGTTGTATGATGGTAGTGGTGATATTGATATAAATTATTATTATTATTTATTTCAGACAGAAGCTTTTCAACGAAGCTTATTAGGGCTTGGAAATGGAATAATGATGAAGGAATCTTCAACAGGAAAATTGAACACTATTAGAATGAGGATTCCTATGGACAAACTGTCTTCAGTAAGACTACCTTTACCTCCAAAAAATATACAAACTAAAATAGTAGATTTCATTAAACCAAAGGTAGATTCTGTCGATAAAGTTATTTTTGAAACAAAACAATCAATTGAAGAATTAAAAAAATATAAACAGTCTATCATTACAGAAGCAGTTACAGAAGGTATAAATTCAAATGTTGAAATGAAAAGAGTTGATAGGAAAGAGATAAAATTTCATCCAAAACATTGGACTTTATCAAAGATAAAATACCATTTAGAAATAGACCCACCCAAAAATGAACACTTTAGTAAAATGCCTGTTGAAGCAACCTTTTTACCTATGAATAAATTGAAAAATGGTTTTATTATAAATACCGAAAAAGATAAAACAGAAAAATTAGAAAGTAAGTATACCTATTTTGCTGAAGGAGATATTGTAATAGCGAAGGTTAGACCTTCTTTTGAAAATGGTAATATTGCCATTGCTAAAAATCTGTTAAATAAAACTGGTTTTGGCACATCTGAAATATTTGTATTAAGAAACAAGCAACAGCAAATCATTCAAGAATTTATGTTTTATTTTCTAAGGAATGACATCTTTATACAAAATGGTTCTGCAAGTATGACTGGTGTAGCTGGCTTACAAAGAATATCTACTAAATTTATAATGAACTATCCAATTGCGATTCCACCATTAGAAGAACAATTGGAAATAGTTAATTATTTAAACTATAAAATAAAACAAATTGATGATTTAATCATAAAAAAGGAAAAAGCAATCGAAGAACTTGAAATATACAAAAAATCTCTCATCTACGAATATGTTACAGGGAAAAAAGAAGTGTGAGGGGGCAGGGATGTGCTTGAGAACAAAGAAGAGCGTTTTGAAAGGGATATTGAAACTTGCTTAACAAATGAAGGCGGCTGGGAGTCAGTTGCCTTCAAAGATACAAACTACGTTCCAGAATATGGATTAGATTCAACGGTTTTATTATCGTTTATTCGTGAAACACAACCTAAGCAATGGAAACGTTACGAGAAGATTTATCGTATCGATGCTGAAAGAAAGTTTTTAAAACGATTTAATGAAGAGGTAAACGCACATGGTCTTTTGCACGTGCTTCGAAAAGGGATTAAAGATCGTGGTGTGTCTTTTAAAGTTATTTATTTTCGACCTGTTTCTTCTTTAAGCTATGAAAATATTAAACAGTTTGAAGCAAACCGTTTTCAATGTATACGACAGTTTGCTTATAGTAGCAAAAATCGAAATACAATCGATATGGTATTAGCTGTAAATGGCATTCCTCTTGTGGCTTTAGAATTAAAAAATCAATATACCGGACAAAATGTTGAACATGCAAAATTACAGTTTGAAACGAATCGTGACCCAAGTGAAATAGTTTTCGGATTTAATAAAAGATTTTTAGTGTATTTTGCTGTTGACCACTTTGAAGTATATATGACTACCAAATTAGAAAAAAGCAAAACATACTTCTTACCATTTAACCGAGGATCAAATGGTGCAGGGGAAGTTGGTGGTAAAGGAAATCCTCCTAATGCAGAAGGATACCCGACAGCATATTTATGGGAACAAGTATTACATCGTAATCAATTTATGGATATTATTGAACGGTTTATGAATTTTGAAGTGAAAAAGAATATATTAATTTTCCCGCGTTACCATCAATTAGATGTGGTAAACAAGCTTGTTCAAGATGTAAAACAACATGGTTCAGGGAAAAACTATCTCATTCAGCATTCAGCAGGTTCAGGGAAGTCAAATAGTATCGCATGGTTATCATATCATCTAGCGTCTTTACATGATAAAGAAAATAATCCAATTTTTTCATCTATCATAATCGTCACAGATCGTACGGTATTAGATCGGCAGTTACAAGATACGATTACTAGTTTTGAACATACAACGGGACAAGTAGAAACGATAGGTGACAATAAATCCTCCCAAGACTTGAAAAATGCTATTAATGATAAAAAGAAAATCATTATTACAACACTACAAAAGTTCCCTGTTATTTATCAAGAAGTTGATGCTGCTGAAGGGAGAAGATTTGCGATAATTGTCGATGAAGCACATTCTTCACAAACTGGAAGAAGCGCACAGAAACTAAAGCAAGCACTTGCAGATAAAGAAGCATCTCTTAAAGAGTATCAGGAAATCGAGGAAGATATTGAAAATCAAACATTAGATGAACAAGATCAGCTCGTTCAAACGTTATTATCGCAAGGACAACATCATAATTTAAGTTTCTTTGCCTTTACTGCTACCCCAAAAGAAAAAACGATTGAAATGTTTGGTACAAAACAAGCAGATGGTAGCTTTAGACCTTTTCATGTTTATAGCATGAGACAAGCAATTGAAGAGGGTTTTATTTTAGACGTATTAAAAAATTATATGACATATAAAACCTCTTACCGTATTGCAAAAGAAATTGAGGAAAACCCTGAATTACCAAAAACAGAAGCGGTACGAGCAATTGCCCGGTATCAATCTTTCCACCCTTGGGTATTACGTCAAAAAACAGAAGTAATGGTTGAGCAGTTTAGAGAAGTAACAAAAAAAGCCATCGGTGGTAGAGCGAAAGCGATGATTGTTACCCCGTCACGTCTCCATGCTGTTCGATATATGAAAGAATTTAAAGCTTATATTAAAGAAAAAGGATATACGGATCTTGATGTTCTTGTTGCTTTTTCGGGTTCTGTTACAGACGATGACAAAGAATATACGGAGTCGAATATGAACGTAACGAAAGATGGCGAGCGGATAAAAGAAAGTCAATTAAAAGAAACATTTCATGGGGAAGACTTTAATTTATTAATCGTTGCAGAGAAATATCAAACAGGTTTTGACGAGCCATTGCTTCATACGATGTTTGTCGACAAAAAATTACGTGGTGTGAAAGCAGTACAGACACTATCTCGTTTAAACAGAACGATGCAAGGAAAGAAAGATACGTTTATCTTAGACTTTGTGAACACAGAAGAAGAGATATTAGAAGCATTCCAACCTTTCTATGAAGTGACGACATTAAAAGAAGAAGTGAATTTGAATTTAATATATGATACGCAAAGTAAATTACGTAAATTTGCGTTGTATAATGACGATGATATTGCACAAGTGATGAAATTAGTGAAACAAGCACAAAAGAAGCAAGATGAGCGTTTATTAGGTCGCATATCTAGTTTGTTTAAGCCTGTCATTCAGCGTTATGAGGACTTACCAGAAGATACACAATATGAATTCAGAGTAACATTACGCAATTTCGGTAAATGGTACAACTATGTCGCACAGTTGGATCGTACATTTGATATGGAATTATTAGAAGAAAACATTTATACAAGCTATTTATTGAAGTTTATCCCTAAAGAAAAGCGTGAAAAGGTGGATATTGCAGATAAAGTAAAGCTTGAATATTATAAGCTGCAAAAGGATTTTGAAGGCGAAATCATGCTTGTTGCTGAAAGTGAAGAGGGTGGCGAATTAAAGCATCCTGAAGAATTTAATGCAAACGTAAAACCAATTGAAGAACGTGATTCGTTAGAAGAGATTATTCATCGGATTAACGAGCGGTTTCCAGATGATTTCTCTCCACAAGATCGAGTAATTGTGGAAACATTGCACAAGGCATTTACTCAAGAAGTGGACGCAAAAATAGTAAACATGGCTAAAAATAATAGCCAAGAAATGTTTGAAAATAGCTTGTTTAAGGATGTATTCCTTGATCGAGTAATGGACGAGTACACGAAGAATACGGAAGCCTACCAAAGATTGATTGGATCTGACGATTCGTACTTTAAAACTGTCTATGCATTTATTGCAGCGGATGTTTATAAGACATTGCGGTCGGAATTGTAGAGTAGTTATTACAGAAAGTAAATGATTAATAGCTAATTGAAGAAGTTAATATGTTAGATTTAATACTTAACGATGGAACATAGATCTACCGAATAGTTTAGAAAATTAGTGGAAGAGATGCATGTTCATCTCTTCTCCATTGGCATATTAGTTAAATTCATTTTTTAAGAGCGCTTACTTTTTCTTTATGTCATTAATAATTTTGTTGGGAGGATGATTATGCAGATATTAAAAGTTAATGATGAGGAACTGATTAGAGAAACCCAAACTTTTATTGACTCAATGTATGCTATTGATGATGACTTTTTGCTGAATACCCCCGGTAAACAAATAGGAACTTGTATAAATTATAGAGATTTAAAAGAAATGAGGGAAAGTTTCATTTCAGAATTAGTCCTTACAGTTACTGATTATGTTTATTCACGTTCTAAACAAAATTCATTATTTATCGAGTTTTCATCTAAACGTAGCCCCGCTGCTGCAAACCATAAACTAGTGGAGCATTCTAAAAGCAAATTTAGGAGGCCTAAAAAACTACGGGACCCTAGTAGTCAAGATGAGGAATCTAAAACATCCTTATTACAAGGCCAATTTTCGGAATTATTACTATTCAATTTGCTGAAATATTATTTTAAGGCAATTCCTTTTTGTAGAAAGATGCCAATAACTACTAATACAAAATTAGAAAGAAACGGCGCGGATGCAATTCATCTTGCAGCAGAGAATGGAACATATAAATTATTTATTGGAGAGGCAAAAACTTATAATAGGAAAAATGGAAGTTTAAAAGATGCTTTAGAGGACTCAATTAATGATGTTATATATAAACACTATGAAAATATTGATAATGAATTAAATCTGTACACATATGACTTTCTACCAGATGAATATAAAGAATTAGCAAAGGATTTCACGGAGGGCAGACTTGATAACTTTGAAATTCATCTAGTTTGCATTGTTACCTATAACCTAAAGAATAATCCTGAAGGAATGAACCGTCAAGAGAAACTAGCAAATATTATAAACGATATAAGAAATCAAACAAAACGGGCACAAAGTTGGAAAATTTTCCGGGACATTCCAAAGGAGTTACGGCCTCGATTAAATTACATAATATTTCCTGTCAATAAAATGAATGACTTGATAGAGAAATTTGAGAAAAAAATAGGTGTTGAAGATGCATAAACAATATATTGATAAATTATTAAAATACGACTTGGAAACATTTGCTGTTCAAACTGGGTTAAAGAAATCTACCAATATTAAGTTTACTGCTGAAGATGCTGTGAAGTTACTAAATTTAGCTGAAAATATGTCTAGAAATATTACTAATGATGATATGAGAAATAATTGCTTAATGATTTGTGGACTAATTTGGGAACATAGACAGGAGAGTTGGAAGGCGTTACCTACCTTCCTTATGAAAATATTGACACGTATTGGACTAGCTTCCTCAGCAAAAATGTTAGATTCTGAATTTGATATAAATGAAGATACTTTTAGTGATAGAGGAAGTATATTGGATGAATTCTATTTAAGTTCTGAATTTATGAAATCTGAGGTTAGGGTAAGGAACAAAAAAGTTTTGTTGTCATCATTTCAAAAGAGTATGTGGGATGGAATTGATCTTTACTCAAGATTCGGTATATCTGCTCCCACATCCGCGGGAAAGTCATTTGTACTTGTTCAAAAGATTATTGACTTATTGGACAAGGGGGCAAATAAAATAGTGTATGTTGTTCCGACTATTAGTCTAATAGGTCAGGTTACAAGAGATCTATTAAAATTAATAAAAGAACACGAAATTTCCGATGTTCATATATACCAAACCATTAGTGAAAATAATTTTAGAAAGAATACTATAAATAAGGCAGTATATGTTCTAACACAAGAAAGGGCTTCAGCAGTTATAAAATTTGAACAAGAAATGACGATAGACTTACTTATAATTGATGAAGTACAAAACATAGAAAGGGCTGCTCATGAGAATGATGAAAGATCCCAAATTCTATATGAATTGATACAAGATTTTCATTTGAATATAAACCCCAAAAAAATTGTTATAAGTGGGCCAAGAATTGAAAAAATTAATGAATTGGTTATCTCATTATTTGGAAAAGAGGCTAAGGGAATTAGTGATGAAGTACCACCGATATTAAATTTCACCTATTCCTTTATAAAATATAGTGGAAAACTGTATATGCGATTATATAATGGATTAGATAGCAATTCAGTAACTACATTACTCGACAGCACAAGTGATTTCGACATAGACTTTTTCGGAAAAAAAGTCTATACCAAAAAAATTACAGACTTCACGAGTTTCCTAGTTAATAATATAAGTAGCGAGGATACGGGGACTATTATCTTTGCTCCTACTTCAAATAGTGCATCGAAGATTGCAGGGGAAATAACCACAAAAAACAAGAATAAAAATGGAAAAATAGACAGTTTAAAAGCTTATATTATGGATACTGTTCATGAGAACTACTCGTTAATTGATTGTATTGATAATGGAATAGCCTATCATCATGGGAAAATGCCCATTCATATTAGAATTGCGGTGGAACAGGCGTTTAAGAAATTAGTAATAAACAAGGTAGTATGTACAACTACGCTAATGCAAGGAGTAAACCTCCCTGCTAAAAATATTATTGCTAGAAACCCAAACTTGTTCATTAATGCAAGATCTGAAGGCAATAATCCGAAATTAACTGGATATGAATTTGCAAATTTAAGAGGTAGAGCTGGGAGATTAATGAATGACTTTGTTGGAAGATCAATTGTATTGGATGAACCAGCATTTGAGGAAGCCCAAATAGATTTATTTGAACATCCCAAGAAAGAAGTCATAGGTGGTTATGCTGACAGATTTGAAAAAAATAAAGCGGATATTTTTGAAGAACTAACTGAGGATACTACTCAGACAGACTTAAATGACTTTAATAATTTTGATATTGTCGTATATGTTAGACAGATGGTTCTTAAATATGGTGAGCATGCAAAAGATAGACTTAAAAGGACTGGGGTTAATTTAACAACCAATCAAATAAAGAAAATTCATCAGAAGCTAAAGGAAATAACAATTCCTAAAGAACTATATATATCAAATAGATATTGGGATCCATATGTCCTACAGAAGATATATAATGAAAGAAAATCAATGGATGTTCCAAGCTCTCCTTTTGATATGAATTATGTAACCAAGATGTTATCGCTAATAAATAGAATCAAGGAAATTACACCTTATTATTACGATAAATATTTTGGAGTATATGAATCGAATAGGATTTTCGCAAGGGTAAAAGCCGCACAACAGTGGAGTCAAGAAATTCCCTTAAAATTAATTATTGATGAAAAGCCACTAGCGTTGCATTAAATTAATTTTATTATTAAAAATACTCGAAATGTTCAATTTTATTGTTTTGCGCAAAGAAAAAGTCCTTTATAATGGATAAGTCAGGTGGTAAACCCGTCCAAATCC
>NZ_JBQHXU010000022.1:0-17950 GCF_052063305.1 Gracilibacillus sp. HCP3S3_G5_2 | reverse complement strand
GCCATATTCAACAATGGGCAATGGTCATGAATCAGCTGTTAATTCATGATCACCTTAATGAACGTGTGTTAAAGTATTTAGAATAACTTACACACTTTTCTTGACAAGCCCCATCCAATTACTTTGGTTGTCTTTTTATTATAATCAAATAAGAAGACACTAAGATTTAGCATCTTCTATTGTATCAAATAGATTGTTAACTACGGTTGATACAATTTGCGAGAAAACTTCGCAAAAATCCTTGTCAAATGTGACAAAGCGTATCCCTTCATTATCATCTAAATTAGCACCTGAAACCTTTGTAACTGCGTTTTTTAGCCGTATATCGTCTTTTGTAGCTCCTTTACCTTCTTTAATTCTTATTCTATGACCTGTATGAGCAAGTTTATTTCTAATTTTATTGTAACAATCCAATAACTCTTGCTGATCTTTTGAGATATCTAAGCTACATACTTTTGTTAAATAGGTTATGGTTTTTTTTATACCATTTCCATAAACGTCTTTCAACTTAAGGGTAAAATTATTTTCTAAGTCTTTACATAACTTTCTTAGTGTAGTTTCTAAGAGACTATACATTGATAGAAAAAGAGACGTTCTTAATATTATTGGAAAATCATTTTTAAATGAATGATGAGTATCCTCGAAATGATACTCGTATAGTAAAGTTTCCTCCTCATCATTGTTAATTCTTAATGCCTTTACTCTGTCCTCAAATTCTCTTTCAATGGATTTAGTTTTATCTAGAAGGAATGACTCAATATGCTCGGAGTATGAGGAATGAGATTCAAGTTCAATATTGAATAAAAGCCTAGATGGGTTTATTTTTTGTATTACCAATATTACCGACCTCCTAGATTAACAATAACGTTTCTAGATTAAAGTGACAAGAAATTTTAATAGAAAAGTGACACATAGTGTGAATGATTAGTAATAATAAAGGGGAAATAATTTATGAATAAATTAGATACATTAATCAGCATTGTCGAAAAGAACTTAGAATCGAGTTGGCAGAATTATAGGCAATGGGAAAATATTGATGAGGAGTTAAAAAAGATTAACAAAACATTAGCAAGCATGGTTGACGACAATGATCATTGTGATTATTGTAGAGCAGCTACACAGGAAGTTATGGATGATTTTTAGATGTCCTAAGAGTGATGGGTTAATAAGCTTTTATTATCCAAAAAAGGAAATGGAGTGTTAGGTAAATGGGTAAATCATTATTGTCAGCGTTAATATTTGGTTGGTTTGTTAAAACAGCTGTCGCTATTGCATTAGGTGTTACTTGGTTACTTAATACGCTGACCGTGTTAAGTATTAGCTATATATTAATAGGTTGCATTGTTGCTGGAATCTATGTGCTTGGATTAATTTATTCTTTATTAATTTATAAAGCAGGTAAGAGTACGTTTGATACTATGTATAAAAAATATGGGGATTGGTGATTGGTTGTGTTTAAAAAGACCAATCCATTTTATTTATTAAAAAAGTGGAAGGTAAAGAGATCCAATATATTAAGACGGGATAAGTACGAATGTCGAGAGTGCAAACGATATGGGAAGGTTACACCTGCCAAAGAAGTTCATCACTGCTTTACACTTGAGGATTATCCTGAGTACAAATTGGTCAGTAATAACTTAATCTCTTTATGTAAAAAGTGTCATGGTAAAATGCATAATAGATTTACTGGTGAGTTGACAGAGTTAGGTAAGAAGTGGATGGAGAGAGTAAGAGACAAAGTAGAGAATAGTAAATTGTTGTAGTAGATTATATTAAGTGTCGCAATAATAATTATTATACCCCCACCTCTCAATACCTTGGGAGAGTAAGGGGGATACCAATGGAAGGGGAACTTTTTCCAATAGAGCGAATGCTAGAGAAAAAGGGGTGATAACTAATGGCGAGGAAAAAGAAAACAATAGAGAATAACATAGTTAAGGAAATGAAATCACTCGGTACATACAAAACGGAATACAACAAAATGATAAAAATATTTGCTGGTATGATTCATCAGTATGAAGTATTTGAAGAACAATTTGAGGAATCGAATTATAAGATTACAGAACAACACACTAATAAAGCTGGAGCGGTTAATGAACGAAAAGTACCACTGTATACAGCAATTGAGAGTTTGAGAAAAGATATTGCAACCTATTCTGATCGCCTTTGTTTAAATCCTAAGTCTTTGGAATCGGTCAAAGTTGAAAAAGAAGGAACTTCCAAGTTGGCAAAGGCGTTGAGTCAAATTGAACAATAAACATAAAAATTATGAAGAAGTAATGAAGTTTGCTAATGATATTATCAGTGGTAAAAAGGTAGCAAATAAAGAACAGATACAGGCATGTCAGCGTTTTTTAGATGATATAAAAAATGAAGATTATGATTTTAATCCTAAAGATGCAGAGTTTGTTATTCAAGTAATTGAAAACTTATTTGTTCACGAAAAAGGGGAAGATCAAGAGGGGTATCCATTGAGGGGTACTCCTTTTTTATTGCAACCTTGGCAAAAATTTGTTGTTTATAATTTGTTAGGCTTCTTTCATAAAGGAACAAAACTAAGAAAATACAAAGAAAGTTTTATTATGCTCCCAAGGAAGCAAGGTAAATCACCATTCTCAGCTTCTTTAAGCTTTGGGTTAGGTTTATTAGAGAAAAAATCAAGTGCAGAAATTGTAATAGTTGGTGAAAAACTAAAACAAGCAATGCAATCATTTAATTTCCTATTATTTAATTTACGTAATATGGGTGAAGAAAATAATTTTAGGGTTTTGGATAACAACCAAGAACATAGTATATCTGGTGATCTTGGAGACGGATATTTACGAATAGAAACTATCGCTGGTAATAGTGATAGGATGGATTCGCTTAATACACTAATTCAAATATTAGACGAGTTGCATTTATATAAGTCAGCATCACACTACAATACGATAAAAGAAAGCGGAAAGGCTTACAGGAATAGTTTGTGTATAGGTATTACAACAGCAGGAGACAATCCTAACAGTTTTTGTTATAACCGTATGAAGTATTGTCAAAAGATACTTGATAAGTCAGTTAAAGACGAACAATATTTTGTATATATCTGTAAAGCGGATGAAGATGAGAATGGTGATGTAGATTATACCAATCCTATTGAGCATGAGAAAGCTAATCCTAACTACAATGTATCTGTATCTGCACAAGAATTAATGAATGATGCTATACAAGCACAGAATGACCCGCAAGCTAGGAAATCTTTCTTGGCAAAATCTTTGAATATTTATACTTCTAGCATGAAATCATACTTTAACATTGAAGAGTTTAGAAATAGTGACAGTAAGTATAATTGGACTTTAGAAAAATTAGCAAAGTTACCAATTGAATGGTATGGCGGTGCAGATTTAAGTCGGATGCACGATTTAACTGCTGCTGCTTTGTATGGTACTTACAATGATGTAGACATTGTTGTTACACATGCCTTTTTTCCAAGACCAGCAGCATATTCTAAAGCAGACGAGGATAATATACCCTTGTTTGGTTGGTTAGATGATGGTCATTTAACTATGACTAATTCCGCAGTAGTTGACCATCAAGAAATTGTCAAGTGGTTTAAGTCAATGAGAGGCATGGGATTTAAAATTAAACAAGTAGGATTTGATATCAAGTTTGGACGAGAGTTCTTTTTGGAAATGAAAAAAGCAAGGTTTAAAATTGAAGAGACTCCACAATATTTTCATTTGAAATCAGAAGGATTCAGGCATATAGAGAGAAAAGTAAAAGATAAAAAATTTTATTACTTACATAGTGAAGCTTATGAATATTGTGTGCAAAATGTTAAAGGTATCGAACAAGCAGACGATGCGATTAAATATGAGAAGGTAATGCCTAATATGCGTATTGATATATTTGATGCAAGTGTTTTTAGTTGTATGCAAATGTTGAAAAATTTACAAAAAAGTAGTTCAGCTAGTAAATGGTTACAAGGTGGTGATTGAAATTAGTTGGTTAAAAGATAATTTGATAGAGATCTTACTACTTATCGGTATGGCTTTTTTATCGATAGGCTTTTTTATTTGGTCAATTATTACAGGGTTTATCGTGACTGGATTATTATTTATAGGGATCTCAATTATCGCCTTTTATTTCTACGATGAAAATGAAGGAGGTGATTAGCGTTGGGATTTTTATTTAAAACAAGGAGTACGAATCCAATTACATCAAGTACAGAAAAATGGTTTGAAAGTTTAAGTAATGCTAATGATTTAAACATAGTAGGTTATACGAGGTTATCAGATAATCCAGAAGTTAAGATAGCAGTACATAAAATTGCTGATTTAGTATCATCTATGACCATCCATTTAATGCAAAATACAGATGATGGTGATGTTAGAGTTAAAAATGAGTTAGCTAAAAAGATTGATATTAATCCATATAGTTTAATGACTAGAAAGCAATGGATGTATTTAATTGTTTATAATTTACTTTTATCTGGTGATGGAAATAGTGTTGTATATCCTAAAATTAGTAACGGATTGATTGCTGATTTAGTGCCTTTAGCACCTAGCATTACTAGTTTTATTGACACTGTAGATGCTTACAAAGTGAATTATAATAATAAGACTTACAACTACGATGAGGTATTGCATTTTACCATTAATCCAGATCCTAATAGACCGTATATAGGTACAGGTTATCGAATAGTTTTGAGAGACTTAGTAAATAATTTAAAGTCAGCAATGGCAACAAAAAAAGATTTTATGAGTGGCAGATATAATCCATCATTAATTGTAAAGGTTGATGCCAACACAGCCGAGATATCAAGCGAGGAAGGTAGAAACCAAGTTTATAAAAAGTATTTAGAATCTTCTAATGCAGGTCAACCGTGGATTATTCCAGCGGATTTATTAGAAGTACAACAAGTTAAACCGCTATCATTAAAAGATTTGGCAATCAATGATTCTGTTGAAATTGACAAGAAAACTGTTGCTGGTTTGTTGGGTGTACCACCATTTTTTCTAGGTGTAGGAAATTATGATAAAGATGAGTATAACAACTTTATCAAATCTACAATTATGCCTATAGCACAAGGTATTCAACAAGAATTGACTAGGAAATTGTTATTTAGTCCTGACATGTATTTTAAATTTAATGCTCATAGCTTGTATGCCTATGATTTGAAAGAGTTGTCTGATGTATTTAGCGACTTGTATACAAAAGGATTGGCAACAGGTAATGAGGTTAGAGACAAGTTAAGTATGTCTCCAAAAGAAGGATTGAACGAATTAGTTATGCTAGAAAACTACATACCGTCAGACAAAATTGGTGATCAAAGTAAGTTAATTCAAAATCAAGAAAATGAATAGGTAAGTCAATCAACACTCTGTTAGCAGGGTGTTTTTATTATGCTTGTAAGGAGGTGATATACATTGGAACAAAGAGAAATGTATTTTAACTCTGAATTAAAAACTAGAAATTCTGAAGGTGATGAAAAGATCATTGAAGGATATTTTATTCGTTTTAATGAGGAAACAGAATTAATGCCTGGAATGTTTGAAGAAATTAAACCATCAGCAGTTAAAAATAGTCTAGAAAATAATGATATATATTGCTTAATCAATCACGATTCAAAGTCACCATTAGGTAGGACTGGTAATGGAACATTAGAGTTAATAGCAGATGATAAAGGGCTTTGGGGAAAATTAAAAATCAATGAAAATGATCCTGAAGCAATGAGTGTGTATGCAAAAGTTCAACGTGGTGATATGCATGGTTGTTCATTCGGTTTTATGCCAATTCACGAAGATACTATCACACGGGATGATGGATCGGTAAAGTTTATCGTTCAAGATGCAGACATAATGGAAGTTTCGACAGTAACATTTCCTGCTTATCCAACAACGAGCATCAATGCCCGTAAAAAAGATGCAGAGAAATTTAAACAAGAAAAGTTAAACCATAAGAAAAATCAATTAAGGGAGAGATTAAATAATGGCATTAAAGCAACTGGTACTAAGTAAAAAATTAGAGCAACGTAAGTCAACTTTAGAAGAATTAATCGAAAAAGAAGAAGGATTTAATACAAGAGCCGATGAGTTAGAACAATCCATCGAAGAAGCAGAGAATGAAGAGGAAGTAGCAACTGTAGAAGATGAGATTGCAAAATTAGAAAAAGAACAAGAAGAATTGAATGAAGAAAAGACAAATTTAGAACAAGAGATTGAAGATATTGAGAAAGAAATCGAACAACTAAACGAAAATACACCAAAAAATAATGAGAGAGGAAGTCGTGAAATGAGTAAAGAGAATTTAGAAGTACGAGAAGGTATTAACCGTTATGTAAAAACGAAAGGTGAAGCACGTGATGGATTTACATCTGTAGAAGGTGGGGCACTTATCCCAGAAGAGTTGTTATCTGCTCAAAAACAACCTGAAGACACCCTTGATTTAAGTAAGTATGTTCGTGTTGTTCCAGTTAATAGTGGTGCTGGTAAATATCCACTTATCAAAAAATCTGGAAGTAAAATGGTATCTGTAGAAGAATTAAAGAATAATCCAGAATTAGCTAAACCTGTTATTGAAGATGTAGCGTATGACATCGAAACTTACCGTGGGTACATTCCTGTATCCCAAGAAGCAATTGATGATGCAGATTACGATGTTGTTGGTCTAATCACAGAAGAAATCGATGACCAAGATTTAAATACTAAAAATGCTGAGATTGCAGCAGCGTTTAAAAATGCCACAGCAAAAGAAGTAACAGGATTAGATGGAATTAAAGGTGTGATCAACAAAGACATTAAGAAGATTTATAATGTTAAGGCTTTCATTTCCTCCTCTTTATATAACGAATTAGATACGTTGAAAGACAAAAATGGTCGTTATTTACTTCAAGATGACATTACTGTTGAATCTGGTAAGCGTTTATCTGGTAAAGAGGTAGTTGTACTTGATGATGATATGATCGGTGAAGCTGATGGAGATTTAGTAGGTTTCATTGGTGATGCAAAGGAAGCGGTTGCGCTGTTTAACCGTAAAAAAGCATCAGTTAAATGGGTAGATAACGACATTTATGGTCAATTATTAGCTGGCTTTGTACGCTTTGATGTTCAAAACACTGATGATGCAGCAGGTTTCTACATTACATTTACACCAGACGAAACTCCAGTAGCATAATAGGAGGTATGTTGATTGAAGGTACAAGCTATTAGATATTTTTTCGATAAAAAAGAAAAGGTACATAGAGAAGAAAACGAAATATTTGAAATAACTGAAGAACGATTTAAACAAATTAATTCAACCAAATTTGGGGAGCTAGTTGTTAAAGCTAGTTCTCCTAATAATACTGATGAAAATGATTCGCCAAACAGAATAAAAGGTATAAAAGTTGAAATTAAAAAATCAAAAGATAATGCTCCTAAACATTTAGGTGGAGGCTATTATTTACTTTCTAATGGTGAAAAGGTAAGAGGCAAAAATAAAGCAATCGAAGCTGAAGAAGGATTGAGTTAAAATGATCCAAAATGCTTTACAGATATTAAAAGCAAGACTTGGTATTACGTCTGATGTTAGAGATACATACCTTACAAAGCGTATTGAAGGTGTAATTGCTGAATTAAAAAATATTAATGGGTTGGTTTTGGATGAGTCTGATGCCAACCTTTTAATGTTTATTGTAGATTATGCAACATGGCAGTACGAGAACAGAGATGAGTTGGGGACAATGCCTAGACATTTACAATTTAGACTACATAATCTTATTGTTAGTCAATACTCAAAGGCGAATGAGGAAGGTGGCGAATAATGAGTATGACATTTGATCATCAAGTCACCTTGATAAAAGAAACTATTGAGTATGACAAAGTAAAAAATCCAATTCCTGTAGAAACGCCAACTACTATTTTATGTGATGCTAAATCTATTACTCGAAGCGAATTTTATAATGCTTCTATTAACGACATGAAGCCTGAAATAGCGTTTACTATACATAATTTCGAGTATGTTAAGCAAAAATTGGTAGAGTTTGAGGGTGAAAGATATACAGTTATTAGAACATATCGAATTGACAACGAGTATATGGAGTTGACATGTCAGAAGGTGATTGGTAATGGATGATATAGCTAAACAAATTGCTGATGCTTTAAAAGAGTTTACTTCTGAAGTAGAAGAAGGTATGGAAGATGCTAAAAAAGAAGTATCAAAAGATACAGTTAAAAATTTAAGAAAAGATAGTCCAGAAAAGACAAGTGAGTATGCTAAAGGTTGGAAAGCTAAAAAAACCAAAACTGGTTATGTGGTTCACAATGCTAAAAAACCTCAATTAACACACTTGCTAGAAAATGGACATGCAAAACGTAATGGTGGTCGTGTCAGCGGACAATCTCACATTTATCCAAATGAGCAAAATGCAATAAAAGAGTTTGAGAGGTTGGTAGAGAAGGTGATCAAGGGATGACATTAATGAAGTTAATAGATTTATTAGAAGCTACAGGTTATCCTGTGGCTTTTTCACATTTCAAAGATACTCCAAGCATTCCGTATATCACCTACACTACACCTGATACAGAAAACTTCCATGCTGACAACAAGACGTATCAAAAAGTAACTAGTGTAGATATTGAACTATACACAGACAAAAAAGATTTAGTAGCAGAAAAAGCTATTGAGAACTTATTAGACGAACACGAAATTGCTTGGGAATCAACACAAAGATATATAGAATCAGAAGATTTATTTCAAAAAATTTATGAAATTGGAGTGGTATAAATGGGAAACAAAGTAAACTTTGGGGTAAAAAACGCACACTATGCACCAATTACGGTAGATCCAGATACAAATGAGGATGTATACGGCACACCTGTAAGATTGCCGGGAACTG
This sequence comes from Gracilibacillus sp. HCP3S3_G5_2, assembly GCF_052063305.1. Taxonomy (NCBI): domain Bacteria; kingdom Bacillati; phylum Bacillota; class Bacilli; order Caryophanales; family Bacillaceae; genus Gracilibacillus; species Gracilibacillus sp. HCP3S3_G5_2. The sequence continues at coordinate 9,096 of NZ_JBQHXU010000022.1, read as the reverse complement.
TAGAATTAACACTAGAGCCAAGAGGTGACATGACAGAGTTTTTTGCTGATAATATGTTGTATTATTCTGCACCTAATAACCAAGGCTATGAAGGAACATTAACTATTGCTAATATTCCACAACATTTTGCAGTAGATGTACTTGGAGAAGAGCAAGATGAGGAAGACGAAGTATTAACAGAAAAGACTAATGCTAAAACTAGTAGATTTGCATTCATGTTTGAATTTGACGGAGATGTAAAGGCAACACGTCACGTTTTATACAATTGTTCAGCTAACCGTCCAACAGTATCTGGAACAACTAAGACAGATTCTGTTGAGCCTAATACAACTGAATTATCATTTGTAGCAAGTGCACGTGTAAAAGATAATGCAGTTAAGACTAAGACTACAACTAATACACCATCTACTATTTATGATGCGTGGTATGATGTAGTTTATGAAAAAGTGTCAGCGTAACTAAGGAGGTAAATAATGGAGAAAACATTAACAATTGATGGTAGACAAGTAACGTTTAAATCTACAGCATCGACAATGTTACGGTATAAATCACAATTTGGTAAAGATTTATTTGCTGATTTAATGAAAATGTTTCCTGCTATGCAGATGGCAGATAAGCTTAGTGAAGATAAAATAGATAGTAAAGATATCGATTATGAAACGTTACAATACATAGATTTTGAAGTTCTATATAACATCATTTGGGTATTGGCTAAGACTGCTAATAAGGAGATTCCAGAACCGATTGAATGGCTAGATGAATTTGATGAGTTTCCAATTATGAAAGTTTTGCCCGAATTACAAGACTTGATGATGCATAGTTTACAAGGTAAAAAAAAGTAAAAAAGGAGTCAAGTGGTGAACCAATTACTACTGACTCCTTTCTTTTTATGTGTAAAAAAGTTGAATTAAGCTATGACGATTTAGAGTATATGACAGTTGGTATGTGCTTGGATTATATAGAGGAATTTGTTGATCAAAATGATCCTAAACGTAATAAAACAAGGCAAGCCAACCAGTCAGATTTTGATGCATTTTAAGGTGATAACAATGGAAAAGGAATCAGTTAGGTGTCACAAATGTAATAAGCTTTTGTTTATTATTAGTGACAATCTAAAAGGAACAATTGAAACGAAATGTACAAGATGTAAAAGTGAAGTAATTATTAAAAGATAGAGGGTCATTGAACCCCATTTTATAGATGGGGGGTGAAATGATTTGTCTAAAAGAGTAAAGGGTATAAAAATTGAACTTGAAGGCGAAACGAAAGGACTTGATAAAGCCTTACAAGATGTCAATAAACGTTCTAGTGATGTCAATAAAGAATTGCGTGACGTTGAACGGCTATTAAAATTTAACCCCGGCAACACTGAATTAGTTGCTCAAAAGCAAAAATTACTAGCTGATCAAGTAGAAGCAACTAGCGATAAATTAGATCAATTAAAAAGTGCTGAAGCGGAAGTTCAACAACAATTTGAAAAAGGTGAGATTGGAGAAGAACAGTATCGTGACTTTCAGCGTGAAGTAGTCGAGACGGAAAGTAAGCTAAAACACTATGAAGATCAGTTAGAAAGTGTGCAAGGTAAACAAAAAAGCTTTTCTGACACTATGAAAGACTCTGGTGAAAAACTTAAAGATGTTGGTGGAAAAGTATCTGGTGCAGGATCTAATATGACTAAGTTTATCACGGGACCAATAGCAGCAGGAGCAACAGGTTTATTAGGCTTAGCACAAGCTTCAGGAAATGCGGCTGATAGCATACTTGACTTAAGCGAAACAACTGGTATGTCTACAGATGCAATCCAAGAATGGGAACATGTTGCAACTGTAGCTGGTGTTAGTTCGGATACCATGACTAGTGCCGTTGAAAATCTAACTAAGAAAATACCACAACTAGAGAGTGAAGGTGGTAAAGCAACTGAAGCATTAGTGAAAATGGGATTGTCATTTGATGAATTAAAAGATATGTCTCCAGAAGATCAAATGGACACAATGGTTGGTATACTGTCTGAAATGGAAGATGTACAAGATCGAAATGCAATTGCTAGTCAATTGTTTGGTGGTAGTTGGACAGATTTAGCACCTGTATTGGGAATGGGTGCTGATGAGATCCAAAACGCTAAAGATGAAGCTCATGAATTAGGTCGTGTCATGAGTGAAGATAGTCTAAACGATGCCAATGATTTTAGAATTGAAATGGATAAGATGATAGAGACATTAAAGGATATGGGCTTACAAATTGGAGCAGATTTAGCACCAATGCTACAAGATACATTAATGCCTATTATACAAGATACTGTCATTCCTGCTATACAATCATTTGGTGAAAAAGTAGGGGAATTATTGGAGTGGTTTAAAAATCTATCTCCAGAAACGCAGAATCTAATTATGATAATTGTTGGACTAGTAGCAGCAATGGGTCCCATTTTGCTTGTTGTTGGTCAGATCATTATCGTTATCGGTAATTTGATGACTATATTACCTGCTTTGGGTGGATTATTTACTGCCTTAACGGGTCCCGTAGGTATTGTAATTGCAGTCATTACAGCTTTGATAGCAATAGGTGTCGCTCTTTATAAAAATTGGGATGAAGTCGTAGAATTTGGACAAAAAATATGGTCTAAATTACTAAATTTTCTAACCAATTTATTAAAATCAATCATGAATTCATTTACTAATGCGCTAAATTGGATAGATGACAAAACGAATGGAAACTTTAAGTCTGTTACCGATGCTATCCGTAAGTACCTAAATATGGCAGTTGATATAATCAAGCGAATTATTCAATTTTGGAAAGACACCTTTAAAAATGGTCTAAAGTTCTTGAAGTCATTGATTAAGGGCGATTTTCGAGGCATGAAAGACGCTGTTTCAGATCAAATGGAGAATATACGTTCTACAATTTCGGCTATCTGGGATAAAGTCAAGGATTTCTTAAGTGGAATTGACTTAAAGCAGATTGGTAAAGACATCATCCAAGGTTTAATCAATGGTGTAAAAGATATGGCTGGCAAAGTCGTTGAATCGGTTAAAGGTGTAGTAGATGGTGCAATTGATGGAGCTAAAAAATTATTAGGGATCAAGTCTCCATCACGTGTATTTATGGAAATTGGTGAATTTAGTGGTGAAGGTTTAGAAAAAGGATTGCAACAAATGGGTGGTAGAGTTGCTAAAGCTGGTCAAAGATTAGCTGATAACTCAATACCTGATGTAGAGCAGCAAAATCTAACCAATAATAATAGAATGCTGGAATTAATGGAGGCTATGATAAATGGAATGAATAATAATCAACAACAACCCATTTATCTACAAGTAGACGGAAGAACATTTGCACAGTTAACTAGTGATGCAATGGATCAAGAAGGCGGTATGAGACTAAGGAGAGAAGAGAGGGGGCTTGCAACTTAATGTATAGTGGAATAGAGTACCAAGGTAAACATTCGTATAAGGATTTTGGTATAACAATGACTACAGACAGAGAAATAGGCATTCCGAGTAAAAATAAAATATTGGTGCAAATTCCTTTCTCTAACCAAGAGTATGATTTTAGTGATATTTATGGAAATGTAACTTACACCAATAGAAAATTAGTATATGGTTTTAATGTAGTCGATATCAATCATCCTCATAAAAAGGAATTTATGAATGTTAAAAAGACACAACTAATTAATTGGCTTATGGATGGAAATGGGAAACACAAACTTATAGATCCTTTCTTTCCTAATTATTATTTTATTGCTGAAGTTCAGTCCGAATCTAGTTTTGAAGAAAACTGGAGTACAGGAGTATTGACTGTAGAATTTGAAGCTTACCCATTTATGGTATCAGAATTACAAGAAGGTCATGATATATGGGATGATTTTAATTTTGAGTTAGATATTGCTCAACAAACATCATTTGATGTTGATGGAGAGTTAGAAGTTATTTTATATAATACAGGAAAATCTAATCCATCTCCTAAGGTAGTTGCTTCTACTCCTATGACAATCGAAAAGGATAATATCACTTATAATATTAGCTCAGGTGAAACTCAAGATAATAGATTTAACCTATCTACAGGTGAAAACGCTATAAAGATAATAGGCAATGGATCAATATCTTTCGAGTTTTATAAGGAGTTGATTTAAATGTATGAGGTTGCAATTATTAATGATGATAATAAAACAGTCATACATAGTCCTTATATAAACGAAATTAAGTTGGTAAATGGTCAAATAAAAAAGGAAATAAATAAAATAGACAGCTTCAACATAGAATTTACTCCCAATAATCCTGCATATGGAAAATTAAAACCTTTAAAGACACACATAAATGTGCTTAATACATTGACAAATCAATATGTCTTTGAAGGTAGAGTTTTATCTCCTAGTGACAATATGACATCAGATGGTTTACATAGTACATCATATGAATGTGAAGGTGAATTAGCTTATTTACACGATAGTCAACAAAGACATTTAGAGTTTCGAGGGACACCAAAAGAATTATTAACCACTATCCTTTCCTACCATAATCAACAAGTTGAAGACTTTAAACAATTTGAAGTTGGAAATGTAACCGTGACAAATTCAACAAACAATTTATATCTGTATTTGTCTGCTGAAGACAATACCTATGATACAATATTTGAAAAATTAATTGACCGTATCGGAGGAGAGTTACAGATACGCAAATCTAATGGAGTTAGATATCTAGATTTAATTGATCGAGTTGGAATTGATAGTAATACTGAAATACGTATTGCTAGGAATTTAAAAAGTTTAAGCAGAGATAGAAACCCAACAGAAATTATTACACGTTTAACACCATTAGGAACACGTATAGAGTCTGAAGATGAAGACGATACTGATGCATCTGAAGCTAGATTAACAATTGAAAGTGTAAACAATGGTATTCCGTATATTGATTCACCTGAATTGATTGCTGAATTTGGAATACAAGGCGGTAGTGAAACATGGGATGATATCACCATACCTAGTAATCTATTAACAGCAGGTCAGAATTGGATAGCTAATCAAAAGACAAGTTACACTCAATATAATGTAGATGTAGTTGATCTATCATTGATAGGTAAAGCAAATGATTCTTTTGATATTGGCAATACATATCCCATTTATAATCCAATTATGGGAATTGATGAGCGTCTAAGAGTAATTGGTAAGTCTATTGATATAAATGCTCCAGAAGATGATTCATTAACCATTGGAGACAAATTTAAAACACTAAAGGAATACCAAGCAGAAGCTAATAGGTCTGCTCAAAGAGTTGTTACATTAGAAAATACGATTAATAATCAATCGCAACGTATTAGTGATTTACTAAACGAAGTGGACAATACCAAAAATGAGGTAGACAATGTAAAGGATTTACTAAACAATGCTGACCTGCCTGAATTAAATGAAGCTATTGATAATTTGCAAACTGCAATAGATGATTTAAATGATTCGTTAGACGATATACCTATTTATGAGCCTGTTACTCATTCTACTGATGGATTAATGATAGCTGACGATAAAGTTAAGCTAGATTTAATTGAAGTAATAAACAATATAAATCTAGATGATTTAAAAGACAAATTAGAACTGTTAACAGTTACACAACAAATTGATTTAGATCAATTATATCAAGATGTACAGACCCTTAAAGACAATTAGGAGGTCTTTTTTAATGGATAAAACTTTAGCCGATAAATTAAAAGAAATGGCAGAGGTATTAAGTAATAAAGCAAAGGAAATTAAACAACGAACAAGAAGGAGAGATGCATAGTGGCAATACCTGAAAATATTGAAGAATTAGCACACAAAGTTAGAACAGAAATATACGGTCGAGATGTTCGTGAAGCATTAGCATCATCTATGGAAGCTACTGCTGAAGTGGCTGATTGGTCACGACAAGTAGCACAGGCGATTATTGATGGTGAATTTGATGAAGCAGCATTAGCAACTGAAATAGAACAAAAATTAACACAATTAGAACAAGATTATGCACCAACTTTAACATCGTTAGAACAAGAAAAGGTTTCAAAAAGTGGTGATACGATGGACGGTATATTATACCTTCAGTCAGAGCCAACTGATAATCCTAACTCTTCGAATCATAAAACGAGCAGGATTATATTAGAATCTTATCTTAAATCAAATAAGCCAAATGATCACGCAGGTGATGTTTTACAATTAATGTGGAAAAATCATGGTGCAAAACCGTTTATAGGTTGGTGGGATGCAGCAACAGATCCCGACACTCCTGAATTAAAAGCATGGGTAGGAGCACACGATTTAGCAAACAATCCAGATGCAGATCCTCATAATCATTGGTCAATTGAGGTAAGTGACTCCAATGGGGCTTTACAAACAAGAATGGCATTCCCATTTGATCAAGATCACACCAATATTAAAACGTCATCTGCTGATTTTACAGTTGGATATGGCATTTTACGTATTGGTGGTCGTGGTGGCAATCGAGACTTAGAATTTTCCGACAGTACAGAGATTGAAGATAATGAAAGACGTTTTACTATAAGACTGGATAATGATAACAATTTGCGTTTTATACCTAGAGATGATAACGGTGAACCAGTAGGTAGTGTTATGTTTATGGACAGATTAAATTCAAGAATTGGGATGGGTACGTCTAATCCAACTCATCAATTACATATCAGAAGTGCAAATCAAGCAGTTAGAGTTGAAGGGATGAGTCAAGAGACTATGACTCCGTTGTTTGTATTGGATCATGCCGATTCATCTAGGAGGGTTTTTGGAGTACAAGTAACAAATGATACAGATTACCGATTTGTAATAGAAGCCTCAGGTGCAATGTCTTGGGGCGAAGGAAATGGTAGAGACACACATTTGTACCGTGCAAGGTTTGGAAGATTGGCAACCGATGCTGACTTATTATTTACAGGTCAAAAAGGTGTAATGTTGGAGGACAGTAACGGTGGTTTGTGGCGTATAAAAGTAAATACAGATGGAACATTAGCTACAATTAATATGTCTTAGAGGTGATATAATGAAAATTGATAAAAAAGAACATAGTGAATTTTTAATAGAAGTTGTTCAATCCATTAAATTTGGTGGAACATTAGAACAAATAGAAGATACTACAAAAATTGCTAGAGAAGTATTAGAAGCTATTAAAAACGCTGATATAACAGAAAAGTAATAAAAACAATAAATGAATTGAAGGAATTTCCTCCTTTTTGTCGAATTGTGATAAAGAGGAGGAGATTATAATGTTACATTCACATATTACTGAAGATTTTGAGAATATGATAATCAATATATTATCGGATGACCCTTTACAAGTATTTATAAGAGGACATCTCATTATAGAATCCAAATTGATTCGTTTAATCGAATCGTCCTTAGTAAATAAAAATGAAATAGATGTAGCAAAACTAAATTTTCCAATGAAAGTTGATTTAGCATATGCACTAGGAGCAATAGAAGATAAGAGTATTAAAAATGTATTGTTGGGAATTAATTCTTTTAGGAATAAATTCGCTCACAATATAGATTATAAAATAACGGATGTAGATATGAAGAAAATGGTTAAAGGAAAATCAAATTTTGAGAGGTTTTTAAGAGGATTGTATCTTAAAGACGATGAGTATAATGATTTTGACAAATTCAAAGTGTTATTTACAATGCTATGTCGAGCTTTAGATGAAGAAGAAAAACGAATAGAAATGAGTTATTAACAAGCATCTTAAAATGAGGTGCTTTTTTTATTGTAATAAAAGGGGGTATACGTCTTGGAAAAAAGAGTAGAAAAATTAGAAGACGATATGTCAGATGTTAAGACAAGGTTAGCTGTTGCTGAATCGAATATCAAAGACATGAAGGAAGATGTAACTGCTATTAAAAATAATACAACTTGGATATTAAGAATTATTGTTGGAGCAATTGTTATGGCTTTGTTAGGACTAATTATTGCTAGTACAGGAGGAATTTAAATGTTAAAAGAAAAATTGAGCAAAATTAATAACAAATGGGTGCGCTTAGTTGCATGGATTTTAGTATCCATAAACTCTAGTGCATTAATTATGGGTTATGAATTACTTCCATTCGACAATGAACAAATTGTAAGCGGTGTATCTATTGTGTTTATGTTTGCGATTGAAGCATGGAATCATTGGAAAGACAATGATTGGTCGGAGAAGGCTAAAGAACGAAAAGCAAATAAATAATTAATTGTTAGAGTAGGGATTTGTTTCCCTGTTCTTTTTTATGTTCAAAAACTTTTAAAAGGAGTTAGATAAAATGACAGTATCATTAAAAACATTACTGGATAGATCAGAACGAAATATGGGAAGTAAAATTAATTCAGTAGTAAAAGAAGCAGCTATTGAAGTGATTAAACGAGCATACAAAGAGGGAATTTACGTACAAATATCAGAAGGATACCGTAGTAATGCTCGACAAAATGAACTATATGCACAAGGTAGAACTACTTCAGGTAAAGTTGTAACTAATGCAAAGGGTGGACAATCATATCACAATTATGGTCTAGCCGTTGATTATTTCTTAGTAAGTGATGATGGTAAAAAAGCTTTATGGACTGTGAATTCTGATTGGAAACGTGTAGCAGAAATTGCTAAATCATTAGGCTTTGAATGGGGAGGAGATTGGACTTCATTTAAAGATTATCCTCATTTACAAATGGATGGTGGATTATCCATTTCACAATTACAAGCAGGAAAAAGACCCTCACTTAATTCAAAAGGTAGCAATGACAATAAATCATATAACGTATCTATATCCGAAGATGGATATTGGGGAAGTGAAACAACTACTGCTCTCCAGAAGGCACTAAACAGCGTTGTCGATGGTGTTATATCTAATCAATATCGTAATAATGTTACTGAAGCTATTGGATCTGGAATTACTTTTGGCAAGGGAGGTAGTCTTGTGGTTGGAAAACTACAAGCAAAAGTTGGATCTAAGCAGGATAAATATTTGGGCAAGAACACGATTAAAGCCTTGCAGGGAGTGTAATATAAACTGTGTAAGTAAGAAATGCGTACGGTTTCTTACTCACACAGTTTTTTATTTGGTAGAATAATAACTATAAAGCTAAAGGAGTGTTTTAAATGGGC
>NZ_JBQHXU010000021.1:0-26649 GCF_052063305.1 Gracilibacillus sp. HCP3S3_G5_2 | reverse complement strand
TTGCGACAGGACGTCGCGTTCTTAATCGGTAACATCTGACCTTGCTCGCTTCTATAAGCTAGCTTGTTTCATGTTTAAAATCATACTGGTTGTTTTGTTCAGTTTTCAAAGTTCAATGTGTTTTGTCGTTTTTTTGGCGACCTCTTAAATATACCATGTATTTGAATTGAAGTCAATACATTTTTTAAAAAAGAAAAGAAATGATATGATCTTTTAAATTGCTGCTCAAAAAAGCGACTTGATTATATTATCATGTTTTTATTATTATATGCAATACTTTTTTTAAAATAATTCATCACCAATTATTAGCACATCTTCTTACATAAAAAAAGCAACCTTTTGTCCAAGGCTGCTCTTTCTTTTATATGACGAAAACATGAATGGCAGTTAAACAAGCAATACCAGGTATACCTAGGACTCCAACGATACCTGCTGTAAACACATTAATAGGTATATACAATCCAAAAGAGGCACCAAATAAGTTAAAGAAAAATAAAAACAGCACACCAATCGTGACTTTCATTACCACTTGTCCGCTACCTTTTACGAGATTTACCGGTATTCCTTTCATTAACAAAAAAACAATTAATCCTACTATTCCAGCTATAATCCACCAATTCATACGCTTGTCCCCTTTTTCATATAAAATATAACTACTCTATTTATATGAAGAGAAAACAAGAAATAGAAGAAAAACTATTTAATAGCAGATAAATTTCGCGTTTTTGCTTCTCTAAGCAAATAAAAATATTTAGCCCTCGTCACAGCCAAATCAAACTGACCAGATTCACTCGGTTCTATACTCCGATTCAAAATATCATCTAAATAAGTCCATTCTTTTTTCAACTGAAATATTTGGTCTAAAAATTCCTGATCCAGTTCTGCTTTTTTTATTTTTTTGGAACGAAACATACTTTCTTCACCTACTATTATACTTCTCTTCTGCCTTCCAATGCTTTGGAGAGCGTTACCTCATCGGCATACTCTAAATCTCCCCCCATCGGCAGACCATGAGCAATTCGTGTAGTTTTGATTCCCGAAGGCTTTACCAATCTTGAAATATACATCGCAGTTGCTTCACCTTCAATATTAGGATTTGTTGCTAGAATTAATTCTTTTACTTCTTCGTCTTTTAAGCGATTGATCAATGATGGTACATTAATATCTTCAGGGCCAATTCCATCCATTGGAGATATCGCCCCATGTAAAACATGATACTTACCATTGAATTCTTTCATTTTCTCCATTGCTATCACATCTTTTGGATCTTGCACCACACATATTAACGAGTGATCACGCATGTCATCTTGACATATTGCACAAGGATCCTGATCCGTAATATGACCACATACACTGCAATGAGTCAATTCACGTTTTGCATTAGCAAGTGCTTTCGCAAAATCGAGCACGTCATCTTCTTTCATATTTAAGACAAAAAATGCCAGGCGCACGGCAGTTTTTGGACCGATTCCTGGCAATTTAGTAAAGCTGTCAATTAGCTTTGATATCGGTTCGGGATAATACATGAGAACCCTCCTAGAACATTCCTCCAGGTAAATTTAATCCTTTTGTAAATTTGCCCATCGTATCATTTGTTTTATCATCTACTTCTTTTAGTACTTCATTCGTCGCTGCTAAAATAAGGTCTTGTAGCATTTCGATATCATCTGGATCTACTACTTCCTCTTTGATCTCAATATCGGTGATTTCTTTTTTTCCATTTGCTACCACCTTTACCATTCCACCTCCAGCAGTAGCTTCAAACGTCATTTCTTGTAACTCTTCTTGAGCTTTCATCATATCCTTTTGCATTTTTTGCATTTGTTTCATCATTTTATTCATGTTTCCTCCACCACGCATGGCAAACCCTCCTAAATAAAATCTATTTTTTAATCATGTATTTCTAATAAGTCATCGCCGACTAACTTTCTGGCAGCATCAACAACAGGATCCTCTTCTTCCTGAGATGAAGAGGTAGCTGCTTCATCTGTCCCCTCATCTTGTTGTTTCTGCTTACGGACATATTCATCACGTAAACTAGTCCAATCTTCTTCAGGGATAGGGATAAATGTTACATTCTGCCCGATAGTCTCGGATAACATTAATTCTATCGTTTGTTTATGTTCTAATGCAAGTGAACAGTGAATTTCATAACGAAACGCAATAATAATAACATCTTCAGACGCTGCACTAGGCTTACTATTCTGAATGGTCGCATGTGCCGGTGCACTTTGTTTCTTTAAAGCATCCATAAAAACAGACCACTGTGCTCTAACCTTTTGAATAGAAGTCTTAGAGGCTTCATTGAGTACATGCCTGATTCGATCATATGGTACCTTATAGCCATTGCGATTGACAGATGCACTTCGTTTAGGTGCGGGCTGTTGCTTCTCCGGCTGGATACCTTGGTTAGACTGTTGTTGCATATTGGTCAGTTGCTGTTCTAATTTTCGAATTTTATCGTTTAGCTGCTCTACAGCAGGGATGGAAGCAGCTTCTGTTTTTGCCCCTATACCTTGATTACAAATTTTTAATACGGCAACTTCGATAAAAACTTTCGGACTGTTGGTCCACTTAATTTCTTGTTGGCATTGATTCAATTCTTTAATCGCCATTTGAATCCATTCTGCATCAAGCTTATTAGCTAATTCTTTAAATGTGTCATCAACAATTGCCCGCTCTAGCACATTTTCTAGAGATGGAGCCGTTTGATAAAGCAACACATCACGCAAATAATAGATAAGATCAAATACAAAACGACCAGGGTCTTTTCCTTCCTGGATCATCCCGTCAATCTCCAGTAATGTTTCTTTTACTTCATTTATATGCATGGAACTGACTATCTTTGCCAGTTGAGCTTGAGAAACAGAGCCGGTTACAGCCAGCACATCTTCAATTGTTACCTGTGCTTCGCTATAAGAAATAGCTTGATCTAACAAACTTAACGCATCACGCATACCACCTTCTGCAGATAACGCAACTGCCTCTAATGCTTCATCCGTGACAGCAATTCCCTCCGCTTCGGTAATCTTCTTCATACGGTCAACCATAGCTGATTGGGAAATTCGCTTAAAATCGAATCGTTGACACCTTGAGATAATGGTCAAAGGAATTTTATGTGGTTCAGTTGTTGCTAAGACAAATATAACATGCTTAGGTGGTTCTTCTAATGTTTTCAACAATGCATTAAAGGCACCAATCGATAACATATGAACTTCGTCAATAATATATACCTTATATGTTACTGCACTTGGCGCATATTTTACTTTATCACGAATATCGCGAATCTGCTCGACACCATTATTAGATGCTGCATCAATTTCTACTACATCCGAAATCGAGCCATCCTGAATACCAATACATGCGTCACATTGATCACACGGCTCTAAGGAAGGACCATTTTGACAGTTTACTGCTTTGGCAAATATCTTAGCAGCACTCGTCTTTCCCGTACCTCGGGGACCTGAAAAAAGGTAGGCATGGGTAAACTTATCTTGCATGATCGCATTTTGCAAGGTACGAGTAATATGTACTTGTCCTACTACATCTTCGAAATTCTTTGGACGCCAGACACGATATAATGCTTGATAGCCCATAATTGATCCCCTTTACTAATCATCGTTATTTTTCTCACTTTATTGTATCAAATCCCGCCAGGAAACACGAGTAATATTTAAGTTGGATGTTAGCTCTAATCATATCCTGTTACAGACAGATGATCTCCTTTTCAGCTGATTATGCTGTTCTATGATCACTCTTTATAATATAACAAAAACCTCTTGCACTGATACAAGAGGTTGGAACTTTTTATTTAACGCCGTGCACCAAGCTTCGATGACATTACCTTAAGCGTTACTTAAGTTGATAGCTCGACCCAGGCTTCCCTGCGGCACACAGGAGAATTCGCTTAATGCTGCTTCCTTCCGGACCTGACATGGTTCACGAGTTCCTGTTGCGCAGGACCCAAGTGTCAGCACTACTCCCTTAAGGCAGACCTTAAAGCAATGGCACCTCAGCAAGGTATTCAGTCTCGCTATAGCGGATTGCGAGTACAGGGCACCGCTACCTCCCCACCTAGCACGGCAAATTTGCTAATATATTCAGTTGCGCCTATGAAAAGCGCAAATATTAGTATAACCTTTTTTGTGAAAAATTGCAATGATAAATGCCATCCATTTTCTGCTATATTATTTTTATTAGTCGGCATTTTCGCTGTGATCCATTGTATTTCTATTGGCATTAAAAGCTTTCTCTTCTTTCTTTTTTTGGCGTAACACTTTAAAAAAGTCTGATAACAATTGGCGTGACTCCTCTTCCATGACACCTGCTACTACTTCTACTTGATGGTTAAAACGATTATCCTGCAGAAAATTGTACAGAGAGCCAGCACATCCAGCTTTTTTATCTTTTGCTCCATATACAACTCTTGGTATTCTCGATTGCAATATAGCGCCGGCACACATCGGGCACGGCTCTAGGGTTACATATAATGTACAGTCTTCCAGTCGCCAACTTCCCAATACTTCATTTGCTTTATCGATTGCCAGCATTTCGGCGTGAGCGTTGGTTGTCTGTAATTTTTCGCGCAAATTAAATGCGGTAGCAATTACTTCCTCTTGGTAGACGATGACTGCTCCAATTGGTACTTCTCCCAGTACTGCTGCTTTTTTTGCTTGTTCAAGTGCTACTAACATATATTCCTGATCTGTCATTATGATCCCACTCTTTTACTATTTATTACTATAGTGCAGAAAAATTAGTAAAAGTTCAAGTAACAAATGCATGATTCTAAGATATATAGGGTATCTTGTCAACAGAAGGAAAATGAGGTGAGAGAATGAAAAGTACAGCTGTCTTAATCATTGATTTAATTAATGACTTTACATTTCATGAAGGGGATCTCCTTTTAGAAAACACTCGAAAGATTCTACCGAACATTAAGAAGTTAAAACAATTTGCAAAGAAACACCATTATCCCATTATTTATGTGAATGATCATTATGACACATGGGAAACTGACTTTAAACAAATTGCTCAGGCATGTTTATCTTCTAAAAATGAAGATATCATTGAACAAGGAATGCCAGAGAAGGATGACTACTTTATTATGAAGCCACAAATGTCAGGCTTTTTCCGGACGCCTTTACGATCATTATTAGAGCATTTAGAAATCAAACATCTAATCATTGCAGGAGTTGCAGGCAATATATGTGTTCTTTTTACTGCTAATGACGCCCATATGCGAGGGTATACACTCCATGTCCCAGAAAATTGTGTGGCATCCAATACCGAGAAACATAATGAAGAAGCAATAAAATTAATGGCAGAAGTATTTAATGCTGAAACAGCAAAAATATAGCTTTTTTGGTGTTCTTATATTGTCTATGCCTATATTTCTTCATGAGAAATTTCACTAGATACAACGTTCTATTTCTCCTTTCTTATCATAAAGTTAAATAGAGATTATTTTTTATTAGAAAGGAGAACTATTTGTGCAGATTTATGTGGTGAAACAGGGGGATAGCTTATTTCAAATCGCCAATCAATTTGGCACTTCTTATGAATCGATTGCAAATGCAAATGAAATAGATGCTGAATTACCTCTAGTTGTTGGCCAAGCACTCGTCATTCCAATTTATGGGAGGTTCTATACCGTCAGACCAGGGGATAGCTTGTATACGATAGGGCAAAGATTCAGCATATCTGCAGCTGAACTTGCTAGTATCAATCAAATCAATATGTATCAGCCACTTTCTGTCGGGATGACATTATATATACCAGAACCCGCTAAGCCTACTATTGAAGTGAATGCATATGTTGAGCCTATTGGTGAAACCGTATCGGCTACACTTGAGAACGCAGCAAGAAAACATGCAGAAAACTTAACCTATTTAGCTCCTTTCTCCTACCAATTAGACCGGCAAGGGAATTTAATTGCTCCTCCATTAAACCAATTTCCTGCCATTGCAAATGAGCACAATGCAACACTTATGCTTGTTATTACCAATCTCGAAGAAGGTGCTTTCAGTGCGGAGTTAGGTCGAATCATTTTAACCGATGAAACAGTTCAAGATAATATGCTCAATCAAATTATTCAAACGGCAAATGAAATCGGCTTTGGAGATATTCACTTTGATTTTGAATTCCTCCCACCAGAGAATCGCCAGGATTATCGTAACTTCTTAGAGAAGGCAACCAATCGATTACATCAAGAAGGTTTATTAGTATCAACCGCACTTGCACCTAAGACAAGCGCTGAACAAGAGGGTGAATGGTATGAGGCACATGATTATAGAGCGCATGGAGAAATTGTCGATTTTGTCGTTTTAATGACCTATGAATGGGGATATAGTGGTGGTCCTCCAATGGCGGTTTCACCAATTGGACCTGTTCGTGATGTGGTTAATTATGCTTTAACCGAAATGCCCTCTGAAAAAATATTACTAGGACAAAATTTATACGGTTATGACTGGACGCTTCCTTATGAACCGGGTGGTGAATATGCCCAAGTTGTAAGTCCTCAGCAAGCAATTCAGTTAGCAAGGGAATACAATCAGGCAATTCTTTTTGATGAAGAAGCACAAGCCCCTTATTTTAATTATATAGATGAAAATGGAGAAGAGCATGAAGTATGGTTTGAAGATGCCCGTTCCATTCAGGCCAAATTTGATCTTATTAAAGAAAAAAATTTACGCGGCATCAGTTATTGGAAATTAGGATTAGCCTTTCCACAAAATTGGTTGTTACTCGAAGATCAATTTATCATCCAAAAAAGAGAGCAATAATTGCTAAACTTCATGTAAAAATAGAGGAGGGACCCATTATGGTTGCTCCTCTTTTATATCCATCAATGCTCTTAGTTCATCTTTGTTTTCGATTAAATCAGCTAATGTATATTGATTCAGCACTTCGAAAAATGCACGCATCGCTTCTCCGACAACTGATCGTAGCTTACAAGCAGGCGTAATCACGCATCGATTTTGTTCTCCGTTAAAGCATTCTAATAAATAGAAATCATTCTCCATTAATCGGATGATCTCCCCAATATTTATCTCACTTGGATCTTTCATTAACAGAATACCGCCATTTCGCCCCCTTGTTGTATGAATATAACCCTTCATACTTAGTTGGTGAACCACTTTACGAATATGTTCGGTCGATATGTAAAAAGTATCCGATATTTCTTTTATACTTACTTTCCGTTCACTCGTTCCCGCATAAATTAAAACCCGCAATGCAAAGTCTGTATATTTTTTTAAGCGCATTATATTCTCCCTTCTTTCCCTCCATTTTACCCGAAAATACGTTAAAACGCACCACCTCTTAACAGAATTGTCATATATTTGACCACTAGGGTATTGAAACTGCTTCCATAATTTATATATAATAAACATGTATATATAATACATTTTTTATTTGATGATTTATTACAGTGTGAAATGAGTAAAACTAAGTTCAATGTGCCATTTAAAATTAATTATACGAGGAGTGAAAAAATGACAAATTCTACTCGAGTACTTGATGCAAAAACAATTGAAACCGTACAAGCAACTGTCCCTGTATTGGCTGAACATGGTACCGCTATTACCTCCAAGTTTTATCAATTACTTTTCATTAATCACCCAGAGTTAAAAAATATTTTTAATCAGACAAATCAAAGAAAAGGCAAACAACCTCAAGCGTTGGCAAATGCCGTATATACAGCTGCAGCACACATTGATCAATTAGAGGACATTCTACCTGTAGTAAATCAAATTGCTCATAAACACCGAAGCTTAAACATTCAGCCAGAACATTATCCTATTGTTGGTGAAAATCTCTTAAAAGCGATGAAAGATGTCTTAAAAGAAGCAGCAACAGATGAAATTATGACAGCTTGGGCTAAAGCATATAACGTTATTGCAGATGTCTTTATTCAAGTCGAAAAAGAAATGTATGACGAAACAGCGCAAAAATCTGGTGGCTGGGTTGGCTATCGTTCCTTTCGTGTAATGCAAAAAGTACAAGAAAGTGATGTCATCACCTCTTTCTATTTAACACCTGCTGATAATGGCCCTCTGCCGGATTATGAGGCTGGTCAATATATCACTGTAAAAATCACTATTCCTTCCGTCCCTTACACCTGTCAACGCCAATACAGTTTATCCTGCAAACCAAATAAAGAATATTTCCGTATTAGTGTAAAAAGGGAAAACGGTATAGGTGATAACCCTGACGGAATCGTATCTAATTATCTTCATCAGTCAGTAAATGAGGGAGATTTAATCGACCTTAGTGCACCGGCAGGAGATTTTGTCCTCAATCAAGCAAATAAACCTTTAGTATTAATTAGTGGTGGTGTCGGATTAACACCATTAACAAGTATGCTGGAAACAGTAGTGGTACAACAGCCGAAACGTGAAGTCTATTATATTCATGCAGCACAAAACGAAAGAGTACACGGCTTCAAGGATACAGTGAAACAACTTGCAAAGGCACATGACCATGTGCATGCCTTTACCATTTATGAAAATCCTAAAGATCCTACCAACTGCGATAAGATCGGTTTTATTGATTTAGCATGGTTACAGTCTGTGGTGCCAACCAATCAAGCATCTTTCTACTTTTGTGGACCTGAGCCATTTATGAAAACAGTCTATCAATTATTGAAGGATTGGGAAGTAGACGAAGAGGATATTTATTATGAATTCTTCGGTCCAAAAGGTGATTTAGAGGCATAATAATTAAAAATTCAAGAAAAGAGACGAAGACAAAAGACTAATAATAAAGGAACATCCGACTATAAATGACTAGAGCCTATCACCACTAAGTCAGATTGTTCGGATGTTCTGTTCCCTATTAGTTATTTCCTATCCCCTTTTATCGAGTTATTATTTACCTTTATTTTTTTCCTTTTCCTTTTAAATCTACACCAATCGCTGCTCCGTTTCTTCTATCATCTGCTACACCTTTTAATAATCCTGTATCATGATCAAGTAAAATACTTTGAACATTTCCAATCGTTGTTGGAGAAGACCCAAATTGATGGCCCATCGCATTTAATTGTTGGATAACTTCAGGTTGGATACCTTCTTCATAGCGGTAAGAACTTAGATTATTTGTATAGATCCTAGGTTCTGCAACAGCGGCTTCTGGCTCCATTCCATATTCAACGACATTAATGATTGTTTGTAAGACTGATGTAATGATAGTGGGACCACCTGGCGAACCAACTGTTAATACTGGTTTATCATTCTCAAACACAATTGTCGGTGTCATACTACTTAATGGACGTTTATTGGGCTGTACTTCGTTTGCTCCTCCAGGTACAGCATCAAAGTCGGTTAATTCGTTGTTCAGCATAAAGCCGTATCCTGGTACCATAATACCTGTACCAAATACTTGTTCAATTGTTGTCGTATAGGAAACAACATTGCCATATTTATCTGCTACAGTAAAATGTGTCGTTTCCCCATATTCTCTATCATTTGGTTGTTCTGTCATCTGATAATCAGGTGATGCATCCTCAAACTGCCATGGATCTCCAGCTGTTGGATGTTGGTTTACAGTATCTAAATCAATTAATGCCGTTCGTTCGGCAATGTAATTTGGATGAATGAGGCCATCTACAGGAACATCAACGAATTCTGGATCTCCCGCATATGCAGCGCGATCAGCATATGCTAAATGCATCGTTTCAGCTAAGAGATGATACTTCTCCCAGGATCTTGACTCATACTGGGATAAATGGAAGCTATCTAGAATACCAAGCATTTGAAGCAGAAATACCCCGCCAGAACTTGGAGGAGGCATACTAGCAATATCATATCCTTGAAGTTCTCCCCATACAGGATCATCTATCGTTACATCATATCGGGCTAAATCATCCACTGTCATAGAACCACCAAATTCTTGGACAGTTGCCGAAAGTGCTTCTGCTATCTCCCCGGTATAAAATGCATCCGTACCCTTTGCTCTAATCAGTTTCAATGTTTTGGCTAAATCTTCTTGAATGAGAATATCTCCTTCTTGTATTGCATCACCATTTGGAAAAAATACATCTTGAGCTGCCGTGCTTCGTAATTTACTTTCATTATTTACGATAGATTGAGCAAGATAGTCATCTATAGGAAAGCCTTTTTGAGCTAGTTTTATCGCAGGTCCGATCAATTGTTGAAATGGAATACTTCCCCACCTTTCATGAGTGGTTTCTAAACCTTTTAATGTTCCTGGAACTCCGACCGCTGTGCCTTGTCTGACACGCTCACTAAATGGAATAGGATTACCGTTATCATCTAAAAACATGTCTGGTGTTGCACCAGCAGGAGCACGTTCACGACTATTCACAATGGTCGTCTCACCAGTATCCCCATCATATACCATCATAAATCCGCCACCACCGATTCCAGACATCATGGGCTCCACGACATTTAACGCAAATTGAATGGCAATCGAAGCATCCATTGCATTGCCACCCTTTTTAAGAACATCGGCACCAACCTGTGTTGCTATTCCATGAGATGTCGATACCATTCCTCCATTTGAGGTAGCGACTAAGTCGAAATTTTCATAATTCGTATCATATTTTGCTGCCATTGCAGCTGTTGGAAGTGTTCCTGCTGTAATGATGAAAATCATACACAAAAATGTAATTCGTTTACACAACTTTTTCATCAAACCTCTCCTTCCTAATATATGGATAATAGCAAAACTAGGTAACCTATAGTCCCTCCTTTAGTCATCAAATTGCTATAACAAATTCGTGCTTTAATTCTCCATTTCCTTCTATAATCGAAAAAACAGTTCTTTTATCATAGTTTTTATCTAAGAAAAAGTAGGTTTGACCCAAATACGCGACAACCTCCTCCTTCTACCTTCATTAAAGATCAGAGTAAAATTAGCGTTGCGGAAAGGAAAAAATACGCGCTTTCCATGGGGAACAAGTTGTCTATAAGCATAAAAAAAGCTTGCCGAGAAAATTTTTGGTTTCTCGACAAGCTGAAGACCGGACAAAATCCTTACTTTTGTTCGGACTTTCTTATCTTATTTATTCTTCTAATGTTGAGGTGTCACCTGTCGGTAATCCAAGCTCCCATGATTTTAACAAGCGACGCATAATTTTACCGCTCCGTGTTTTTGGAATACTATCTTTAAATTCTATTTCACGAGGAGCAGCATGGGCACTTAATCCTTTTTTAACGAATTGGCGAATATCTTCTAACAATTCATCTGATGCGTCATACCCAGGATTTAACGTAATAAAGGCTTTAATAATTTCGCCACGCTCTGGATCCGGCTTACCTATTACACCAGCTTCTGAGACTGCTTGATGCTCAATTAATTTACTTTCTACCTCAAATGGTCCGACACGTTCACCAGATGTATTGATCACATCATCTAAACGGCCTTGGAACCAGAAGTAACCATCTTCATCCATATAAGCGCTGTCTCCTGATACATACCAATCCTTAATAAAATAACTCTCATACTTACCCGGATTGTTCCAGATTGCACGCATCATCGATGGCCAACCCTTTTTAATTGCTAAATTTCCCATTTGATTCGGCGGCAGTTCATTACCTTCATTATCAACTATAGCTGCTTCTATCCCTGGAATAGGTTTCCCCATAGAACCTGGACGAATTTCCATGCTTGGCAAATTGACAATCAACATCGCACCCGTTTCTGTCATCCACCATGTATCATGAATTCGTAAATCAAGTACACGTAATCCCCATGTGATCACTTCTGGGTTTAATGGTTCTCCAACACTTAAAATATGACGTAAGCTCGATAAATCATACTCTTTCACTAATTCTTCACCAGCGCTGACGAATTTACGTAAAGCTGTTGGTGCTGTATACCATATCGTTACGTTGTGTTTCTCTAATGTTTCATACCAGGACTCAGGTGAAAAACGGCCCCCTCTTATAACATTGGTAACACCGTTCAACCATGGGGCAAAGATACCATAACTGGTACCTGTAACCCAGCCTGGATCCGCGGTACACCAATAGATATCATCCTCTTTAAAATCAATAACCCATTTACCTGTCGCATAGTGCTGAATCATTGCATTGTGGACATGATAAACTCCTTTTGGCTTACCGGTAGAGCCAGAAGTATAATGAAGAAGCATACCGTCCTCTCTATCAACCCATTCAATATCAAAATCCTCAGATGCTTCATGCATTTCTTCTTCAAAATGAATATAATTATCGCCTTCCGTATCAGCTGTGCCGCCTACTAAGATAATCTGTTTCAAATCTGGTAGTTCATCAACAGGTACACGTCCGATTAATTCAGGTGTCGTAATTAACATCGTTGCTTCACTATCTTCCAACCGATCACGGACCGCTTGTTCCATGAACGCCTCAAATAGCGGTCCGGCAATCGCACCTACTTTAAGAATACCAAAAAAGTTTGCATAGAACTCCGGACTTCTTGGCATGAATAAGAAAACACGATCTCCTTTTTGTATGCCATACTTCTTCAATATATTTGCTGTTTTATTACTTTGTTTGCTTAATTGTTCAAATGTGACACTTTCTTCCCGGTCTGGTGCTGAATATAACAATGCCACTTGGTTCTTTTTATTAGGATTTTCTGCATGACGATCAATTGCTTCATAAGCAGCATTTACCTTACCAGTTTTGTACCAGCTAAAATCTTTCTTTATTTCCTCCCAGTCGAAACCTTCTCTAAGAGCATTCAGATCTTCTACATTATACTTTCCTGATCTTGGCTGCACTTTTGTCATATCCATCCTATCACCTCTCCCAAATTGTTGACCTTTTTAAACAAACATTGAAACCCCTTACAATCTATTGTAACGAATTTATATGATAACGCAAGTAATACAATCCTAATATTGGTAATCACATAATCTCGTTAAATTTGCACATATTAACAGCTAGAACGCTTCATAAAAGAGGTGCTACATGTGGTTAGATTTTCCAAAAAATCAAAAGAGTCTCCATCACCACCAAAACATAAAAAAATATCTGCTTCCTTACAAGAAAATATTCAGGAAGCAAAACAATTATTCTCTTACGGGCTTAATAAAGACTTTGCCATACGTACGCTTGACATCCGTTTTAACCAAAAAGAAGGGTGTCTTGTTTATTACACCTCTATAGTAGATGGACCAAAAATAAATTTACACGTACTGAAACCTTTGCTTGAGAATACAGGTGAATCTGTAAGCAATGTTGTCTCGGTTGAAAATATCGAGGAAACACATGACTTCGAAAAAGTCATTGAAAATATTAATAGTGGAAGAGTAGTCCTTTTTATTGACGGAGATGACACTTCCTATGCGATGGATGTAGCGGATTTTCAGCATCGCGAAGTAACCAAAACGGAAAATGAAAATACTATCAAAGGACCACAGGAGGCTTTTACAGAATCATTAGATAGTAATATTTCATTAATCCGAAAGCAGCTACATGATAACCAATTGATTAATGAAGGAATTCAAATAGGCGAGAGAACAAAGAATGAAGTGAACTTAATCTATATAAAAGATATCGTAAACGATGAAATCTTAGATAATGTCAGAGCAAAATTGAAAGAAATTAAAACCGATAATGTACGGAACATTGAAATATTGGAACAGCTTATTGATGAACGACCATACTCTCTCATATCTACGACGGTGTACACCGAAAAACCGGATAAAGCAAGCTCCTATTTAGAGGATGGTTATATCGTTCTATTGATGGATAGCTCCTCTTCTTGTTTAATTGTTCCGGTTACCTTCTGGTCATTCTTTCATGCACCAGAGGATCGTTATTTGCGGTTTTTTTATGGCAATTTCACCCGAGCAATTCGTCTCTTCTGTTTCTTTTTAACATTATTGATTTCGGCAACGTATGTAGCGATATCAAATTTTCATAGTGAAATGATTCCGCCTGATTTGCTACTGGCGATTACTGCTTCACGAGAACGTGTTCCATTTCCATTAATAATGGAGGTATTAATAATGGAAATTGCCTTTGAATTGATTCGTGAAGCAGGACTACGCATACCTAATCCATTGGGGCCAACGATCGGTATTGTAGGTGCATTAATTTTAGGACAGGCAGCAGTTGAGGCAAATATTATTAGCCCAATCATTGTCATCATTGCCGCCTTATCGGGATTATCCTCATTTGCTCTGGCAGATTTAAATATCAACTTTACCATTCGACTTATGCGTTTTATCTTCATTCTCGTGGCAGGCGTATTTGGAATGCTCGCACTAACCGGAGCCTTTTTGTTATTTTTCATGTATGCTGCATCCATTAAGTCATTTGGTATACCTTTCTTTTCACCAATGTCGCCACATTTTCTATCATCTGAGGATACTATTTTTCGTAAACCAATTAAAAAAGAAACATTAAGACCGAATTTCTTACATCCAAAAGATGTGCAAAAGAAGCCTAAGTAAAAGACAAGCAGGTGAAGTATCATGCAGCAAAACAAAGGATTTCTAAGACTAAAAGAAATATTAGCAATGACCCTCATTCTTGTAGGAATGAAGTTAGCTGATTCCACTCCTGCGTTGATGGCCCAAAAAGCGCAAAATGGCTTTTGGATGATTCCTCTTATTTCTTTTATCTGTATTTTCCCAAGCTTTCTGCTCTTACTTTACCTGCTAAAGAAATATCAAGATAAAAATATTTTAGGAGTAATCGAAGCTATCACGGGTAAATGGATCGGCAAAATGATCGGGTTCGTGTTATTTTTATCTGCTTTCCTGACATTGACGCTAGACAGCCGTAATTATGTAGAACAAATCAAATTATTATACTTTCCTGAGTCTCCAACAGATATTATCTTTTTAATCTTTATGGGAGTTGTCTTTTTCGGAGCAAAGAAAGGGTTTGAAGTAATTGGTTACACATCTTGGATGACCCTCTTTATTATAAAAACTTCTACTTTTATCGTGTTAATGCTTATGTTTGGAGACCTCATCATCCAGCGGCTTTTTCCTATTTTTGGCTCTGGATTCACTGTTATTTTATCAGAAGGAGTGAAAAAAGCAGCTATTTTTTCTGAATTGTTCTTTCTGTTAATTGCTTATCAATCTGCCAAACGCACATCGATGTTTCGCAAAGGGATTGTGATCGGAAGCGTTATTTCTATCATTGAAATTACGATATTTTATATGGCTTATGCTACAATATTTGACTACAATTCGATAGACAAAATTCACTTTCCATATCACGATATTACACAACTTATTAATTTAGGCGATTTTTTGACCAATATTGAAACGGTCTTTATGGTTTTCTGGTTATTGGCAGCATTTTTACGATTCATTATTTTTATCTATATTAGCACATGGATTTTTGGCGAAGTATTTGAAATTCGTAATTTTGAACCACTTCTTTTACCATTTAGCTTTTTAGCTATTTTGATTGGGCTTTTACCGATTAATTCGATTATCAATGAATTAATCTTCCACCATACCTTAATAAAGTACATGACACCATTTTTAATTTTTCTCCCTGTCGTTTTGTGGATTATTGCGTGGAGTAAAGGAGACTTAAAGAAATGAGCAAAAAACTAGTATTAATGTTCCTGCTTATCTTGCTCACTGGCTGTTATGATCGCGTTGAATTAGAAGAACAATCTTATGTAATTGCCATTGGTATTGACAATACAGATCAAAAGGGAATATATTCCTTCAACTTTCAAATTGCCAATCCTGAAATGAGTTCCACTGTTGTGGAAAGTGATGAGAGCAAACCTCGAACAGAAATAGTAACGGTTAATGGCTCTGATATTTTAAGCGCAACTTATACAGCCAACTCATTTGTACCGAAAAAAATTGTTTTGGATCAAACAAGAGTTATCATCATTTCAGAGGAAGCAGCAAGAGATGAGGATTTCATCCGTGTTATTCAAACTGCCGCGAGATCACCTCAAATAAGAAGAGGGGTACAAATGATTGTTTCCAAGGAAACGGCAATGGATTTTATTCATCATACTACACCTCTTTTGGAATCGAGACCACATAAATATTATCAATTTATGTTAGCCGGGGCGATTGAGACCGGCATTATTCCTGATGCAACTTTACATCGTTTTTTTCAGATTACGGAAGGAGATGATAATCTATTTTTAGCTATGTATGCCACAACAGAACAGTCAGATGAAAAGACAAGCAAAGAAGGATTTGAAGATGAATACATTGCAGGGGAAGTACCACAAATAGGAGGTTCACCTACACAATTTATGGGTGCAGCAGTGTTTAAAGAAGGACAAATGATCGATGTTTTGACTGGTGAAGAAAACCGACTAACTAATATGCTGGATTATACACAACAATTAAATAATTATGTCACTACGATACCGGATCCATTTAACCCTGAATACCGGTTAACTTATGTCTATTCGCAACACAAAAATCCTGATGTGAATATAACCTATCATAAAGATAAACCATCAGAAATTGATGTAGATGTATATTTCAAAGTAGAAATACTTTCTATACCAAGTCTTGTTCGCTATTCGCAAAACAAAGACCGCCAAAAAGTGCTCGAACAAAGTATTATCAGAAGATTAAACGAAAAAACAAATGCCCTGATAAAAAAGACTCAAGAGGAATATCGATCAGATCCCTTTTACTGGTCATTATATTTTCGCAAACATTTTAAAGATATTCCAGCTTATGAAGAAGCTGACTGGCATCAGAAAATTTATCCTGAGGCAAATATCAATGTCACATACCATTTGGCAAAGTTAGAATTTGGAAAAATGATCGATGATACTGAGTTGCACAAAGTGAGGGATTAAATTGTGGAGTATGATACCTATTATACTAGCCATTAGTATCTGTTATTTTATGATCAAGCATAGCAAAGAAACATTTCAAGAAGGGAATAAGCTGGGGGGAACGGCGATCGCAGCTCTTATCCCAATTGTCATCTTCTTCTCGATCTATTTTCTATTATATAAATAAGAATTATTTTAGGCGCCTAATAAAGATTTAATAAGAGATATTAACCGATATATCGGATTGAAAAATTCAAAGCCTCTCAATCATCATAATTATTAAGAGGCTTCGAATTAGAGAATCATTTCTTTACAGCGTGAATAAAATGAATTGTCTCGAATGCAGACAAATAATCCGCCCTATTTCTAAAGTATAAATCATTTATCATAGTTGGTGATAAGTGTTCATAAATTAATAAACCTGATTTTTCTAATAAATTCTCAATTTCATTATAAGCGAAACTCGATTTCATTGGCTCTCCACTTGCTGAAGCCATTTTCACCATACTTTCCACTCTATTAGACATTCCTTTTTCTTCGAAAAGTTTTTCATCTGCATAGTCAAAAACAATAGAGCTACCTGTTGGAACGTTAGCAAATAAATGATTGATCAAGGCCGCATTTTCTTCTTTAGTTAAATAATATGAAACACCCAAAAGGCTAAAGAATGTTTTTTTGTTATCAAATCCTTTATCTACTAAATCTTGATGAGAAAACTTGGTAGTAAAGTCCATAGAAACAAAATGAAGATGATTCGGGATATTAAGTTTAGCATCCTCTAACTTTTTCTTTTTTAATTCTTGTGTAGCTGGATGATCAATTTCAAATATCTTTAAGCTGTTTTTCAACTCTGGATATCGGAAACCGAAAGTATCTAAGCCTGCTCCGAGTATGACATACTGTTTAACTCCTAACTTAACTTCATTAAGTAATACTTTTTCACAATAGGCAGAGCGTGCTAGTGGTGTTGGGGAAAGCTGGACTTGTGTAATCCATTTTAAAATTTCTTTTGAATCATTTTTAAATCTTCGCCCAATATCTCTGTTGAAAAACTGGATACCATTAACCATATTCTGGCTGATGGCTGTAAACTCTTCTTCGGAAATTAGTTTGTTTGCAATAAAATCATCAAAAATTTTTGGTTTGTCATATTTACTGTGATATGCTCGACCGAAAGCTGATACTAAGGAAGTTAAACTGGACTCATTTTGTTTCATACCATTTTCCTCCCAAATAAAAAATAAGATTCCCCTGGCCAGGAGAACCTTATTATACACAACAAAAATATAATTGTAAATTATAGCATACTTAACATTTTTTGTCAACGATTATGTGTCATTTTAATGAAGAAAGCTGTTCATTAAATAAAATCTAATTTAAGAAACGGGTGCCTTAGTTAAAGATCCCTGTTGAAATTAAACTATTTTACAATGTTTAAGCCCTGGTTTTCCAAGCCAAGGCTTTTTTCTTAACTACGCTAAAAAGATAAAAAATACACAAACGCTGATGTAGCAACGTTTGTGTAACAATCTTAGCGACCCCGAGAGGATTCGAACCTCCGACACCTTCTTTAGGAGAGAAGTGCTCTATCCTACTGAGCTACGGGGTCATCATCTATTAAATCAGACGAGTAAGAGAAGCATCACCTTTTATCTTAATAAAACAATGAATAAATGACAAGATCCTCTCTTACTTTCTGTTTATTTTTCAAACATTTCTCTTAACTCTTTTGATCTTTCTGTTGTACGCTCTAGACATGCGATTACCGCTTGTTGGAAGTCATGATTGGCCAACATTTGAACCCCTGCCTCTGTCGTACCACCAGGACTAGTAATTTTTTCTCGTAATGTTGCTGGTGTATCCTCTGATACTGCTAACATTTCCGCAACACCTTTAATTGTTTGTACCATTAAAGGTTTGGCTGTGTCTTTATTCAATCCCTGTTGCTCAACGAATTTCTCCATTGCTTCGACCATGTAATAATAAAATGCTGGTGCACTGCCTGCTAAAGCAGTATAAGCATCCATTTGCTCTTCTTCTATTAAAGTAGTGGTCCCTATTGCTGTCATGAGATTTTCTATTAAGCTAACAGTTGAAGCGGTAGCATAGTGACCTCCAGCTATCGTGGAAGCAGACTGTCCGATCATTGCCGAGGTATTAGGCATAACCCGGACAACCGCATTATCCGTATCTAGCAGTTGTTCCATATATTTGGTCGAAATCCCTGCTAGTAATGACACAATAATTTTATCTTCACTTATGAAGTTATTGATTTCAGCTATTGCTGTTTGAATATCTTTTGGTTTCATCGCTAATATAATGATATCACTCTTCCTGATCACATCTTCCTTTGATTGTGACGTGCGAATACCATATTTATCTGCTAATTCTGCTAAGCGTTCTTTATTGGAATGATTGGTTGCAATAATCCGGTCAGCTGGAACCATTTTTTTAGCCGTCATTCCTGCAATAATCGCCTCTGCCATCGAGCCAGCTCCTAAAAACGCAATCGTATGATCCATTAAAACCATCCTTTATATGTATGCTTAACCACATTATAAATGATTATCGGGCAAGTGGACAGAGGAATCTCTTCTTTCGCAAATTCCGTTTATCTTAATACACTAGTGACCGCAGTATAAGGACCCTTTATACATTCTTTGCCAATAAAAAAACCGCTATCTGTTGATAACGATTTTATAATCTCCAATTTTGTGTTTCATTAATGGCGGAGGAGGAGGGATTCGAACCCCCGCGGGCCGTGAAGCCCCTGGCGGTTTTCAAGACCGCTCCCTTCAGCCGGACTTGGGTACTCCTCCGTATTTGCTGACGACAAGTTATAATATAGCATATTGATTAATTAGAGTCAATAGTTTTTTTAAACGTCTATCCTATTTTTTTAGGATAGACGTTTAGCTATTATTTGATGATTGTTTTGCCACCCATATATGGTACTAATACTTCAGGTACCTTCACCGTTCCATCTGCTTGTTGGTAGTTCTCAATGATAGCAGAGACAGTACGACCTATTGCTAAACCAGATCCGTTTAAGGTATGGACAAATTCCGGCTTACCCTTCTCCTCCCGACGGAATCGGATACCAGCTCGTCTTGCCTGGAAATCTTCAAAGTTGGAACAAGAAGAAATTTCACGGTACGTATCGTTACTTGGCATCCATACTTCAATATCATATTTTTTAGCAGCGGTAAATCCTAAATCAGCCGTACACATACTCATAACACGATATGGTAATTCTAGCAGTTGTAACACCTTTTCTGCATGGCCTGTTAATTCTTCTAATACCTGATAAGAATCCTCTGGTTTTACGATCTGTACCAGCTCTACTTTGTTAAACTGATGCTGACGAATTAATCCCCTTGTATCTCTTCCAGCAGAGCCTGCTTCAGAACGGAAATTACTGCTGAAGGCAGTGAACTTTTTCGGTAACTCCTCCGCTTTTAAAATTTCTTCACGATGATAATTAGTGACAGGTACCTCCGCAGTTGGAATTAAGAAATAGTCCCATCCATCTACTTTAAATGCATCTTCCTCAAACTTAGGTAATTGTCCTGTTCCAGTCATACTTTCGCGGTTTACCATATGTGGTGGTAATATTTCTTGATAGCCATGCTCATCTGCATGTAAATCCATCATAAAGTTCATTAATGCCCGCTCTAAACGTGCTCCTAAACCTTTATAAAAAACAAAACGACTTCCTGTTACTTTTGCAGCTCGTTCAAAATCTACAATATCTAATTCTGTGGCAATATCCCAATGCGCTTTTTCTTCAAAGTGGAAGTTTGGTACTTCTCCCCACTTACGTACCTCTACATTATCATCCTCAGATTCACCGACAGGAGTAGATTCGTGTGGGATATTCGGGATAGATAGCATTAATATTTCGAGTTCTTCCTCTACTTCTCGAAGTTCTTGATCAATTGTTTTGATTCGATCTCCTACTTCACGCATTTCCGTAATCATATCATCTGCGTTTTTCTTTTCTTTCTTCAATAAAGAGATTTGTTTCGATACTTCATTTCGTTTTGCTTTTAATTGCTCGGTTTCAGCGATCAGTTCTCTTCTTTTCTCATCTAGATCACCGAAACGATCCAAATCCGTTAAATCTTCCCCTCTGTGAGCTAACTTCTCTTTCACTTCCGCAAAATTTTTACGCAACATCTTCATGTCTAACATAACTATACCTCCTACAATTTTAATAATGATTTAAATTTGAATACAATTTGCTTTCTTTTATTTGTTTGAAGTTAAGTAGTCCACTCGTCGCTGCGGGGAAATACTTCCTTTCCCACAGGTGTGTTGCATTTTCCCGCAGCTTAGAATAGTTTTCTAATAAAATGATAAGTAACCCTAAAATATAGTTCCTTAAGTGCCATCCACACTATAATCAGGCATCTGTACTAGCGCAGGCAGAATACGTAGACTCCAGTGGGAACAGCACGAGCTGAAGATCTACTTGGTAAAGCGATCTTCTTTACCAAGTTAGCTGAGGCCGTGCCCACGGAAAGCGAAGTATTCTGCCGAAGCCGTCTTTCAAATACTCATTAAGATGAGAATGGAAAATACCCTTTGACTCTACCTATTGCATAAAAAAACTCCCGTCCCATACTTGTATTATAGTAGGGACGAGAGTTTACCCGCGATACCACCCTGATTGGAGAATAGACTTCTCCCGGCTTCATTTTCTATAACGGCTTGTCACCGGGTACATATACTATTATTTCCATGTACCGCTCAAGGATGGATTCGCTTATCTTTTATACCGGTTTGCACCAACCACCGGCTCTCTTCCATAAAACAATAAGCTACTATTTCCTATCATTACTTTTTTATATTATATTCTAAGCTCTATACTTTTTATTATTATATTATCTTTCCACCATTTTGACAAAGTATTCTGTTAAACGGTGGTCATCTGTTAATTCTGGATGAAAAGCACTACATAAATAGTGCCCTTGCCTTGCTGCAACAATTTTATCTTGATAAGTAGCTAAGACTTCTACTTCCGGTCCAACCTCTATGATATATGGGGCACGGATAAAGACCGCTTCAAAATGGTCAGCAACTCCTTGGATATCAACTTCTGCTTCAAAAGATTCACGCTGTCTGCCAAAAGCATTGCGTTCTACTTTCATATTCATTAAGGATAAATGTGCATCCTCTTGTCCAGCAATAGTATCTGCTAATAAAATGAGACCTGCACAAGTACCAAAAATCGGCTTCCCTTGTTGACCAAAGTTAACTAGCGCATCAAAAAAATCATATTTATCGATAAGTCGACGCATGGTTGTACTCTCGCCACCAGGTATAATTAATCCATCTATCTCGGTTAATTGTTCCTTATACTTAATAATGACTCCTTCAGCTCCAGCTGCTTCAACGGAACGAATATGTTCGCGAATCGCACCTTGTAAGCCAAGTACTCCGATTTTTACCATTACTTTTTACTCCTCACTGCTTACCAACCACGATCTTGCATACGCTCTTCCGGAGCAATTGTACTGATTTCTAAACCTTTCATTGCAGTACCGATACCTTTAGATACTTTTGCAATTAATTCGTAGTCTTCATAATGTGTAGTTGCTTCTACAATCGCTCTTGCAAAGTTAGCAGGATTATCCGATTTAAAGATTCCCGAACCGACAAATACACCATCAGCACCTAGCTGCATCATTAAAGCCGCATCTGCTGGAGTCGCAACCCCACCAGCAGCAAAGTTTACAACTGGTAAACGACCATTCTCTTTAATATCTAGAAGAACTTCATATGGTGCACCAAGTTCTTTCGCATAGGTCATTACTTCATCTTCATTCATATTAACGAGCTTACGAACCTGTGCATTTACTTCTCGCATATGACGAACTGCTTCTACAATGTTCCCTGTACCTGGTTCACCTTTCGTACGTAACATAGAAGTTCCTTCACCGATACGACGAGCTGCTTCACCAAGATTACGACAACCACAAACAAATGGTACGGTATAATCTTTTTTATTTAAATGATATACTTCATCAGCTGGTGTTAACACTTCACTCTCATCAATATAATCTACACCCATTGCTTCAAGTACACGAGCCTCTACAATATGACCGATACGAGCTTTAGCCATAACCGGAATAGAAACGGCATTCATTACCTCTTCTACAATTGTTGGATCAGCCATACGAGCCACGCCACCTGCAGCACGAATGTCCGATGGTACTCGTTCAAGTGCCATAACTGCTACAGCACCGGCTTCTTCAGCAATTTTAGCTTGTTCTGCATTGACAACGTCCATAATAACGCCGCCTTTTTGCATTTCTGCCATACCTCGTTTAACTCTATCTGTACCTATTTTAGACATTCTCATGTTCCTCCTAAATAATTTAACTGTTAACGGTCTATTTATATTGCTCTTACATTATATAACAATTTTTTAACAAATGCCAACTGCTGTAATCGGAATTAGCTAGCTAAATAGTCCTTTGAAAAAGTCTACAACTGTAGTAAAGACATTAGAGAAAAAGTCACCGATAGCACCTAGAGATAACATAAACCAGTTTGCTTTCTCCACTGCATTGGCAGCTACTAAATCTACATGCTGGCCATCTTGGCCTTCTATATATCCGTAATCTACATCGCCTTCATATTCTAATATCGCTTCTCCAACTTTTTCACCAGCTTCTATTGGAGCCTCTAATGTCCCATCTTCTTTCAGCTTTTCTTCATCAAACTCGTAACGAATACTGTATAATTCTTCTTCTCCAGCTTTAATCATTGTTGCTAGTGATTCTGCCGTTTCAATCTCTACTTCTTTTTCTTTTCCTTTAGAAACCGGTAAGCTCGATTCTTCCTCTAATTGATAGTTAGCAGGAAATAGTTCTGCTGTTTCAAATTGAGAAAAGCCATACTCCATTAGTTTTTTCGTTTCATGGAATCGTTGCTCCATTGAGTCTGTTTTCATCACAACAGTAATCACTCGACGATCACCTTGTTGGGCTGTTCCAGTGAAACAATAACCAGCAGCCTCTGTATGGCCTGTTTTTAATCCATCTACGCCTTCATATTCGAATTGCCTAAAGTTATCATTGTCCCAAGGAAGCATCCAGTTCCAATTCTCTAGTACTCTATCATCTAGCTCAGCTGTTAACATACTGGAGAATTCTAGAACTTCTGGATAATCATTTACTAAGTGATAAGCTAATAATGCTGCAGATCGTGCAGATAGTAGATTATCTGCATCAGCCTCTGTACCTTCCGGATGATGTTCTCCTAAATCCGAATTAGATAAACCAGTAGAATTAACGAATTTATATTCCTGTAAGCCCATTTCTTCCGCTTTATCATTCATCATTTTGACAAATTCACCTTCTGAGCCTGCTACTAATTCTGCTAGCGCAACTGTAGTAGCATTATCAGAGATAATTGCCATTGCTTCATATAGTTCACGAACTGTGTAATCTTTATCCTGGATTAAACCAATCCCTGAAAAACTATTATTGGATGATAGCCAATATGGATAATCTCCTATTTGAGTAGTTGTGTCCCAGCTGATTTGACCTTCATTAATAGCTTCGAGAACTAAATATTCCGTCATCATTTTCGTCATACTAGCTGGAGGTAATTTTAAATCAGATTGCTTCTCATATAATACTTTTCCTGTATTAGCATCGACAATGATAGCCGATTCTGCCTCAATATCTATATTTTCTGTTGCTTGAACGGTTATATTATTCAAAGAAAATGCAGTGATCATCAATAATGCAACCACTACCATCATACTTATCTTCTTCATTTCTTCTTTCACCTTTTCTACCTCCGACTTATTTTTTTGCACGAAACAATTTTATCACAACTATCTCAAATAGAAAATAACGATATATGACTATCGTTCATTTAAGAGAAAAAAAAGAAAACTTGGAGAACCCAAGTTTTCCTCTATCTTTTTTCCTATAAGATTATGATAAAGAATAGTTTGGTGATTCTTTTGTGATTTGTACATCATGCGGATGACTTTCGCGTAGTCCTGCACCTGTCATACGAATAAATTGTGCATCATTTCGCAATGCCTCAATATTAGCTGCTCCACAGTAACCCATTCCCGATCTGAGACCACCAATTAATTGGTGAACCGTGTCAGCTAATGGCCCTTTGTATGCTACACGTCCCTCGATTCCTTCCGGTACTAGTTTTTTAGCATCTTGTGAATCCTGGAAATATCGATCATTTGAACCAGATTGCATAGATGTAACAGATCCCATTCCGCGGTATACTTTGTATCTTCTTCCTTGGAAGATTTCTGTATCACCAGGACTTTCCGTTACTCCTGCGAACAAGCTTCCTAACATTACCGCACTTGCTCCAGCTGCAATTGCCTTCGTAATATCACCTGAATACTTAATACCACCATCAGCAATTACAGGAATATTATATTTCTCTGCTTCTGTTGCACAATCATTAACGGCTGTTATTTGTGGAACACCGACACCTGCCACTACTCTAGTTGTACAGATAGAACCAGGACCAATACCGACCTTGATAATATTTGCTCCTGCTTCAATTAGGGCTCGTGTCGCTTCCGCAGTTGCGACATTTCCGGCAATAATGTCAATATCAGGATATTTAGCTCGAACTCGTTTAACCTGTTCCATCACGCCTTGTGAATGTCCGTGTGCCGTATCAATAACTAATACATCTACACCAGCTTCCACTAGTTTATCAATTCGAGTCATGGAATCAGCTGTTACCCCTACAGCAGCGCCGGCTAATAAGCGCCCTTGCTTGTCCTTAGCAGAATGAGGGAATTCTATCACTTTTTCTATATCTTTAATCGTAATAAGTCCTTTTAATACATCATTACTATCAACTAATGGTAATTTTTCAATTTTATGCTCCTGTAAGATCTTACTTGCTTCTTCTAAGGTTGTTCCAACTGGTGCTGTTACTAAGTTTTCACTTGTCATCACATCAGCAATTTTTATTGAATAATCTTCAATAAAGCGTAAATCACGGTTAGTTAAAATCCCTACTAATCTTTGTTCTTTCTCATTATTTACAATAGGTACACCTGAGATACGGAACTTGCCCATCAGATGTTCAGCATCAAATACTTGATTGTCAGGTAAGAGGAAAAAAGGATTAGATATTACACCACTTTCAGAGCGTTTTACACGATCTACTTGCTCAGCTTGTTCCTCAATGGACATATTTTTATGAATAATACCAATTCCACCCTGTCTTGCAATAGCAATTGCCATCTTCGCTTCTGTTACAGTATCCATTCCGGCACTTAAGAACGGAATGTTAAGTGTAATATTTTCCGACAGCTTTGTCTTCACTGATACATCTCGAGGTAGTACATTAGATTCCGCTGGTAGTAGCAATACATCATCAAACGTTAAACCTTCTTTACTAAATTTATCAGTTCTCATCGGTGAACCTCCTTGAATTTTTTGTTTTAAATGTGAAATATTGGATAGGGATGGAAGCTTTCTATCACTAGCTTTCCTTCTATTTTTTGAGGGTTATATCCATAACTATTGTTATTTACAATACGATATGTTTTAGCGTTTTTCAACCTTTTTTTTTCGCTATTCTAGAAGCTAAAAATAGTGATATGATTAAATCAATAATGTAAGAGGTTACAATATGTAATTTTTTTTTACAAAGGTGATAGAATGCTCCAATTATCATCCATCATTAGAAGGGAGTAGATGCCCAAGTACTGAACTGTGCAGTTTAAAAATGTGCCTTGACTATTTATTGGTAAAAAAAGGTTCTACGTCAAATGTTGGGGTGAGTACTTAGCTCACTCCTAATTTATGCGACCCGAATATCTATATTTTTGTATTGATGATGTAATAATACCTTTAATCGGAATCGATCAAATCGCTTAAACCCAAACGCATT
>NZ_JBQHXU010000020.1:0-26870 GCF_052063305.1 Gracilibacillus sp. HCP3S3_G5_2 | reverse complement strand
AATGTTAAAGGCAGCAAATGTAGAAATAGTAGGAAGTGAAAAGATCGGATCAGGGCTAGTATCTGTGATCATTAAGGGTGATGTTGGTGCTGTAAAAGCAGCAACAGAAGTAGGAGCAGAAGCGGCAGGACGCGTAGGAGAAGTAGTAGCAGTACATGTCATTCCACGTCCGCACAGTGACATTTCTAAACTGTTGCCAGAGTTTAAATCATAAAGGGCTGGTTCAGCATGAAGGATGATCAGAAGTCAGCGTTATATCTTGCGATTACTGAAGCAGTGATGGAAGAAATTAACGCGAATAAAATTGAAGTAATACAGCATGCTTCTCCATCACAAGTACCTGTTAGTGTTTCTGCACGGCATGTTCATTTAGAAGAAAGACATGCTGATATACTTTTTGGGAAAGGTTATAAGTTCCAAAAGCATCGAGATATTTCTCAGCCCGGACAATATGCTTGTGTCGAACAAGTGACGATTGTTGGTCCGAAGTCTTCGATTGAGCGTGTGCGGATTGTTGCCCCTCTTAGAAGGCAAACTCAAGTGGAAGTATCTCGAACAGATGCAATAAAACTAGGGATTAATCCACCTGTAAGGCACTCTGGTGATATAGCTGGTTCTGCACCAATAACAATCATTGGACCGAAAGGCCGTATTGATATACAAGAAGGGTGTATTGTTGCAGATCGACATATTCATATGTCTCCAGATGATGCCAAAGCTTTTGGTGTGGTCAATCATCAAAAGGTTAAAGTTAAAGTAGAGGGAGAAAAAGCTGGTATCATGGGAAATGTTACTGTCCGAGTTAGTGACAGATATGCATTAGATATGCATATAGATACCGATGATGCGAATGCTTTTGCAATCAAGGGTACGGAATACTTAACGTTAATCAAGTAATGCCTATCCAACTTTTGGAGGTATAATGAATGGTAATTGGTAAAGTAATTAATCGTGTAATATCAACCCGGAAGTATGATTCTATACAAGGCTATAAGTTACTAGTCATTGAGCCAATTAACGGTGAAAATAAAGAATGGTTTGTAGCTGCAGATACAATTGGTGCAGGAGAAGGTGAACTCGTGTTAGTTAGTTTTGGTAGCGTAGTTCAACATGCATTACGTCAACATGCACCGATTGATGCAGTTGTGGTAGGTATTGTTGATCAAGCACCAGATGGTCTATAAGAACAGCAACCATATATGAATAGGAGACCTGTGTCATGAAACTTATCGTTATCGGTGGGATTGCTGCTGGAATGTCAGCAGCATCTAAGCTGAGAAGAGTCGATCAAAATGCTGAAATAACTGTTTATGAAAAGGGAGAATATGTTTCCTATGGAGCGTGTGGTCTTCCTTACTACGTGTCAGGTGAAAATGATGACCATACTAAGATGATTGCTAGAACAAGGCAGCAATTCGAGCAACAAGGGATCGATGTGCATATTCTTCATGAAGTAGTAAAAGTTTCTCCAGAAAGAAAACAAGTCATGGTTAAAAATCTTCACACTGGTCAGATGTTTCTGGATCATTATGATAAATTGTTAATTGCTACAGGGACTTCGGCAATTGTTCCACCGTTTGATGGCTTGCAATTGGAGAACATTCATGTATTAAAAACGATGGAAGATGGCCTTTCTTTAAAAGAAAAAGCACATCAACCAGATATTCGGAATGTAGTCATTGTTGGTGGTGGTTATATTGGGATGGAGCTAGCCGAGGCAATGCATAATTTAGGAAAAAATGTTCGCATTGTAGAGCAGGCAGAAAGAATCTTAATGCCCTTTGATCGGGAAATAACTGATATTGTGACAAAGCATTTACAGGAACATAATGTAGCATTACATGTCAATGAAAGAGTTGAAGCATTTAGGGGGAAGAAGGTAGTACAAGATGTGGTAACAAGTAAAGGAACTTATAAAGCGGATCTGGTGATTTTATCGATTGGTGTTAGGCCAGCGACTAAATTTTTAGATGGAACTGGTATTCAATTATCCAAGAATGGCGCAATAGTGATCGATCGGGAAATGAGAACGAACCTTGATGACATATACGCAGCAGGGGACTGTGCAGAGGTCTATCACTATGTGAAGCAGGAGAATACCTACCTTCCTTTAGGTACAAATGCCAATAAATGCGGACGTATTGCTGGGGAAAATATAGCAGGTGCACACCGTAAATATATTGGCACTTTGGGAAGTGCAGCTGTCAAAATCATTGATATGGAGTTAGCTCGAACTGGTTTATCTGAACATGAAGCAGCTAGTTTAGCGATTGAATATACAACAGAATTTATTAAGGCGGCAAATCACCCAGGCTACTATCCCGGTCAAACACCACTTTGGATTAAAATTATTTGTGAGAAAAGGACGCGAAGAATTCTCGGTGCCCAAGCAATCGGACAAGCAGGTGCTGTGCTTCGAGTTGACATGTTTGCGATTGCTATCCAAAATAACATGCCAGCAGATGAATTAGGTATGACAGATTTATGTTATGCCCCACCTTTTGCAGGAGTTTGGGATGCAGTAAATATCGCAAGTAATGCAGTAAAATAGGTTAACGGAGGTGAAGTATATGACGAAACAAACAACATTACAAGCAGCAGTTGCTGAAGTTAACGACTATGCGATTTTAGCATTAGGTGGTAATGTGTTACATCGTGCTCCCATGGCGTTCGTAAGAGAATTAGCTCGTCAGAGAAAAGCGCACCTCCGTTTAGTGAAAACAGCTGGTGCACATGATATTGACCTGTTATGTGCTGTTGGTGCAGTAGACGTGGTTGACGCAGGATTTGTCAGCTATGAAACTATATATGGCTTACCACCTCATTATCGTAAAGCAGTACAATCCGGTAAGGTAAAGACAAATGAACATGCGTGCTATACCGTTATCAGTGCGCTTAGAGCAGCATCAACCAATGTTCCGTTTATGCCAGTCAATGGCTTAAAGTTCGGTGACCTGATTGAACGCAATGATTATTTTGTCGTAGTAGAAGATCCTTTTTCTGGGAAGCCTGTTACGTTAGTTCGTGCGATTGTGCCGGATGTAGCTGTTATCCATGTTCAAGAATGTGATGAAGAAGGAAATGCAATTATTCTTGGACCTAAATTTGAAGATATTCTCATGTCAAGAGCAGCAAAAAAAGTAATTATTACAACAGAACATATTGTTTCACAATACAAGATCAAGCAGCAGCGTCAGAACATCGACATTCCAGGATTTCTAGTCGATTCGGTTATTCATGTACCAAAAGGAGCACATCCTACCTCATGTTATCAGAAATACGACATTGATAGTAAAGCATTAAAAAAGTTCTTATCCCTAAGAGAAAAGCATGAAGTTGAAAAATTCATTGATGATTATCAGCATCTGGATTATCGATCGGGAGGGAGGAGAACAGGATGGTAAACGATTATCGAATCAGCGATCTGATGACATGTGTATTAGCAGATTTACTTCAAGACGGGGAGACAGTTTTTCATGGGGTTTCCTCCCATATGCCAATGGTAGCTATGCATCTGGCTAGGCAACTACATGCACCAAAACTTGTTCATTTAAATATACCAGGTGGTGTGAATCCAAGTTCTATAAAAAAGGCTTCTTACTCTTCAGCTGGTGCCGATCTGGCAGAAGCAGGCGAAGCTTATTTTGGTTTAGATGAAATATTTGATCTTTCCATGCGTGGAAAATTGGATGTTGCTTTTTTAAGTGGTGTTCAATTTGATAGGCACGGGAATATCAATGCTTCGGTAATCGGAGATTATGACAAACCAAAAGTAAGATTACCTGGAGGAGCAGGAAGTGCCGTTTTAATACCAACAGCCAAAAAGGCGGTTATTTGGAGAACTAAGCATGACCCACGTACATTTGTCGAGCAAGTAGATTTTGTAACAACGAGAGGTAACCTTTGGAAAATTGTTACGCCGTTGTGTGTGTTTGTTTTTCGAAATAGTCAATTGGAATTGGAGACCATCCACCCTCATACAACGATTGAAGAAGTTGAGAAACAGACTGGTTTCCCGCTTGTATATGACAAAGTACGTTATACTAAGTCACCTACTAAGGAGCAGTTACACACTTTACAACGAATTGATCCTGCTGATTATCGTTCTGTTGAATTTTAATTGTCAGAATTTATCGAAAACTGATTGATTTTATTGGGATTGTTCATTATAATCACTTTGTTATGAGAAAAAAATGATAAATATCATAATGGTTCTAAAAAAGGGGGACAAGAAAGATGAAACAGAGTTTTTGGTTACTAATTATAACAGTAGTATTATCGTTATCCCTTGTTGCATGTGGTTCAGAAGAAAGCTCTGGTACTACTAGCTCTCAGGAGAATGAAGAAAGTCCAAAAAGTGTAGCTGTAGTATTAACAGATCAAATTGGGGTGAACCCATTCTTCCAGCAAATAGCAGACGGTGCGGAACAAGCAGCAGAGGAAACAGGATTAGAATTGAATGTAATTGAGTCTTCTGATCCGACAGAAACAAAGCAAAATCTAGAAGTAGCGGTTGCTGATGGATATGATCTTATTTTAACAGCAACATTTGATGCAGTGGATCCGTTGACAGAAGTTGCGCAAGCAAACCCAGAGAGAGACTTCGCTATTATCGATGCTGTCGTAGATTTGCCAAATGTAAAAAGTACTGAATTTAGAGAGTATGAAGCTAGTTATCTATTAGGAGCAACAGCGGGCCTTTCAACTGATACAAACACAGTAGGAATAATTCCAGCGCAAGATATTGCTTTATTAGATAAATATATCGTAGGTTTTCAAGAAGGTGTAGCAGCGGTAAATGAAGAAGCAGAAGTACTAGTAAACTATGTTGGTAGTTTTGAGGATCCTGCTAAAGCAAAGGAAATTGCTTTACAACAACATGCTAATGGGGCTGACTTTATTGCAGCAGCTGCAGCAGTAAGTGACCTAGGTGTATTTGAAGCAGCTGCAGAGGCTGGTTTCTATACATCAGGACAAGATATCGATAGAACAGTCGAAAATCCAGAGCATGTTGTGTTATCCCAATTGAAGAATACCGATGTAGTAGCATATGATTTTGTAAAACAATATGGCGAGGGAGATTTTACAACAGGTATCCAATCATTTGGTCTTGCTGAAGATGGAGTAGGTCTGACATTTGTAACAGCAGAATCCGAATCACCTTTACATGACTTCATTGGACAAGAAACAATTGATGAAGTTATCGGAATAAAAGACCAAATTATTTCAGGTGAGATTGAAGTGACAAATCCGCTTGAGCAATAAGGTGATAGGAGGCTGGGACATAACTAAATAGGTAGAACGATAATCCGAACAATCTGAACGAAGCGTAGGCAAAATACTCAAGACTCCTGTGGGTCGGCTAACTACGGTCACGTCTTGTGGCCAACGTCGACACTTGATCGTCCAAATCTTCGAAACTCACACGAGTCGAAGATCCACTGTGTGGAGTGTTTTTCTTCACACAATTAGCTAAAGGTCGCCCACGGAAAGCCGAAGTGTTTTGCCGAAGCTGTATGTGTACGCAGACTTTAGTGTTCGGATTTTTCCTATCTGATTACTCTTTTGTCTCACCTCTATTCTTTTTCAAAAGATTAGTTATTCGAAAGAGGGTGAGGATTTGTTAGAACTCCGTGGTATTACAAAGAAATATGGTGAGTTTATCGCTAATCACCAAATTAATTTTTCACTGGAAAAAGAGGAAATACATGCGATTGTCGGGGAAAATGGTGCAGGAAAAACGACTTTAATGCGAATGCTGTATGGCATGGAGGAGCCTACTTGTGGTGAGATATTTGTGCATGGTAAAAGACAAACTATTGCAAGTCCAAATGACGCAATTGCATTAGGAATTGGTATGGTACATCAACATTTTATGCTTTTTCCTCCATTTACAATTGCAGAGAATGTTGTATTTCATCATGAACCAAGAAAGAGTTGGCGATATGATCGCCAAAAAGCTGTAGAAGAGGTCGATCAGTTAGCAAAGAAATTTGGCATGCAAATTAATCCTGCACAAAAAATAGCTGATGCTCCTGTCGGGATTCAACAACGTGTAGAAATTTTGAAAGTTTTGTATCAAGGGGCAGATATTATCATTTTAGATGAGCCTACCGCTGTTTTAACACCATTAGAAGTAAAAGATTTATTAAATAGTTTACGAGAATTAGTGAAAATGGGCAAGAGTATTATCTTGATTACACACAAATTAAAGGAAGTGATGGATGTTGCAGATCGTGTAACTGTATTACGCGATGGAAGAGTAACGGGAACATTGAAAAAAGAAGAAACAGATACAGAAGAGTTGTCGCGATTAATGGTTGGTAGAGAGTTAAAGAAAAAAGCATTACCTGAAAGAACCATTGGTAACGCGGTATTGGATGTGCAAAATCTTCATGTTAGAGAGTCAGAGGATAAATCTTTGTTAACTGACATCTCTTTTAAGGTTCATCAGAGTGAGATAGTAGGAATT
This sequence comes from Gracilibacillus sp. HCP3S3_G5_2, assembly GCF_052063305.1. Classification (NCBI taxonomy): domain Bacteria; kingdom Bacillati; phylum Bacillota; class Bacilli; order Caryophanales; family Bacillaceae; genus Gracilibacillus; species Gracilibacillus sp. HCP3S3_G5_2. The sequence goes on along the minus strand of NZ_JBQHXU010000020.1, from coordinate 20,398 downwards.
GCAGGTGTATCCGGAAATGGACAATCCGAATTAATACAAGCCATAAGTGGACTTCTGAAGATTTCTGAGGGCTCGATTCGTTTGAATGGTCAAGAAATGGCAAATCGTTCAGTAAGAGATATCAGAGAGGCAGGACTTTCTCATATACCAGAGGATCGTTATTTATGGGGAGCCGCTAAGACTGCTAGTTTAGTAGATAATATGATCATGACGGATTTCCGGAAGAAACCTTTCCAGCATAAGGGAGTTTTAAACCTAGGACATATTCGGACGTATGTTGCGAATAGTTTAAAGCGATTCAATGTAAAGGCATCCTCTATTGACATGAGTGCACAATACTTATCTGGAGGGAATCTGCAAAAGTTGATAGCCGCACGAGAAATTCAAAAAGGTGCACCTTTTTTATTGGCAGCTGAACCAACTAGAGGTGTTGATATTGGTGCGATGGAATTTATTCATGAACAAATAATGGATAAACGTAATAATGGTGATGCAGTATTACTTATTTCTTCTGAATTATCCGAAATATTAACACTAGCCGATCGTGTCTTCGTTATGTTTGAAGGCAAAATAGTAGGAGAATTCAACAGAGAAAACGTAAGTGAAGAGAAGCTAAGCTTACTGATGGCAGGTGGAACATATGAATAAGATAAAAATGCATATGTCCGGTATTATGCAGCCACTATTCGCAATTTTTGTCGGACTAGCAGTTGGAACGATTGCCATTATCTTAGCTGGCGAATCGATCATTACAACGTATCATGAAATGTGGAAAGGAGCATTCGGTAGTCTTTACTTTTTATCCAACACACTGGAACGGGCAATTCCGATTATATTAGCAGGTTTAGGGGTAGCATTTGCTTTCCGTGCTGGTTTTTTTAATTTAGGTGCAGAAGGCCAGCTTGTAATGGGAGCAGTTACAACTGCAATTGTTACTGTCTATCTGCCGTTTCAAGGTTTTCTTAACATGGTGATAGCAATTGGAGCCGGTATGCTAGTAGCTGGGTTATTATCTTTTTTTGCGGGATGGATGGAGCAAAGATTTCATATTAATCTCTTAATTTCTACTTTATTGCTCAACTATATTGCAGTCCTTTTTGCAGGATACTTAGTTAGTGAGCCTTTCCGGGATACTTCCAGTGCTGGTGGGGTTCCACAGTCTGTTATGGTAGAGGAATCAAGTCGATTACCTAAATTATTCGAAGGAATGAACGTTCATTATGGCTTTGTTGTCGCGATTCTGTTAACGATTTTACTTGCGTTTGTGATAAAGCGTACCACATTTGGTTATGAAGTAAGAATGCTAGGTCAAAACGTTTTCTTTGCTCAATACGGCGGTATTAACCGTAAAAAAGTAATGTTTATTAGTATGCTTATCAGCGGAATGTTGGCAGGGCTTGGTGGAAGTGTAGAAGTGATGGGGATGCATTATCGTTTTATCGAAGGTGCATTAACAACACCACAGTTTGCCTGGACGGGATTAATGGCAGCATTATTAGCCAATTCGAATCCAATCGGTACATCGATAATAGCTATTTTCCTAGCGGCCTTAGATACAGGGTCACTAGGAGTGGAACGAAATACAGATGTCCCTAACGCGATTTCTGATATTATTCAAGCTGTTTTAATATTATTTATTTCTGCTAAGTTTACTTTTGCGTTTGTTAAATCAAAAAAGAAAGAGGGGAAGAAATAGATGGAGAATTTATTTGATTTGTCATTAATCAATTCGACTATTCGAATGATGGCCCCTCTTTTATTAGCTGGCTTAGGTGGAGCGATTTGTGCTAGGGTTGGAATTTTTAATGTTGGACTTGATGGATTAATGCTAATGGCGGCATTTATCGGAGTAGCAGCTAATGTGTTTACCAATAATATTTGGATTTCTTTATTGATTGCCATTATTGGTACGGTGTTATTTTCTTTATTGTTTGGTTACATGGTCATTCATTTACAAGCAAATATGATTGTTACCGGTATAGCGCTTAACTTTCTTGCGATAGGCGTGACCACCTTTGCACTTAGAACCATATTTGATGTGCAAGGTGCCTATTACAATAATGAAATGAGCGGATTACCTACTTGGAGAATTCCAGTTATAGAGGATATTCCTGTTGTAGGAAATCTACTTTCAGGTCAGACACCTGTCGTTTATATTGGCTTTGCTGCAACGATTGGCATGTATATCTTTTTAAAGAAAAGTATTTTAGGTTCTCATTACGATGCCGTAGGTATTAACCCGATAGCAGCCAAAAGTCAAGGCATCAAAATTAAAACTATTCAATATCAAGCTATTATTATTTCGGGTATTTTATGTGCGTTGGCAGGAGTTCAGTTATCACTTGGCCAAGTGACAATGTTTAGTGAGAATATGACAGGTGGTCGCGGCTTCATTGCATTGGTAGCAACGATGTTAGGTCAGTCTAATCCAATCGGTGTATTCTTATCAAGTGGTTTATTTGGATTTACGGAGGCTATTAGTATTCGATTACAAGGTTTAAATATTCCAACCAACTTTACTTTAATGCTCCCATATGTCATTACTATTTTAGCAATGTTCGTTTTTAAAGACAGAAGCCAACTGAGTGATTTAAAGAATAGTCAAAGTAGTTTAAGATAATTACAGGAGGGATCACAGTGAAAAAAGCAGATCGATTAAAAAAAGCTAAAGTACCACCTCGCAATGAGAAATACGGAGACCGCTTACCACCTGGTCAGACATTAACTAAAAAATTTCCGATACTTCATGAAGGAGAAGTACCCGAGTATGATATCAAAAAGTGGTCATTAAGAGTATTTGGCGAGGTAGAGGAAGAAAGAGTATTTAGTTATGATGAACTGATGAAATTACCACAAACAACAATCGTTCGTGATATTCATTGTGTAACGAGATGGTCTAAATTTGATAATAATTTCACTGGTGTTAAGTTTACTGACTTTTTAAAAGAAATTGGTGTAAAAAAGAACGCAAAACATGTAATGGTGTACGGTGATTATGACTATGAAAGTAATATGCCGCTAGAGGATTTATTAAAAGATGATATTTTAATTGCTCATAGCTATGAAGGCCAGCCATTGACTCCGCAACATGGTTTTCCATTTCGCTTAATTGTACCGCATTTATATTTCTGGAAAAGTGTAAAATGGATCCGTGGAATCGAATTTATGGAAGAAGATCGAGAAGGATTCTGGGAGCGGAATGATTTTCATAACTATGGAGATCCGTTTAAAGAACAACGTTTTTCTGTTGAAGATGCTTATATGCCAGAAGATGAATGGCAAAAGAAGGAGTATGATTGATGTATTTACCTAATTTAAAAGTAGAATCCGATCAATTACCCAAAAAAGCAATTGTGTGTGGTGACCCTGATCGTGCTGCTTTAATTGCTGCATCATTAGATAACCACCAGCTTTTAAGCAAGAATCGTGAGTATTATACGTATGTTGGGTATTATAAAAAACAATATATTGCTGTTGTTAGCCATGGAGTAGGCTCATCAGGAGCAGCTGTTTGTTTTGAACAATTGATTCAAGGTGGCGTAGAAGAACTGATCAGAGTTGGTACTGCAGGCTCTTATCAACAACAAGTAGAACCGGGTAGTCTGGTTATTAGTACAGCTGCAGTAAGAACAGATGGTTTGACCAGTCAGATTGTGCCATCGGGCTTCCCTGCAGTAGCGGATTTATCGGTTACCAACAATCTATTAGCAGTAGCAGAAAAAATAAATTTCCCTACGTTTTCTGGTATTACATTAACATTGGATGTTTTTTATCAAGGGGTTACCCCATTTCCACATCAGCAATATCAAGCAGCAGGAGTAGTAGCTGTCGAAATGGAAATTGCTGCTTTGTACACGATTGCTAGTATTCGTGATGTAAAAGCAGGAGCTATTGTTGCTATTGATGGATATGCTGATGCTGATTTATCAAAAGACTATAATCCTCACACTGATCAGATGAAAAATGCAATGGATAAAGCAGTGGAAATAGCTTTGTTAGCTTTAACAAACTAACAGGTAAAAAACATAAAAGTATAGATAATTTTTATCCCCGATGTCAGCGGATAGTAAGTTTCTTGTAAAAGAACCTCGAAAAACTGCGAAGTGCCTTTCTTCCATTCTTGTGTAAGAGTGGAAGAAAGATATCACTTGTTCGCTGAATTATCATGAAATAGACAGTTTTTCTACCATACGCCTGTTTTTACTGATAAGGCATTTTTAAAGTCTTCGATCAGGTCTTCTGTATTTTCAATCCCGACAGATAAACGGAAAAGACGTTCACTTATCCCTCTAGCTTCTCTTTCCTTCATCGGCATTGCCGCATGTGACATTGTAGCTGGATGAGATAAAATCGATTCAACGGCACCCAAGCTTACGGCAAACACAGGAATCGATAATTGATCGACGAAGTGGTGGGGATCGACACTATCTTTTAACAGAAAAGATAATACAGCTCCTGGACTGGTAGATTGCTTGGCATGTATCGGTGCACCAGGATGGTGATCCAAGCCTGGATAATAGACATGTTCAATTTCATCATGAGAATGGAAAAATTCTGCTAGCATCCTTGCTGATGACACACTTTTGGAAAATCTCGGCTCTAATGTTTTCATTCCTTGTATTAATTGATAACAATCTTTTGCACCTAGAATAGCACCAAACGTGTTTTGGACGAATTTCAGTTTAGCAGCAAGCTCCTCATTCTTTGTAACGGCTAACCCTGCAACAATATCGCTATGTCCTGATAAAAATTTAGTAGCACTGTGCAACACGATGTCAACACCGAGATCTAATGGCTGTTGATGCAATGGAGTCATAAATGTATTATCTAAATAAGTTAAACAATTATACTCTCTTGCTAGCTGAACAACTTTATTAATATCGGTAATTTGTAATAAAGGATTTGCCGGAGTTTCTATGTAAATCACTTTGGTATTTGGTTGAATAGCTTTTTCTATTTCTTCAGGATTTGTCATATCCACAAACGTATGTCCAATCGAGAATTGCGTTAATAATTGGGTAACGAATCGAAACGTACCACCATAGACATCCTTCGAAATGATAATATGATCTCCTGCCTCTAACAGCATAAAAGCAGAGGATATTGCTGCCATCCCTGATGAGAATGCAAATCCATCTGTTCCGTTTTCTAATTTGGCGATAATAGTTTCTAATTGATCACGTGTCGGATTACCTGACCGACTATAATCATAATCACCCAATTTATTAAAGTGTTGTTGGTGATAAGTAGAGGATACGTAAATGGGTGGATTCACAGCTCCGGTATGTTTTTCATGAAAGCCTTGTTGATTGCCACCATGTGAAAGTGTTGTTTCTTTTGACTGTTTCATTTTATTCTCCCCCTAATGCTTGTGTTATGTCGCGTTTTAAATCATCTACATTCTCAATTCCAACAGAAAAACGTAGCAATGTATCACTAATTCCACGTTTGTTCCGCTCTTCCTCCGGAATATCAGCATGCGTTTGTGTAGTTGGATAAGTGATAAAACTCTCTACTCCTCCAAGACTTTCGGCAAACGAAATTACTTGCAACTGTTCCAAAAAGGGAGAAATTAAAGTATTATTTACTACACGAAAACTGATCATCGCACCTTTTCCAGGATAAAGAACTTCGTCTACCTGTGGTAATTCTTTTAAAAAAACGGCTAACTGTTGAGCATTTTGCTGCTGTTGTGCTAAACGAAGTGACAATGTTTTCATACCTCTTATTAAGAGCATCGAATCCATGGGTGATAATACAGCCCCTATGGCATTATGAAGATAGGTTAATTGATCACCTAAGTTTGCATCTTTTACAATGACAAGGCCTGCCAGTACATCATTATGTCCTCCTAGATATTTGGTAGCAGAATGAATGACAATATCTGCACCTTGTGTTAAAGGCTGCTGTAAATATGGTGTGTAAAAAGTATTGTCCACGATTAGCAGCAGCTGATGTTTTTTGGCAAGTGTGGCTAAATTCTCAATATTTATTTCCATTAATAGTGGATTAGTTGGAGTTTCGATGAAAATAGCCTTTGTATTTTCGTTTATATGTTGTTCCATTTCTTTTGGATTGGCATATACTGGTTTAATGTTATAAGACGCTTGAAAATGCTGAAATAATCGATAGCTTCCTCCATAAATGTCTTCGGATACGATAATTTCGTCGCCTTGTTTGAATAAGGAGAAAACTAACTGAATGGCAGCCATCCCTGATGAGCATGCAAATCCTTTTACACCTCTTTCTAAAGTTGCAATTGCCTCTTCGACAATTTCACGCGTCGGATTTGCAGTTCGAGTATAATCGTAACCAGTTGATTGTCCGAGTGAAGTGTGTTGGTACGCTGTTGAGAAATAAATGGGTGCTTCTACTGCACCAGTACGCTGATCTTTACGGTTTCCTATTTGTGCAAGGATCGTTTCAATATTTTTCATTTAGCAACATCCTTTCGTAAAAAGCATAGAGTGCCTCAGTTGAAACATAGTAAGGTATAAGGCTACCATTTTATCAATTTGCAAAGCTAAATAGGGAAGCCATCTAGTTTCGGCACTCAGAGCTCGGAGATTTCTGTTTATCTTTTTTTCTAATGAAAAAGAGGCCTTCGATAAGTAGAAGACCCCTTTGATTAAGGTTGCATTCTCTTATCTTCGGTAATGTACCTTCTGGATTTAGCACCATACAATGCATATTGCTGGTTGCTGAGGTGTCATCGGGCCAGTCCCTAAACCTCTCTTGATAAGATATTTAATTTATATGGAAATTTAATACAATCATCATATAATAAAAAGGAAATAATTACAAGGTTAAATGTTAAAAAATAATTATTTGGAATCTATTGACAATTATGCAGGAATGACTTATATTATGTACAACATTAAAATTTGGAAAAAAATGAAAATATAATATTGTCTTATCAAGAGAGAAGGAGGGACCTGGCCCTGTGAATTCTCAGCAACAGGCTGAAAAGTACTGTGCTACATCCAGCAGGTTTTTCTTGGCAGATAAGAGGCAAACTCCTACTTCATCGTCAAGTAGGAGTTTTCTGTGTTTATATAAATAAGAAATACTGGCCAGGAATATGTAACTTCGAGTGCAGTCGCAAACTTCCATGCGAGTGTCTGCATTTTTATTACATTAATCCGAGTTTTCCTATTGGTATATAAGTAATGGAGTGATAGGATTATAGAGGAGAAAGTTGGGATCTGAATGTTAGTTATCGTTGCTATTTTAGCTGCTTGTCTCTTTGCATTTAACATTGGTGCAAGTGGATCAGCAGCTAGCATGAGTATTACGTATGGTACTAAAGTAATCAGGCGACGTAAGTATGCCTTGATTATTGCTGGATTAGGTGCACTTACTGGTGCAGTCCTTGGTGGACAACATGTTACCAATACTTTAGGGAAAGGTATTATCGCTGAGGAAATCTTTGACATTAAGGTTGCCTGTATTATTTTATTAGTTTCGGGTGTTACATTATTAGTCACTAACTATATCGGAATTCCTTTGTCTACTAGTGAAGTCACCGTGGGCGCAATAATTGGAGTAGGATTAAGTTATCAACAATTACATGTCCATAATATATTGATAATAGTCTCTTTTTGGCTCATTGTACCTATTGCAGCCTTTATGATTACCCTAATATTTGAAAAAGCACGCAAAGCACTTTTACGAAAGGTTAGCTATCGACCTCCTTTAAAACTGTTAACATTATTATTATTATTAACTGGTATACTTGAAGCTATAGCAGCTGGTATGAACAACGTCGCAAATGCTTTAGGTCCATTAGTTGGTGCAGATATCCTTTCGATGGAATGGGGATTACCATTAATGGCTCTAGTGGTAGCTGCCGGTAGTATTTTCTTTGGTGGGCGTGTGTTAGAAACGAATGCAAAAAAAATTACATCACTTTCTTTAGGTAATGGTATTGTGATTTCTGGTGCTACTGGGGGATTGGTGCTAGGGGCTTCGTTATTAGGAATACCGATACCAATGACACAAGTTACAACGTCAGCGATAGTCGGGATTAATGCAAGCAACCAGTTAAAAAATGTCTGGAAACAAAAAATAATACACCAAATAGCGAAAGTATGGGTTACATCACCTATTGTATCATTAGTTATTGCATTTGCACTGACAGAGGTAATGGTAAAACAAAAATATGATCAAGTTGTATTATTAACATTAACTATTTTAGCCACTTATATATTAGTGGGATTACGAGAAAAACCAGCAAAAGCGATTACAGAAAAAGGATGGGATCAACATGGGGAAAGTGTATTTAGTGGGAGCAGGACCAGGAGATGAAGAATTAATAACAGTGAAAGGACTACGGGCAATACAAGAAGCAGATGTCATCCTGTACGACAGATTAGTGAATCCATCTTTACTGGATAATGTCAAAGAAGGAGCTGAATTGATCTTCTGTGGCAAACAACCTCGAAAGCATGGAGTGATTCAAGAGAAGATTAATGATCAACTTGTATATTATGCACAAGAAGGGAAGGTTGTAACACGATTAAAGGGTGGAGATCCATTTATTTTCGGTAGAGGTGGGGAAGAAGCGCTGCATCTTGAACAGAACAAGATAGCGTACGAAGTGGTACCAGGCATCACCTCTGGAATAAGTGCTGCCGCCTATGCAGGGATCCCGCTTACGCACCGTCATGTGAGTGGATCGGTAAGTTTCATTAATGGATCTAATCCAGAAACTAAAACTGATGAACAATGGCGTCATATTGCCAACGGAGCGGATACGTTATGTTTTTATATGGGAATCAAGAAGTTTCCGGTTATTTGCGAAAAGTTAAGGAAGGCGGGATTAAGTGAAACAACTCCAGTATCTATCATCCATTGGGGCACACTCCCACACCAAAAAACAATTGTTGCTGACTTAGAAACAATTACAGATAGGTTACATGAAATCAGCAATCCTTCTTTAATCGTCATTGGAGAAGTTGTTCGTCTTCAGAAGCAGATTAATTGGTATAAGGAGTCAACTGAAGCTTTGACCTAAAGAAAAAATGACTAGTTATAAAACTAGTCATTTTTAATGGCCTTCATTAATTGTACTTGATCTTTTTCCCAGTCCCATTGAGGATTGATCCAGTTTATAAATTGTTGAAGTTGTTTATCTGATAAATCCTTTTTACCATTAGAATTGTTAAGATAGGATTTCAGTTCCCATTCTCCACCTTTTTTGTTTTCAGGGGTTCTCCACTTGACAGTAAAAATATAGTCATTATCATTAATATCAGCATGAATTAATAAGATATCGTTGTGTAGAATAAAGTTACGAAGTTTCATATCAAAAGCACCTCCTTAATAATTATATCATATTATGAAAGGGTTTTCATATCGTGATTATCTTTGGACATTCATCTTTTTTTTATCGTTGAATATAAAGAGAATAAAGGAGGTATTAGTATGGCTGTAATAAAAGCAAATGATGCAGATGTTAGACTATTAGCTCGACTGATGAGAGCTGAAGCAGAAGGTGATGGACAGCTTGGTATGTTAATGGTTGGTAATGTAGGGGTTAACCGAGTGAGAGCACGTTGTTTAGATTTTAAAGATATTAATTCAATTAATCGAATGGTTTTTCAAAGTCCCGGAGGATTTGAAGCAACTCAAAAGGGATATTTTTATCAAAGAGCAAGGGAACAAGAAATACGATTAGCAAGAAGAGCAATCAATGGAGAACGTACTCATCCCGCTAGCAATGCATTATGGTTCTTTATGCCAGCAGGGAATTGTCCAGCACAATGGTTTGGTCAATGGAATGCAGGACGTTATCAAAGCCATTGCTTTTACAATCCATTAGAATCAGAATGTCCGGGTGTATTTCAGACTTTTTAATATGCAAGCTAAGTGACACATTTCATTCCCCATGACAGCGTACTAACATAAAGGCATCTAAGTGACCAGCTAAAGAGCAAGAACATTCTCGTTGCCTTTAGTAAATTCCATTTCTACTTTGTTTTATCAAGCGTTACTTTTGGAAAAAAACATAAAATAACAAATGTTAAGGTTCCAATCACAAATAATCCAGTATAAACAGTATGCAAGGCATAGGTTAGGCCATCCTGCATTGATGCTAATGTTTCAGGAGCAATTGATTCGCGCATTCCTTCATCCAGTAACATGTCTGTACTAGTTGGTTCTAAATCTTCTCCTTTTTGCTGGTAGTAATGATTTAATTGCATATTTAATATGCCACCAAGAAGTGCTGCACCCACTGCACTTCCAATAATCCGCATAAACATATTAAGTGATGTTGCGACTCCCCGTTCACGCCAGGAGACAGTATTTTGGATCGAAACAATAAAAGTTGTTGAGGAAAGCCCCATCCCGATCCCCACTACGAATGAGCTGATTCCGGCATAGACTGGTCCCTTATCTGCATCTAATAGAAAGAATAAAAAAGTACCTAGTAATAATGCAAACCCTCCTGCAAAAGCTGTTGAACGAAATCCTATCCTTAAGACAAGATGTCCTGCAAGGGTGGCAGAAATTGGCCAGCCAATAGATAGAGTACTCAAAGTAAACCCTGCAACAATAGCGGATTCTCCCATAACTCCTTGGACATAGGTAGGCAAAAAGCTTGAAAGCCCAAGCGTGATCATCCCAGAAAGTAATGTTGCAACATTGGCAATGACAATTAATTTATTTTTCCATAACGATAGAGGCATCATTGGTGTGGAGGTCTTTTTTTCTTGCCATAGAAAGAGGATCATACAAACTAGGAAAGTGAGTAATAAACCAATGGCTTCAAAAGATATCCAACTCCAGTTTGTTCCAGCTTGAACAAAAACAATAATCAGACAGGAGATCGCAATAAAAAACAAACTTGATCCTAGATAATCTATGTGTTTCTTCTCTGTATTTACCTCTTCATGGAAAAACAGAATGACGCCTATTAGTCCGATTATGCCAATCGGTATATTCATCCAAAAAATCCAAGCCCAATCGATAAATTGAACAATAATTCCTCCAAGTAAAGGGCCGATAACAGATGAGATCCCCCATACACTAGCTAAGTAACCTTGGACTTTTGCTCTTTCTTTTACGGTATACAAATCACCTACAATGGTTGTAACAATCGGTTGGATTGCACCTGCTCCAAGTCCCTGTATCAGACGAAATACGATTAGTGCTCCCATAGTTGGTGCAAGCCCACAAAAAATTGACCCAACTAAAAAGATAATAACCCCAATAATAAATATTGGTTTTCTACCAAAGAGGTCAGCTAGTTTTCCATATATCATCGTTGTTACTGCTTGCATTAATAAAAAACTTGAAAATACCCAGCTATACAAGGAAAAACCGCCCAAATCGGCTACAATATTAGGCATGGCAGTCGCAACAATGGTTCCTTCAACTGCTGCCATAAACATAGAAAGTACAAGGGAAGCAAGTACGAGAGGGCGCTTTGTCATTTTATTTGGCATAAGTGACCGTCCTTTGCTCTAATCTTATTCCATTGTATCAGAAATTAACAACCATGTAAGAAAAAGCAAATGACAATCTATTGTGGTAAAATAAAGAAAGCGATAACAATTTAGGAGGGGAAGGTTATGTTAAAGAATCGACTAGATGATTTATTAAAGGACTTTATTAATAATGGGCCAGCAGGAGTAGCGCTATCAGTAGTGAAAGAAAATCAATCAATCTATGAAAATTATATGGGTTATGCAGATTTAGATAAGCAAAAATTTATAAATGACAATACGATTTATCGTATCTATTCCATGTCAAAGGTTGTAACTTGTGTAGCAGGATTACAACTACTTGAGCGTGGAAAGATTTTGCTAACTGATCCTTTGTCAGGTTATTTGCCAGAATTTAAGGACATGCAAGTTTTAGAAAATAGGCAACTTGTTAATGCGAAACGAGAAATTACCATTAAAGATTTGTTCACGATGACTTCTGGCTTGACATATGGTGGTGAACAGACGGAAGTAGAAAGATTAACAAGGCAAGTAATGGCAGAGGTCCGAGATCAAGAACAATCCGGTAACATATCAAAACTTCGATTGTTGTCAAAAAAATTAAGTGAAAATCCATTAGAGTTTCATCCTGGTACTCATTGGAAATATGGACTTAGTCACGATGTACTAGGAGCACTGATTGAAGAAGTTAGTGGCAAGTCATTTGGTGAGTACTTAGCTGAACATATATTTCAACCGCTAGGTATGCAAGATACTTTTTTTAAGGTTCCTGTAGCTAAGAAACATCGGCTAGCAACATTATATGATCGTCAAGAAACGGGTGAATTAGTAAGGAATAAAAGATTAGATAGTAGTGCTGAACCGATTGCAGCTTTTGAAAGTGGTGGTGCTGGCCTACATTCAACATTGTCAGACTACCAAAAATTTGCCCATTGCTTAGCATTAGGTGGCACAATGGATAATATTTCGATCATAAGCAAGCATACGATTCAATTAATGGCGCAAAATCATTTGCCAGAGGAGTTACTTCCAGAGTTGGGTTGGAATTATGAAAATGGGTATGGTTACGGCTTAGGTGTTAGAGTCATGATCGACCAGACAAAAGGCGGAAGTAACAGTTCGATAGGAGAATTTGGTTGGTCAGGTTTAGCGGGTACATATGTATTAATCGACCCGGTAGAACAACTATCAGCTGTTTATATGCAACAAATGTTACCAAACTTTGAGTTTTATCATCAGCCAAGAATTCGAAATGTCGTATATGGAGCAATCAATGTAGGAGGGACTTTATGGCATTAATAAAATGTGATTTTTTCTCTGAGGTATTAACAGTAAGTACATCTATGACAGTGATTTTACCTGAAGAAACATCGTCACAAATTGGGCTGAAAAATAACCGTTCAGAAGGAAAATTTCCGGTTTTGTATTTGTTGCATGGTTTTAGTGATGATCATACTATTTGGACAAGACGCACATCCATTGAAAGGTATGCTGCTGAATATGGAATTGCGGTCATCATGCCACAAGTTGATCATAGTTTTTACGCAGATATGCAGTATGGAAAAAATTATTGGACTTTTATTTCAGAGGAATTGCCTAGAATTGCTCGTTCCTTTTTTCCATTATCCTCAAATAGAAGAGATAATTTTGTAGCAGGATTATCTATAGGAGGCTATGGCGCTTTTAAATGGGCTCTACGCAAGCCTGAACAATTTGCTGCAGCTGCCAGTTTATCAGGTGTACTAGATATTGCTACACATGCTGAAAAAACTCGTGAAGAAGGAGATCCCGTCGCAAATGCACTTTACCATGTTTATGGGGAACAAGATTTGCATGGTTCAGAGGATGATTTGTTTGCTTTAGTTGAGAAATTGCTAACTAGTGGAAAAGAATTGCCACAATTATTCCAGGCATGTGGTACGGAAGATTTCTTATGGGAGGATAATCAGAAGTTTTATCAATTTGCTGAAAAGAACAGCCTCCCTCTAGTACACACCTTTTCAGCAGGAACACATGAGTGGGGATACTGGGATGAAAAGATCAAGGAAGTGCTAGCATGGTTACCGATTAAGAAGTAAACATGGTAGATAATCAACAAATCCCTTGGTGGAGAACCTGAATTTGTTTGATAACCTGGGATAATCAACAAATCTTATAGCTAAACGAAAAGATTTGTTTAAAAATAGCAAAATTCCTACATGAAAAATACTCCACATCATTCAGTAAGTGAAAGGTGTGGAGTATAATCACTAACTATTCACAATTTCAGATACGATTTGATAAGAGTTTTTCCGTTCTTCATGATCGTATATTTGTGAATTTATTATTACTTCATCAGCTGCAGTTTCTTCGATAAACGCCGCTAATTTTTCTCTTACTGCATCTTTATCACCAATAATCGTTGTTTTGCTATTGACGTTTTTTTCAACGGACGCTTTTTCATAGACCGACCACACTTGGTCAATATCATCAATCGGAGGCATTAGTTGAGAAGGTTCTCCTCGCACCATTGACAAAAATTGCTGTTGCTGAGAAGTAGCTAACCATTTTGCTTTTTCTGTCGTCTCTGCTGCATAGATATTGACACCGACCATTGCATGTGGCTTCTCTAAGTTGGCTGACGGGCGAAAGCGATCTCGATATAATCGTAATGCTGGCATAGTATAATCCGGTGAAAAGTGGCTTGCAAATGCAAAAGGTAAGCCTTTTTCTGCTGCAAGGCGAGCACTGAAATCACTTGATCCAAGTAGCCATATTGGTACATTTGCATCTTTTCCAGGAACTGCTTTTACTCTTGCTGTACCTGTAAAATAAGATTCCAATTCTTCTACTTGACTAGGAAAATCTTCTGGACTACTGTTTAGAGTTCGTCTTAAAGCAAAAGCAGTTGCTTGATCACTACCTGGTGCACGACCTAATCCTAAATCTATTCTGCCTGGATGTAATGCTTCTAATGTACCAAACTGCTCTGCAATAACTAATGGAGCATGATTTGGAAGCATAATTCCTCCGGCTCCTACCCGTATTTTTTCTGTGTGACTGGCAATATGGTTGATAACGATTGAAGTAGCGGAACTGGCAATTCCAGGCATATTATGGTGTTCTGCTAACCAGTAGCGATGAAATCCTAATTTTTCTACATGCTGTGCTAAGTCGGCGCTATTTTTAAAGGATAACGAAGGATCGTATCCATGTAACACAGGCGCTAAATCTAAAATGGAAAATTTAACATTGGCATATATATTTCCCATGGAATCACTCCTTGTTTTACTTAAACATGTAAAGAATGATACGCTTAAACATAGGAAAGGTCTACTAATTTGCTTAAGGGAGTAAATGTTTATGCAGTTGAAACGTGTATATGATGAAGTAAGAGAAGAAGATGGTTTCCGCATTCTTGTGGATCGTATTTGGCCACGAGGCGTTTCAAAAGAAAGGGCACAGGTAGATGTCTGGCTAAAAGAAATTGGCCCTTCTCCAAAGTTAAGAAAATGGTTTAATCACGATCCAATTAAATTTGAGCAATTTAAGCAACTATATGTACAAGAAATAGAACACGATTTAGAAAAAAAGCAAGCGTTAGATCAATTACGTACTTATTACGAAAAGTATGAGCATCACATTACTTTAGTATTTGCTGCTAAAGAGCAATGTTACAATCATGTTGTTGTCTTAAAAGAGTTAATTTCCTAAAAAAGCTGACGCATTCCAATAAAATGGATAAAAAAACGCTTATGCTATATAGCATAAGCGTTTTTACAGTTAAGCGCTAAATTAGTTTTTAACTACGTTAGCTGCTTGTGGTCCACGGTTACCTTCTTCGATATCGAAAGTTACGCTTTGACCTTCTTCAAGTGTTTTAAAGCCTTCGCCTTGGATAGCAGAGAAGTGTACGAATACATCGTCTTGTCCTTCTACTTCGATAAATCCAAAACCTTTGTCTGCGTTAAACCATTTTACTGTACCTTGTACCATATTTCTTTTCCTCCTAGTGTGAACCGTTCACACAATTGTATTACTATTCTTGCTCTTGCCTCAAAACGAAAACTTTACGTTACGATACTTGAAGGTGTCATCGAACAAAATAGCTAATGCAATTATAGCAAGATAAAAATCAAAATGCAAGTCAATGTTCAAAAAAAATTCATATTCATGTTTTTACTATATTTTATTGCTGAAAACCTTGATTATAATAAGATCAAATGAACTTGTTATTGTGAAGGATATTTAGTATGATGTAGTGATGGAAAAAAAGAGCGATTATGGAAATGAGGGATTCTGATGAAAAGCTCCGTTTATTCATTAACATTTAATCAATTGCAACAATGGTTAGTAGAGCATGGTCAAAAGAAATTTCGAGCTAAACAAATTTGGGATTGGCTATACAAAAAAAGAGTCAATACATTTCAAGAAATGTATAATTTAAATAAGGATTGCCAGCTATTACTAGAAGAGAATTTTCATTTAGGGACACTTAAGCAGGAAATTAAGCAGGAATCAAAGGATGGGACAATTAAATTTCTATTTAAATTAGCGGATGGGAATTTAATTGAAACGGTTCTAATGAAATTTCCTTATGGCTATTCCGTATGCGTAACAACACAAGTTGGTTGTAACATTGGTTGTTCGTTTTGTGCGAGTGGTTTATTAACGAAGAACCGTGATTTATCTTCAGGTGAAATCGTTGAGCAAATTATGAAGGTTCAAAAACACCTGGATACTAAAGGTAAAGAAGAGCGCGTTAGTCATATTGTTGTAATGGGTATTGGTGAGCCTTTTGACAACTATGATAATACAATGGATTTTTTAAGGATTGTAAACGACCAAAATGGACTTTCGATTGGAGCGCGTCACATTACTGTCTCAACGAGTGGGTTGGCAAAGCGAATTTATGATTTTGCTAATGAGAATTTACAAGTAAACCTAGCACTCTCATTACATGCACCTAATAATGAGCTGCGGACAAAGATCATGAAAATTAATAAAGCTTTTCCATTGGAAAAATTAATGCCGGCAATAGATTATTATTTAGAAAAAACCAATCGCAGAATTACATTTGAATATATCTTGTTAAGAGACGTAAATGATCATAAAAAAGAAGCAGAGCAGTTAGTAACATTATTAAAAGACAAACGGCATTTATCTTATGTGAATTTAATACCGTACAATCCTGTTGATGAGCATAACCAATATGACAGAAGTGAGAAAAAAGCGATTTTAGACTTCTATCAAGTGTTATTAGAAAATGGTATCAATTGTGGTGTCCGAGTAGAACATGGCACAGATATTGATGCCGCTTGTGGACAGCTAAGAAGTAAACAAATAAAAAAAGACAAAAAACAAAAAGCGTAAAGAAGCTATACAAAACAAATTGTGGGGAAGGAGGGATCCGAACAACTATGAATGTTCGGATTTTTCCTTGTTGACAACGGTTTTGTCCCACCCTTTTTTTTCAACATCTAAAGTCTGTGAAGTAACTTTATTTCCATTCCTTCTTATAAATACTCTACTCTTCGACAACCACCATCTACAAATGTATTAAGAATCGGGTTGCTAAGAAGGTTATAAGAAGGTTAGGGGCTATTATTGGCAATCTAGACACACCTTGACAAAATTCAGACATTTCATTAAACTATCAGAAAGTAAAACAGATTATGTACAGCAGATCATATAAATGACGATGAAGAGGAATAGTAGTAATAGGATCAGGCTAAGAGAGATGGCGGTCGGTGCAAGTCATCCCTAACCCTGTTACGAACTCGCCTCAGATGTTACAAAAGTGAACAAGGATAGTAGCTTTTGTCGTTGTCCGCGTTAAGGACATTAAGTGAGTGTTGAAGGTATATATAATCTTAACACTAATGTTGGGTGGTACCGCGGGAATCTCTCTCGTCCCATTATGGGATAGGAGGGATTTTTTTGCATTTAAGAACATATGTTTGCTGTTTGTATAATGGTTTGAAGGAGGAAGTAAGATATGTCATTTGATCATAAGAAAATTGAAGAAAAATGGCGGAATTATTGGATTGAAAATAAAACTTTCGCAACGAATACGGGGTCTAATAAGGATAAATTTTATGCATTAGATATGTTTCCTTATCCATCGGGTGCAGGTTTACACGTTGGACACCCCGAAGGTTACACAGCGACAGATATTTTATCAAGAATGAAACGAATGCAAGGATATGAAGTGTTACATCCAATTGGATGGGATGCCTTTGGACTTCCGGCAGAACAATATGCATTAGATACAGGAAATGATCCAGCTGATTTTACAGAGAAAAATATCAATACCTTCCGCAGGCAAATTCAAGAGTTGGGGTTCTCATATGACTGGGATCGCGAAGTAAATACAACTGACCCGAATTACTATAAATGGACCCAATGGATTTTCTTGAAATTATATGAAAAAGGATTGGCCTACATCGATGAAGTGCCAGTCAACTGGTGTCCAGCATTGGGTACTGTACTTGCTAATGAAGAAGTGGTTGATGGAAAAAGTGAGCGTGGTGGACATCCGGTTGAACGAAAACCGATGAAGCAATGGATGTTGAAGATTACTGCATACGCCGATCGCTTATTGGAAGATTTAGATGAATTGGATTGGCCAGAAAGTATTAAAGATATGCAACGTAACTGGATTGGTCGTTCAGAAGGTGCGGAGGTAACCTTTAATATTGACGGTCATGATGAATCATTTACCGTTTTTACAACAAGACCAGATACGTTATTTGGTGCTACTTATACGGTGTTGGCTCCAGAGCATCCGTTAGTGGAAACGATTGTATCAGCAGACCAAGAAGCAAGTGTGAAAGAATACTTAGATAATGTAAAGACTAAGAGTGACTTAGAGCGAACGGACCTGGCAAAAGACAAAACAGGAGTTTTTACTGGTGCCTATGCTATTAATCCTATTAATGGAAAGAAACTCCCTGTTTGGGTAGCTGACTATGTATTAATGACATATGGTTCTGGTGCAATTATGGCAGTGCCTGCCCATGATGAGCGTGATTATGAGTTTGCTAAAAAATTTAACCTTGAGATCATCCCCGTCGTAGAAGGTGGCAATGTAGATAAAGAAGCCTTTACAGGTGATGGACCACATATTAATTCTGATTTCTTAAATGGATTAAACAAAGAAGATGCTATCACTAAGGCGATTGAATGGTTAGAAGACAATAACGTAGGAAATCGTAAAGTAACTTACCGATTACGAGATTGGTTATTTAGTCGTCAACGTTATTGGGGTGAACCAATTCCAGTTATTCACTGGGAAGATGGTACGATGTCTGCTGTTCCTGAAGAGGAATTACCGTTAGTTCTACCAAAAACCGCTGAAATTAAACCATCTGGAACTGGAGAGTCTCCTCTTGCCAATATCGAGGATTGGGTAAATGTAACAGATCCTGTAACTGGGATGAAGGGACGTCGCGAGACCAATACAATGCCGCAATGGGCAGGAAGCTGCTGGTATTTCTTGCGCTATGTAGATCCACACAATCCAGAGAAGCTTGCTGATTTTGATACACTAAAAGAATGGTTGCCTGTTGACGTTTATATTGGTGGTGCGGAACATGCGGTATTACACTTATTATATGCTCGTTTCTGGCACAAATTTTTATATGATATTGGCGTGGTCCCTACGAAAGAACCATTCCAAAAACTGTTTAACCAAGGGATGATTCTTGGTGAAAACAATGAAAAAATGAGTAAATCAAAAGGAAATGTAGTCAACCCCGACGAGATTATTGAGACCCATGGTGCCGATACCTTAAGGCTATATGAAATGTTTATGGGTCCATTAGATGCTTCAGTTGCATGGAGTACGAATGGTTTAGATGGCGCAAGACGATTCTTGGATCGTGTCTGGAGATTATTTGTAACAGATGATCATCAAATATCGACCAAAATAACAGAAGCTGAACAGTCAGATGAATTGGAGAAAGTATATCACGAAACAGTAAAAGTAGTAACACAGAATTTTGAAGATTTACGTTTTAATACCGGTATTTCACAAATGATGGTATTTATTAATGAGGCATATAAAGTGGAGGAAATTCCGAGAGTGTATGTGGAAGGAATGGTGAAATTGTTATCACCTGTAGCTCCACACTTGACAGAGGAAATCTGGCAGTTGCTTGGGCATGAAAAAACATTAGCATATGAACAATGGCCGTCATATGATGAGTCTAAACTAGTGGAAAACGAAGTTGAGGTTGTTATTCAAATTATGGGCAAAGTTCGAGCGAAGATGATGGTGGATAAAAACGCCTCTAAGGAAGAAATCGAACAAAAAGCGCTAGAACACGAAGCAATTAAAGAACGAATTGAAGGAAAAACAATTCGAAAAGTAATTGTTGTACCTGGTAAACTAGTGAATATTGTAGCCAATTAAGTACGATAGTTTTTAGAAAAAATACAAAGAATAATTGCCCCCCCTCCTTTCTACTAATGGAAACAGGGGGGTTAATCATTACCAACTTAATAGGAAGACCTAACTAAAATATGTATTAAAATGATATGTATATTTTGATGTGATTTTTTAATAATAAAAAATGTGAGATAGTGTTGACTTTTTAGTGGATTATCTGTATCATAAGAAAAGTTGACTCGTTAAAAATGAGTTCAAAAGTTGTTGACAGGTAAATCACGGTTTGTTATAATTTATTTGTCGCTTCAAAAGACATTGATCTTTGAAAACTGAACAAAACAACCAGTATGATTTTAAACATGAAACAAGCTAGCTTATAGAAGCGAGCAAGATCAGATGTTACCGATTAAGAACGCGACATCCTGTCGCAACATCGGACATCAGCACATCCATGTGCAAGTCTTTTATTGAGAGTTTGATCTTGGCTCAGGACGAACGCTGGCGGCGTGCCTAATACATGCAAGTCGAGCGCGGGAAGCTAACAGATCTCTTCGGAGTGACGTTAGTGGAACGAGCG
>NZ_JBQHXU010000019.1:0-54223 GCF_052063305.1 Gracilibacillus sp. HCP3S3_G5_2 | reverse complement strand
ACAGGACGTCGCGTTCTTAATCGGTAACATCTGACCTTGCTCGCTTCTATAAGCTAGCTTGTTTCATGTTTAAAATCATACTGGTTGTTTTGTTCAGTTTTCAAAGATCAATCGTTGCTGTCTTTTTTTGCGACAGCTTTTATATCTTATCATCTCATCAACATAATGTCAACAACTTTCTTTGCTTTTTTAATGTTGTTATTTAATAGATGTTAGAGACTTTTTTGTTATGTCGTTTTCAGCGACGTTTAAAAATATAACACGGATCGTTATTTAAAGTCAACAACTTTTTTTGTTTTTTTAAACAAGTTAATTGAAGCTTTTTTTCTTACAATATTCTATAAAAAAGAACCTCGACCAATTAGCTCGCCAAGGTCCTATCCTATAACTATTTATTGCGCATTTGAGGGAAAAGTAAAACGTCTCGAATAGATGGAGAATTGGTTAATAACATAACGAGTCGATCAATACCTATTCCTAAACCACCAGTTGGAGGCATACCATACTCTAATGCTTCAAGGAAATCCTCATCCATTTCGTGCGCTTCATCATTACCCTGTTCTTTTTCTTTAACCTGCGCTTCAAATCGCTCTCTTTGATCGATTGGATCATTTAATTCAGAGAATGCATTTGCATGCTCGCGTCCCACAATAAAGAGCTCAAAGCGATCTGTGAAACGTTCATCCTCTTTATTCTTCTTAGCCAAAGGAGATATTTCTACAGGATGACCATATATAAATGTCGGCTGAATTAATTTATCTTCCACTTTCTGTTCGAAAAATTCATTAACAATATGTCCATAAGTCATTGTATCTTGGATTTCTACACCGTGTTCTTTCGCTAAAGCTTTCGCCTCGTCATCTGACATCTCTTTCCAAAAGTCAACACCAGTATGTTCTTTAATTGCATCTACCATATGAAGTCTTGTCCATTTTGGCGCTAAATCAACCTCATCGTCACCATAAGCAACTGTTGTAGATCCCGTTACTTCTTTAGCAATATGAGAGACCATATTTTCAACAAGTTCCATAATATCGTTATAGTCTGCATATGCTTCATATAATTCAATCATGGTAAATTCCGGATTGTGACGAGTAGATACACCTTCATTACGGAATACACGACCAATTTCATAAACCTTTTCCATACCACCAATAATCAATCTCTTTAAGTGTAATTCAATTGCAATCCGCATATATAAAGGGATATCCAATGCATTATGGTGCGTTACAAACGGACGTGCGGAAGCACCGCCTGCAATACCATGCATCATTGGTGTTTCTACTTCTAAAAAGCCTCTTTCATCCAAATAACGACGCATTGATTGAATGATCTTACTGCGAAGAACAAATGTGTTTTTGCTTTCCATATTCGTAATTAAATCTAAATAACGTTGTCGATAACGCTGCTCTACATCTTTTAAGCCGTGAAACTTTTCTGGCAAAGGGCGAAGCGATTTCGTTAGCAATGTGAATTCACTTGCTTTAACAGAAAGCTCCCCTACATTTGTTTTAAAAACAGTTCCTGAAACACCTACAATATCTCCTAAGTCTGCTGACTTGAAAATCTCGTATGCTTCTTCCCCTATCTTATCCTTACGCACATACAATTGAACTTGCCCACTTAAATCTTGTATATGAGAAAAGCCAGCTTTTCCTTTACCACGTTTAGTCATAATTCGTCCAGCCACGGTTGTTTCAATGGCTTTTTCCTCTAATTCCTCTTTAGAGAATTTGTCGTATTGCTCTTTTAGTTCCTCTGCCAAATGGGTACGAACAAATTTATCACCAAACGGATCAATCCCCTGTTCGCGGTAGCTGTTCATTTTCTCCATACGTACACGCATATGTTCATTCAGTTCTTCGCTCATCCTGTTCACCTCAATAATTAATTATATATGACATATATCAAAAAACTGCCAGCATCAAACTGGCAGTATCTCATTCATGATTAGTATAGAAAAGGAACTTGATTGTGTCAATGTATAGACACTTAGGAAACCGGTGCTTTCGCTCTATTGTTCTCCATAATCCATAATAATTCTTGTCGTTCTTCTTTGGATTCCGTTTTATTAACCTGATTAAGTACTTTACAAGTTCTTTTAAATACCATACTGCGTGCTTGCGCCTTTAAGTCGCCAGTATAAATAAATGTCGTTCTGGCTAGTGCTTAGACAATGGTTTGGAATGTCAATGTCATGTGTTTTCGACATATCCATTCTTCTCACTTTCTTTTACTTTAGGCTGTAATTCTTCTAACGTAATACCGAGCTTAGTTGCAATTTCCTCCAAATTATCCATCGTAGGGTTTCGCTTACCTCTTTCAATCTCTCCTAATTGCGAAACAGATATTCCAAGTTCATCTGCAAATTCTATTTGGGTATATCCCTTTAACTTCCTAAATGCTTTGATTCGTTTACCCCATCTGTTTGCTGCCATTTGACTACCCCTTCTTTGTCTTGTGCAGGTATTCTAGCTAATAGTTCTGTTATATTCTGATCTAACTGTTCGATATATATCAGTGAATTTATTTCTGCTAATGGAATTAAAACAAATGCTCGTTCATGTAATCTTGGGTGTGGTAAAATTAATCGTTCTGTTACCATATTTTCTTTACTATATACTAAAATGTCAAGATCAATTGTTCTTGGACCCCATTTTATTTCCCGTTTCCTACCGAGATTAAGCTCAATACGTTGACAAAGATCTAACAGGGAAATTGGATCTAAATCTGTCTCCATTTCGATTACCATATTGAGAAATTGCTCTTGTTCGACCAAACCGACCGGATCTGTTTCATAAACAGAAGATTGATCTTTTATTTCTATTTTATCATGTTTTGCCAATTGTTCGATAGCTTTGTTTAAATAGGTTAATCTTGGTTCTATGTTAGATCCAAGAGCTATATATACTTTTTTCATATAGACTTCATCCTATGTACTTCCACAGCAACCGACTGATAATGTCCTGGAATAGGTGGATCAGGCTTGATTACTTTAATAGTACATGCTTTTAATGGATCAAACTGGGCCAATAGTGTTTCGGCAATCTCTTCAGCCACTGCTTCGATTAAATTTTTAGAACGCCCTTCAACAATTTGTTTTGTCAATTGATAAACAAGCCCATAATCAACAGATTGGTTTAAATCATCCGTTTTCCCTGCACGCTTCAGATCCACTTCTAAAATTACATCTACCAAAAATCGTTGTCCTAACTTTTTTTCTTCTGGGAATACACCATGAAACCCGTAAAAAGCCATTTGATTAAGATAGATTTTATCCATTCTGTACACCACCCTTACCGATTAGCTTGTCCATCATTTTGACCATTCTTACATGCATCTCAACGTTATGGACTCGGACAATTTCACAGCCTTTCATGATACCGAAGCAAACAGTTGCCCCTGTTCCTTCATCACGTTTATCCACTGGTAAAAGTAAAGTTTGCGCAATGATAGACTTACGAGAGGTTCCCAACAAAACCGGATAATCTAATTCTCTCAATCGATCCATTTCCTGCATTACTTGAATGTTCTCTTCGTAAGTCTTAGCAAATCCAATACCTGGATCGAGAATAATCTGTTCTTTTTTTACTCCTGCATCTAACGCAATCTGGATACTCTCCTGCAAATCACTTAACACGTCTTCCATTAATGACTCGTACTTGGGAGTTTCTCGATTGTGCATCAATATAATCGGAACATCCCATTCCGCTGCTACCTTTGCAATATCCGGTTCCTTCTTTGCCCCCCAGACATCATTGATAATCGATGCTCCAGCTTCTATTGCTTGCTTTGCCACCTTTGCTTTCCATGTATCAATAGAAATGGGTATATTTATTTCATCAACCAATGCTTTAATAACCGGAATAACTCTTTCTATTTCCTCCGATTCTGATACTGGGGTGTGTCCGGGTCTAGTTGATTCACCACCAATATCGATAATATCTGCACCTTCTGCTTCCATTTTTTTTGCTTGACGGATGGCTGACTCGATATTATGATATTTTCCCCCGTCTGAAAACGAATCTGGTGTAATATTTAAGATACCCATGACTAATGTTTTTTCCTGATAATGATAATCCTTTATTTTAGTTCGTAACCATTCTTGCATGATACCCCGTCCTTAAGAAAAAGTAATCTATAATCTATTCATAACAAAATATTATAACATAAAAAGGCAAGGAAAGTTTAGAGCTGTTGAAAAATATTTTCTACTACTAGCACTGTTTTTATCCTGTAGATAAAACGAGACTATGATCAAGCAGGGTTTTACAAAAGCTGTTACACATTTACGTAAAAAAAGAACCCGTTTCACTAAAACTGAAACGGGTTCTGTCTTTATTAAATCATTTGTTTTTATTCTTCATCGAATTGATAAAGTGGTGTTGATAGATAACGTTCCCCATTACTTGGAAGTACTGCAAGAACTTTTTTGCCCTTACCCAGTTTTTTCGCTACTTGTTTAGCGGCAAAAATAGCTGCACCTGATGAAACACCACCAAGAACACCATCTTTACGAGCTGCTTCCCTAGCTGTATCATAAGCTTGGTCATTCGTTACTGTAATTACTTCATCGTAAACATCCGTATCCAGAACTTCTGGTACAAATCCCGCACCTATTCCTTGAATTTTGTGAGGACCTGGTTTGCCTCCAGATAAAATAGCTGAATCAGCTGGTTCTACCGCATAAATCTTAATGTCTTTGTACTGCTTCTTTAAGACTTTGCCTGCTCCAGTTATGGTTCCACCAGTTCCGATACCTGAAACAAAGGCATCCAGCTGGTCACCCATTTGCTCAACGATTTCTTTACCAGTCGTACGAGCATGAACAGCAGGGTTCGCCGCGTTATTAAACTGCTGAGGCATGAAGTAGCCATGTTCTTTTTGTAATTCTGTTGCTTTCGCAATTGCCCCTTTCATACCCTCTGCACCTGGTGTTAACACTAACTCTGCACCATAAGCTCGTAAAAGATTACGTCTTTCCATACTCATTGTATCCGGCATTACTAAAACTGCTTTATATCCTTTAATAGCTGCAACTAATGCTAGACCAATACCTGTATTGCCACTTGTTGGTTCAATAATAGTATCGCCATCTTTCAACAGGCCTTCTTCTTCTGCCGCTTCAATCATCGCAAGCGCAATTCGGTCCTTTACAGAACTACCAGGATTCATAAATTCCAACTTTAAATAAATCTCAGCACCTTCAGGATCTGCAGTACGATTTAACCTCACAATCGGCGTGTTTCCAATCAATTCTGCAACATTTTGAGCCACCTTCATTCCAGTTCCTCCTCAAATCCAAGTAAAATTATTGGTTTTATCTACAATTTACATGAAACGGTATTCAATGTCAACCCATAAATTGGAAGTGTCTGGTTAATTAGCATCATTCTTATATATTACATCCACCTCTAATTGATCCCATAGACCAGAAGCATTTACTTCAGATTCTAATTGATCTAACGCTATATCCTGCCTCACCTCTTCATACGCTTCTTCAAAACTTAAATCTATAGCAGGAAGATGCTGATGATGAAAGATAATAGCATATCCATTATCTACTAATAACGGGTCACTATATGTTCCAGCCTGTAATGAAATAGCCGTGTCATAGTATTCACTTGGTATAAAACTGCTCGTTTCAGAATAATATCCTAGATACCCTCCATTCGTTGCACTTTCTTCGTCAATGGAAAGGTCTGATGCAACCTCACTAAAAGGCTCTCCCTCATCTAATCTAGCCATCGCATACTCTGCTTCTTGTAAAGTAGAAACGAGTATATGGGAAAGCTGGACCATATCATTAAAGCGGTATTGGTTTTTATAAAATTGATAATATTCTTCTATTTCAGCTTCAGAGACACTGATATTTTTGCTTAAAAGATGTTGTAAATAATAACGGTATTCAATCTGTTCTGCCCATTTTTCAGTCTTTTTCTCTTTTTCTTCTTCTGACAGTAACCCTTGCATCACCATCATTCTAGCTAATTCACGATCGATTATTTTAGGATGTATTTCTATATTTTCATCCTCTGCCAATTGAAAAACTACTTCTTTATCAATTAAATCGTGTAATACCGACTCGCCATATTGATCAACTAATTCGCTCATCCAATCTTGATACATAATTTTTTCATCGCCGACTTGTGCTAATGGTTTTTTCCGATCAACCGATATCTCTTCTAATACTACATTTTCGTCTGAAAGGCCCTCTCCCGAAAGGATAAAAATAGTTGTCATATTGGTAATGAGCAATAGTAATATAATAGACCATAAAACCAAACGCGATACCCTCAACTATTACTCCCCCTATTGTACTGTCTTTAATGCTCGTAGCTCATCAATGGTGAACTTGTATGTTTCATTACAAAAATGGCAAGATGCTGTTGCACCATGATCCTCTCTTATCATCGCATCAATCTCTTCATTTCCTAAACTTTGGATTGCTGCTTCCAGCCTTTCCTTTGAACAAGGGCAAGTAAATTGCACCGGTAAGCGTTCATGAATTTTCACATGGTCTTTACCTAGTAACAACTCTAATATTTCCTCCGGTTGTTTTCCATCTTGAATTAACTGTGATATTGGAGCAATAGTGGCAATGTTTTCTTCAATTTTTGCTATTGTTTCTTCTGATGCTCCAGGCATCATTTGAACAATAAATCCACCTGCCGCTAAAATGCTGTGATCTGGGTTTACTAAAACACCTGCTCCTACTGCAGACGGAACTTGTTCGGAATTAGCTAAATAATACGTAAAGTCCTCACTTATTTCCCCTGATACAATCGGAACTTGTCCAGTAAAATGGTTTTTTAATCCTAAATCTTTCACAATGCTTAGAGTTCCCTCCGTTCCAACAGCTCTTCTGACATCTAGCTTCCCTTGAGCATTGGATTCAAAGTCAACGTGAGGATTCACTACATAACCACGCACTTCTCCTTTGGCATTTGCATCAGCTATAATTGCCCCCATTGGCCCATTACCTTCCACTTTCACAGTCAACTTATCTTCGCCTTTCAACATCGCACCTAACATGGTCGATATCGAAATGGTTCTTCCAAGTGCCGCAGAAGCTGTTGCCCACGTATCTTGACGTCTGCGTGCTTCTTCCACTGTATCTGTAGAACGGATGGCGTATGCTCTTACTTCTCCGTTATAGGCAGTTGCTTTTAATAAATAATCTTTCATATTGTAAAAACGTCCTTTCTATTTTGCAAAATCTTTCTCATTCTTTTGATACACTTCATATAATCCTTTTAAGGTTAGATAGGGATCAACTATATCAATGACAGACGAATCTTTCGCAATTAATGTTGCTAAACCACCAGTGGCAATCACTTGTGGCGATCCTCCAACCTCTTCTTTTATCCGATTAACAACAGCATCTACTTGACCAACATATCCGAAATAAACACCAGATTGCATTGCTTCTACAGTTGAATGCCCCAATACTTTTTTTGGTTTCTTCAACTCAATTTTTGGCAGTTTGGCTGCATTTTGATATAAGGCGTCTAAGGAAATATTAATGCCCGGAGTGATTACCCCACTAACATATTCATCCTCTTCATTAAGGTAGCAATAAGTTGTTGCAGTACCGAAATCGATAATAATACTCGGTGTACCATATTCTTTTATAACACCTACTGCATTAACGACACGATCGGCACCTAACTCCTTAGGGTTAGGATACTTCATTTTCAAGTATGGATTCACCTTTTCATCACCAATTATCATTGGATTACAATGGAAATATTTATCTGCCATACGTTGGAGGGCAAACAAAATCGGTGGAACGACTGATGAGATAACAATACCATCAATGTCAGAAAAAGTGAGACCTTCATGGGCCAAAAGGGATTGAATAAACATGGCATACTCATCTTCCGTTTTGTTTTTATCTGTTTGCATTCGCCATTGGTATGTTAATTGTCCCTCATTAAATACTCCTAATACAGTGTTTGTATTACCAACATCTAATACAAATATCATAATATCCTCCACAATAACTTATATATAATTGTTTACTTATTCTCATATTGTATAGCTTGTAACCAATCCGTCGCAAGTTTTATGGTTAAAAGCCAATTATATCGCACGTAAGAACACAAAAAAACCTTGACATGGTAGCTAATTCGAGTACTTACATACGCTATGACAAGATACTTCACTTTGCTAAGTTTTCTGATTTTTTAAAAGAAGCTATACACAGTTTACATTTTTTGTGCCTCTTTTTCTCTTGGAGCGTAAAAAAGCAGTTCCTTTTAAATATAGGAACTGCTTCTCCATGTTATTGTTTATCCTTGTCATTGGAATCTTCCGTTGATTTGTCTTCGTCAAAATAGCTTTTCGAATCTTGATCAAAATAACTTTCCTCAGACTTCGGTTGTATATTCACTTTAAAATCAGATGACTTGTCATTTTCCTCGTTTGTTTCATTTGCATCACTTGTTTCTGTAGCTGATGTTTTTTCTTTTCCATCTTGTTCAGAAACAACGGGATCTGGTAGTTTACCCTCTTCAAACAATGATTTTATCTGACCAGCATCTAACGTTTCTACCTCTAACAATGTCTTTGCAACAAGTTCTAACTTGTCACGATTCTCAGTAAGAATTTGCTTTGCACGCTCATAGCATGATTGGATAAAGTGTTGAATTTCCTGATCAATTTCGTATGCAATTGCATCACTATAGTTCTGTTCACTTTGCATATCACGACCTAGGAATACTTGACCTTGACTGCTACCGAATTGTAACGGACCAATCTTATCACTCATACCATATTCCATAACCATCTTCCGTGCAATTCCAGTTGCACGCTGGAAGTCATTATGAGCACCAGTACTTACTTCACCAAAAATAATTTCCTCTGCTACACGGCCACCTAACAGACCGGTAATTTTATCAAATAACTCTGGCTTTGTCATAAAGTAGCGATCTTCACGCGGAAGCATTACGGCATATCCACCAGCTTGACCACGAGGTACAATCGTAACCTTATGCACCATATCCGCATCATCGAGTACCATACCGATAATCGTATGTCCACTTTCATGATATGCGACAATATTTCTTTCTTTTTCAGAGATAACCCTACTTTTCTTCGCAGGACCGGCAATGACACGATCAATTGCTTCATCGACAGATTCCATATCGATTTTTTCCTTATCATGTCTTGCTGCAACAAGCGCTGCCTCATTCAATAAGTTTTCCAAATCAGCTCCCGAGAAACCTGGAGTTCGCATAGCGATAGTTTTTAAATCTACGTCATCTGCTAATGGTTTATTACGGGCATGAACACCTAATACATCCTCACGACCCTTTAAATCTGGGCGGTCTACTGTAATTTGACGGTCAAAGCGTCCCGGACGTAATAAGGCTGGATCTAAAATATCTGGTCTGTTGGTTGCGGCGATAATGATAATTCCTTCATTCTCCCCAAAACCATCCATTTCAACAAGTAATTGGTTCAAGGTTTGTTCACGTTCATCATGACCCCCACCTACACCAGCTCCACGCTGACGTCCAACTGCATCAATCTCGTCGATAAAGATAATACACGGGGCATTTTTCTTCGCATTTTCAAACAAATCACGAACACGTGATGCACCGACACCTACAAACATTTCCACGAAATCCGAACCACTAATAGAGAAGAACGGAACGCCTGCTTCACCTGCAACTGCTCTTGCTAATAATGTTTTACCTGTACCTGGAGGTCCTACTAATAAAACCCCTTTTGGAATTTTGGCACCAATAGCAGAGAATTTACGCGGATCTTTTAAGAAATCCACCACTTCTACTAATTCTTGCTTTTCTTCATCCGCACCAGCAACATCTCTGAAACGAACTTTTTTCTTTTCTTCATTGTACATTTTCGCCTTACTCTTACCAAAGTTCATCACACGGCTACCGCCACCCTGAGCCTGGTTAAGCAAGAAGAAAAATAAGATAAATATAATAACAAATGGAATCATAGTCGTTAAGAACGTTACCCATCCACTTGGTTGTTCTTCTTCTTCCACACTTAATATTCCTTGGTCTTTGGCAGTTTCTTCAACTTGTTCGATGATACCTGGACTATCTAGGATATTAGTAATAAAGGGTTTATCATCTTGCTCTAATTCCCCTACCACACGTATGACACCATTGGAAGGGCGCATTTCCATTTGTGTGATTTGGTTATTTTCCAATGCTTGCATAAATTCATTTACTTTTAATTCTTCAGCCTGGTTGTTTTGGCTGCTGAATACTGATATGATCCCGATCACAACCAAAAAGATTACGAAATAGAGGATCACATTACGTATAATCCGATTCATTGCCTACCTCCTCCCGAAACGAGAAAACTATAGTAAATAGTATCATATTGCAAGACTTTATGACAACTAATTACAACTGACACCTGCTTCATTTGAATTATTCTTCTCCACCATATATTTCCGGCATTAAAATACCGATATATGGAAGGTTACGATATTTCTCCTGATAATCTAATCCATAGCCTACTACAAACTCATTCGGCACTTCAAAGCCCACCATATCAGCCTTAATATCGACCGTTCTACCTTCTGGTTTATCTAATAAAGTAACAATTTTTATCGATTTTGCCTTACGATATTTAAACAAATCAACTAGATAACTTAATGTAAGACCACTATCAATAATATCTTCAATAATTAAAATATCGCGTCCTTCTACTTTAGTATCTAAATCCTTTACTATTTTAACTTCACCAGAGGATCGCATTTCATTCCCATAACTGGAGACATCCATAAAATCCATTTCCAAATGTGTATTAATTGAGCGTAATAAATCCGACATGAAAGGTAATGCTCCTTTTAACACACCGATTGCCAACGGAAATTTTCCGTCGTATTCTTTCGTTAACAGTTCACCAAGCTCTTGACATTTTGCTTGTATTTGCTCCTCCGAAATTAATATTTCCTTAATCTCATTATGCATCTTGCTGCCTCCTAATGACTTGAATCTGTATATGTTAAGATAATATATTTATTAACAGAACTTTTACTTGCTATTTCGGCTTTTTTTAAGCCAGTAATCCAAAGTAAAGATCCATCTGCACCAAATATGAGTGGCCAATTGTCTCGTTGATAAGCAGGAACCTTCTCATCAATAAAAATATCTTTTACTTTCTTGCGACCATTTAACCCTCTCACCATCATCCGGTCCCCAGGCGCTCTCACTCTCACACTCAGTGGTAATAATGATTCACATTCAATCGGGATATGTAAAGTCTGACTACTTTCACAGATGTGACCTGAGGTATATTCTGCTTTTAGAGTGGCACCATTCGGTAAGGTGATTTCACTTGGAATCTTGATAACTTGATGATCTTTCCATTCCTTATTGACCTGGGAGAGAAAGTGGAAACGCAGTTCCTGATAATTTTTTGTTACTTTCAGTGCTTTAGGAAAATCTAATGTAACATTACTTTTACCTTGCGTTAATAACAAAAAAAAGTCCTTTTCATGCTGAGTTGTTATATCTGTCGGTACGTTTTGATAAAGATAGTTTAATATTAGATGAAAGGCTCGTCTTTGTAAAGCTATCGGATAAGAGCGAAAAGTTTCAATATGGAAAAACGCCACATTTCCTTCATATGTTACTACTTCTTGTACCATTTTTTCTGATTGTTCTTGGATATATTGCTTGTCTTCCGCCAAACGCTCTGTCATTTCCTGTACATGATGATGTACTTGCGGATCTTGTTGCTTTAGCAATGGTAAGACTTGTAGACGGAAGAAATTACGTGTATAGACGGTAGATTTGTTCGAAGGATCTTCCCTGGGAACAATGTGATGTTCTCGGCAATACTGGTAAATCTCATCCTTGGATAAACATAGCAATGGCCGAATGATATACCCCGTTGCCAATCTTCTTTTTACCGGGATTCCAGTTAAAGATGCTGGATTCGACTGACGTACCAACCGCATCAGTACTGTCTCGACCTGGTCATCACCATGATGTGCCAAGGCTAAGAAATCAGCTCTTGTTTCTTCCATGATCTCTTCAAATACTTGATAGCGCATGGCACGTGCTGCAAGTTGTGTTCCTTCCTTATGTATTTCCTTTCGCTTCTTAACATCGATCTGTCTCGCAATACAAGGAGTTCCTAGTTTCTTACAAATACTTTTTACGTATTGCACATCTTTTGCAGATTCTTCCCCTCGTAGACCATGGTCGATAGAAACGGCCATAATTTTTAAGCGTAACTCGTCTCGTACACTTGCTAAGAAATGTAATAATAATAAGGAATCTGCTCCACCCGAAACGCCTACCAAGACCGTAGCATCACTATGTATTAATTGATGTCTCTTCATAAATGGCATTAATTTATCGTAAAGGGTTGACTTATTCAAACACCACCACCCCATCCAATTTCGTTTACATTATTTTAACATAATATGAGTAATAAAATCCTATTATCACATAAATAATGTAACATAAAGATAGCAAGCACCTCCAATAGTTAATATACTGCCGATTTCCAAGAAAGGATAAACCCCTTCTTGTGAGTTTCTTGCTTGATGATTACTATTTCGCCTGTCTCTTCTTGCTTTCTGATCCATAAAATAACTTAGCAAATAATCTTTAACCTGCTCTGCCTCGTTAATCGAATTATTAATGAGCATCCATAACAATTTTCTTAATGGCTCCATCGTTACTGCTTGATTAATTTTCTGTTGAAGTGTTTTTTTAGGATTGTTTCCTTTGGTAAAACCATTTGGATAATAAACACGTAAAATCACCATAGCTAATGCAAAAAGATCGTAACCTGGATCCGCTTTGCGTGAGCCACATTGCCAGTAAGCTCGATCATAGAACTCCGTGTACTCCTTGATCGACCTGCCTTGTAAGGTTGTTCCACCGACATCCACCCATCTTAATTGAACAGGTCTTCGAGAAACAATTAGGTTTTCTATCTTTAAGTCACCAAATACATATCCCTGTTGATGTAATACATGTAGATCATTAGTAAATTTAATTAACAGCGATAATAACACTTCATGGCCATTTCTTCTAATATAATCATGCAAGGACTCTCCAGAAATATACTCCATCACATAAAAGGAATAATTATTGCCATTCTGTGCCTGGTAATCATCAACATCTATTAAAGAAGGTCCAAGGTGGTAACCTTGAACCGCTTGGAAGGATTTTAATACATTTACTTCAGAACTAATAGAGGCACTTTGTTTACTGATTTTTAATGCAACCTGTTTGTTTTCGTGTACACAAAGGTAAACGGTGCCAATCGCACCACTACCTAGTCTTCTTACAACATGGTAGTGATGTCGGTGCCACTTACCTTTCACTATTTGTCCTTTCTTTAAATGTATATCAGGCTTCTTCGATGTCTGTGTAATCATCGCGCATAAATCTCCTTCTTAACGACTTCTTACCAAATTGATACATTGCTTCTTTTAAGGCTGGACCAGTTGGTGTAATACCTCCACTTGAAATTTTTGCAAATATAGCAGTGATGGAATCTAGTTTTGAAGTCCAATCTACCAATTGTTGCACAGGCTTTTTCCGTCCAGGGAATTGATAAACAGCGAAGCGACTTCTACCAATTCTCGCATTCATACTAATAGATAAATCGATTAGCGCTTCTTGTACAGTTGGCAATTTATTTGTCATGCTGGCACTTGTATCTACTAGTACTAACACCTCTAAATCACATGTTTCTCCTAATTCATCTACTACTTCCATTACTTCTCCTCGCTGGTCTGGAGGTAACTCTTCCATTGTTTTTTCACTACCTAGTATTTGCTTTAACTCATTATTCACTACACCTTGTAATGTTTCCGTCATCGCTTGTTTGGTAACAGTTTGGACAGTTTGTGCTAAGGCATCCTGATAGACAATCTGACTAACCCCCTGACCATTGCTAGCAATATCTTCGACTTCATCCAATCCTTCAGGCTGTTCTGAATGATCATCCTCTAAAATCCCAATAACATTAACAGTAATTCCTTGTTCTGCTACTAAACTAGCTACTAGTGCTGGATCTTCTCCCTGGTTCGAACAACCATCTGTAATTAAAAGAATTTGTTTAAGTGTCCCTGTTTTCATATCGTTTTCCCTCCTATTATTGGTCACTAATTAATAGTAAGGTTCGCCAATAATGGAAGAAATTATACGTTTGACCTTAACGCCTTTTAACTAATGTCTTCCCTTTCAAATTGATGGAAAGAGCGAATTGGCGCCCATTGTGGTTGGTTTTCGGTAATCTGAGCTACTAAAACGGTCATATCATCCTCAATCTCGCCACTTTGCGTCCTGATCACCTCTTCTAGTAACAAATCTGCAATAGCCTGAGGTTCTTTTGTTTCCATTTCGAGCAGCTTCCGTTTCAACCAAAGATCTACATTTTCTATATCCTTTGGACCTTCAAAAATACCGTCACTCATCATGATCAAAAAATCTCCAGGCTTTAATTGCGTACTAACTACATCCACTTCTACTTCTTGGATTATTCCAATTGGCAGGTTACTAGCTTCTATCTTCTCTACACTATCACTCCGCATAATAAAACTAGGAGTCGAGCCAACCTTTAAAAATTGAACAACTGCCTGATGAAGATCTATCATTGCTAAATCTAATGTCGCATAAATTTCTTCATTAGTTCGCAGTGCTAAAATAGAGTTAATTGATTTAATCGCCACTTGCTCGTGTAAACCAGATTCTAAAATTTGCTGTAATAAGCGTAATGTTTCCGTACTTTCTTGATGTGCCCTGTCACCGTTACCCATTCCGTCACTAATAGCTAGTGCATATTTTCCAGCTCCTAGCTCCATCGATTTATAGCAATCTCCTGATATTAATCCTCCTCCCTTCGCCGCATGTGCTACTCCTGTATGAATAACATACTTTCTTGCTGAGCTAAAGGTGAAAAAGCTGTGCCCTTTTGCTAAAGGAGATAAATCTTCTGTCACGACAATGATTGTTTCATCTAAAATATCCGAGAGAATAGGTGCAATGATTTTGGCTGCTTCCCCATGGTATTGCTGGAATGCAATCACCATTTCGATATCGATATTTCCTTTCTCCAGACTATAGATATCTAGCTTCTCAAGCTCAATACCTACATGCTTTAATGCTGCCACAATCTCCACTTCCTGTTGTTCATGATTTTCTTTTTCCTTAAGAATTTCATTTGCGAAATTTTCCATTACTTCCGACACACCATTTAACTGATCTGCTACAAATCGTCTACTTTCTAACACTTGCTTCTTCAATTGTTTGTTTGCTTGAAAAAAGGATAATTCCTGTTGCATCGTATCGATAACCTTACGAGATTTAATACAATGATTTTCAAATTGTCTATTTGTTATATTATTCAATTGATTATCTGTTTCCAATTGATCTTTTACATCCCTCATTAAATCGTAGGTCTTATCGAATTGTTGTACCCAGCAGGTTTCCTTTTTAAAGCAGGTCTGGCAGGTTTTTTCCGTGACATTACTTAAATAATAGTCTACTTCTAAATCCTGTTCCTGCCATTGACTAGACTCTGTTTGAAAGCTACGAGATAATGCTTTAAATACATTGGAGAACCGTTCAACCCGGTGTGCTGTCACATTACGAACTTTTTGCAAATATTGTTCCTGTTCCCTTGTATGCTCTACCGTTCCAGGTATATATTTGGCAATCTGTTTAATCAATTTGCTCGGTGTAAGGACAAATAGTAAAATCGCTAATGCCGATTCAAGTAATGCTGTTGTCAAATACTCAAAAGAATCACCATATAAGCTAATTAACAAGGTGCTGATTAATAAACCTAAACTTACAGCCAGCTTCCTGCCTTCTTTTAACAATCCTCCTAACAATCCGGAAAATGCTAATAAACTCATTTGAAACATATTAGCTATATTAGCCAGGCTTAATATTAACCCAGCGACAACACCAACAGTAGAACCAATTGCAGCACCGCCAACCAGCGCAAGAACCAATACTAAGTACCGTGCAAATACTTGTTCCATCTGTGCTTCATATATTTGTACGCCAATAACTCCTGTTAGTACCGAGGCTAATAAAATAATAAAACAAACAATTTCTTCATTTTTTAATAAAGGTTTATATCTTTTTGGTGATAATAGCGGAATACTTTGCATAAAGATAAGTAATAAAACAGCTGCCAATATTCCCTCAACAAAAGCGATGATCCACTCCAGGTACGTTAGTTTAGTTGTCATCGCATAGATGCTGATTCTAGGAATACTAGCTGCAAAAAAGACGAAGAACGGTAGAAACCTCTCAATCGATTTAGATTGATAAATAAAAAAAGAGAGGACTATTAAGATTGACACTGATAAAAAAATATAGAAGCTATGTGTTAGACTGTATGTAAATGCTCCTATTAAAGAGAATGTAATAAGGGGAAGCACCTTGTCTCGACGCAGAAACCATACTGCTGCAACAAACGCAATAACAAATGGCGAAAGTGTCGATAGGATTACCGCTCTTCCTAATAGAAAACCAATAATACAAATAAGCAAACCTTTCTCAAACATTAAGCTTGTCCATTGTTGGCCGATCTTTTGCCGTAAATTACTCATCATCGGATGAGTACCGGAAAAAAAAGATTTTGGTTTATTATCCGTATACGTATTCATTTATATCACTCCTCTGTCCACATTAAATCACATCCCCTCTCGACATTTTGTCAAAACAAGGAAGATGCCGTTCCAAAAAGTTCGACGCTATTCTTTCAATACAGAACGAAACGACATCCCCTTGTCGCTTATCCTTCCAATTATCCCGATATTTTTGACAGACTATGTTGATAGAGAAAAGATAATGATAAAGTGAGACGATGATCAGTGGAGAGCTTACAAACGTTTAGCACCGTAATAAAATCAACCACAAAACTACCGATCTGTCACTTGATGGTGATAGAAAGCACAGTATACTACCGAACCGTATCATAACACCCATTAACATGCAGAATGGAAGAAACTTGCACCGTTTAATATGACAAAGAAAAAGCGTCATTTCCTCGAAAAATTTGGATTTGTTTGTTGACAGATGGATAAAGCTGTTGTATTATATTTTTTGTGTCTTTGAAAAAAGACAGCTTCCTTTCATATGATGGCGGTGTAGCTCAGCTGGCTAGAGCGTACGGTTCATACCCGTGAGGTCGGGGGTTCGATTCCCTCCGCCGCTATAAAGTAAAAGACTTGGCAAAATGATGTGCATCGTAAAAGTTAGACGAAACGATTCTAACTTTTACGGTGCAGTACAAAATGCCAAGTCTTTTTTGATAAGAAGAGCAAAACTACCGCTCCACATTATTCTTTCGATTATGCTAATATGCCTAGACAGTATAAAAAAAGCTGCCGGTCAGTTGATCAGCAGCTTTTCTTGATGGTATATAATTACGAGCACATCCGTCTTTTTACGCTACATAGACAGCAAGCTTTAGCCTTTTCTCGCCCCTCGTCCTCCGCGTTTGGATTCTGTATGCTTTCTTAAAGTCGCTAAGCGATCTTCAGAATCTTTTAAGAAACGATTCATTTTTTGTTCAAATGATTCACTTCTTTCACGGGTATTTTTTGGATTACTTTGATTTTTGCGACGATTAGATGGTGCAGGATTATCTTTTGCTTTCTTAATAGATAAACCGATTTTACCATCATCTTCTACATTAAGAACCTTTACTGTTACTTCGTCACCGACAGTTAAGTGTTCATTAATGTCTTTTACATAATTATCGGCAACTTCACTAATATGGACAAGACCTGTTTTTCCTCCAGGCAATTCAATAAACGCTCCAAAATTAGTGATTCCTGTTACCTTTCCCTGCAGCTTGCTGCCTACTTCGATTGACATAAAAAAATTGCTCCTCCTTAGATTTTAAAAAAAATATACTACAACTACATTATAGCCAAGCAATTAAAACGGTGTCAATAAGATGAGTCCTCTTCAGGTAATTTGAAGACGATCTCTCCTTCTTCCGTAAAGAAATAATTGGTTTTTGCAATTTGTAATAAATATTCTTCGTCATTTAAAAGTTCTATTTCTTCTTTTAGTTTCTTTTCTTCATTTTGAAGACTAATCAATTCATCGGAAAGCTCGGTATATTCCTGTTGCATATCCTGGTATTTCAGACGTTGATCAATGTGATACGTTACAAGGCTGATCATGGTGATGGTGGCGACTACGCCAAATAATAATAACCTACGATATAATTTCTTTTTTCTGCGTTTCTGCCGTTTCATTTGTGCATCATATTTTTCAATATATTCGTGATTAATACGTGATACCTTATTTCGTCTGGCCATATCACCATTGCCTCCTTGCATAGAATTATTCTTTTCTCTTTATTTTACTATAAAATCGATAAAAAGGGTGCAAAAATTTTGGCACATTTTTTGGTAGTATTGGTGAAATAATAGAAATAAGCATCTTAAATGGCCACCCTAATCCTTTTAATAGTAAAAGAATTAGGGAAAATAAAGTAGTAAATATCTTGGTAATACATACTACTACTAATGATACGATAAACACGACAGGCTTTACAATAATAAGCTCTACTATACGGTAAATAAAGCGATATATACGTAATACTATTCGTATGATCAAATCTACCATTCGATTAAAAGCCTGTTCAAACAGACTTTTGAACATAGCATAACCACACAACACAGCAACAAATATATATAACCGTAATATCCCTTCATTCACCAAAAACAGGACAAAATATAAAATAATCGCTTGTACCAACCAAAACAGAAGCTCCAGCACATATTTCCATATTATGCTTGATGTCCACAAGCGTTCCATCCGTTTAAACGTATGATAACTGGCACCAAGATAAACGCCAGATAACATCATCGTAATAATTGTGATGAATTGTGTACTTAACGTCATTTGAATAGCTTGCTAAACAATCCTTTAGCCTTCTCCCCGTGCTGCTCGTCCAAATAAGATAACTCATAAATCTTACCCTTAATGGAAACATGGCCGGATTCTACATCGAGGTTTTTCATTTGCAAATTATCCCCGCGAATTACAAGATAACCCATTACCGTTTGCAAAAGAAATTCTTCACTATCAAAGCTATCAACTTCTTTTACACCATCTATCTCCAACAGACGGCGATTGGTCATTTTAACGTGGTGTTCCATTTGTGGTGCTGGCATCGTTTTTTTATCATAGTAATTCATTCGTTCTTCCCTCCCTTTTATCCATCACTAATATATGAATAAAAGGACAAGTTTAGAACTTTATTAGCAAACTATTGATTGATATATTCTTCATGTTTAATCGTATATAAATTACTTGCTTCCTCTTTTTTTACCGTTTCTTTTAAATCGTCAATTTGGATGGTTAATAGTTTCTGACCAAATTGAATCTTCATCTCATCTCCTACCGCTACATTAGTAGCTGCTTTTGCAACATTACCATTTATAATGATTCTACCTTGATCTGCGATTTCCTTTGCTAGTGTCCTTCGTTTAATTAAGCGAGAAACTTTTAAAAACTTATCCAGTCGCATAGATAATTCCCTTCCTCTGCAATGTCATTAGCTTTCTAAACGCTTTGCTTCTTCCCAAAACTGGTCCAATTCCTCTAATGTGAAGGAATCCCATGTTTTCTTACTTTCCTCCACCATTCTTTCAACGTATTGAAAACGGTCGATAAATTTTTGATTTGTTCGCATTAAAGCAATTTCTGGATTAATTTTATAATATCTTCCTAAGTTAATCATTGCAAATAGTATATCTCCAAATTCCTTCTCCTGCGCTTCAAACGTTTCGTTTTCCTTTGCAGTCTTTAGCTCTTCCAGCTCTTCATATACTTTCTCCCAAATCGGTTCTGGTTCACTCCAGTCAAAGCCTACTTTTGCTGCTGTTTTTTGAATATCCTCTGCAAGTAATGTTGCTGGTAACCCTTTGTTCAAAGTAGATAAAAGGCTTTGCTGTTGCTCTCCTTTTTCTTCTTTTTTGATAGCTTCCCAATTTTTCATTACTGCTAACTCATCCTCGACCTCTAGCTCACCAAAAACATGGGGATGTCGGCGGATCATTTTTTCCGTTATATTATATATTACGTCATCAATACTGAAAAATCCTGCTTCTTCTCCAATTTGACTATGTAGCATAACTTGTAATAGAACATCACCAAGCTCTTCCGCCAATGCCTCATCATCTTCTCTATCAATAGCATCGATCACTTCATATACTTCTTCCACTAAGTATTTTTTTAATGTTTCATGTGTCTGCTTTTGATCCCAAGGGCAACCAC
This sequence comes from Gracilibacillus sp. HCP3S3_G5_2, assembly GCF_052063305.1. Lineage (NCBI taxonomy): Bacteria > Bacillati > Bacillota > Bacilli > Caryophanales > Bacillaceae > Gracilibacillus > Gracilibacillus sp. HCP3S3_G5_2. Next base: position 33,950 of record NZ_JBQHXU010000019.1, on the reverse strand, counting down.
CAGGAGCTCTTAATGTAGCTATTACTTCTCTTTAACGATAGAATTGGTGATTTAGCTTTTCTTTGTCTATCGGCGGTATATAAACACTTGTTAAATTACTCAGCTGCATTTGTTGATCTAACTCTACTAATGATATCTTCTTAATTGACTCATTTTTACTACCCACCGCTTCGACTATATAGACAGGATATTCTGCTGGCAAGTCTTCCAATAAAGTCAGCTTCACCTCTGATGCAACAAAGGCATCATATACCTGGCAAAAAACGATATGGTGTTCATATTGCAAGTGATGACGACTAAATGATGTCGCATCGACAAACTGAAAACCTTCGATAGGATCTATTTTTAATGCAGAAAACAAATCATCTAGGAAACTTTGACCACCAGCAATTTCCACATCAACTTCATCATGATTAATTAATAATTGTACGGTTTGTTCAGCTAGCATGGGATGACCTGGTACAGCGTAGATAATATTCCCTTTCTCTTTGGCTGCTTCTACTAAAGTTCTGGCAATTTCATGATAGACGTCTTCAAACTGATGGTAATTTTCATAGACATCATCAAATGAATGGAATGATAGTTGCATCTCCTCTTTTAACTCATGAATTACCGGGTGATCCAGTGTTCTTACGTAGCATACCTGTTGCACATCTGTAAGTTTTCGATATATTCCTAATGGTAGCTGGTTGATATCTCCACCACCAAGACCAATAATTTCGATTAAAGGTTTCATGTTCTTCTATCCTTTCTTCCATCTATTTAATAGCGGGAGCGGCTCAAGCTCTTTCCTTGTTAATATACGACATTTAACGATAATAGTAGCATAAACAATAAAACCGATGATTACACTCGCCATCACAAAAAGGAATAAGGTCAATCGGTTGTCAAATGATATAAAGTAAAGAGTTACTTGTTTTAATATAGCTAGCACAATGGCCATCGTTAAACTTGCTATCATTAGCTTTACCCAAGGTATGATAAGTAATCGGTAATCTTTTAGTACATAACGTAATAATAAAAAATTAGTAGTAACTATCATCATTACTGTCATAACTGTAGCAATGGCGGCACCATTCATGCCTAATAGGGGAATTAAAACATAATTTAACACCATTTTCATCCATAACCCACCAAAAATAATGATAGCTGTCCATTTCATATAGCCAAATCCTTGAAGAATAGAGGCAATTGTCACTGCTAAAGAAGTAAATAGTAAAGAAATCGTTACTATTCGTAAACTGGAGGTGCCAAATTGATTCTGAAATAATAATTGATTTACTTCAGGAAACAATGAAATTAAACCTACTGTAGCTCCAACGGAAATTAATAGACAATATTTAGTTGTTAATCGAATCCTTGCTATCGTTTCTTCTCTGTTTATTTGCCAATTTAATTTTGTTACGGAGGGAACTAAAGCCAGTGCAAAGGATGAACCAACAACCGTTACTAATTGTAATAATGGTTGCCCTCTGTCAAATATCCCCTTGATCACCGTTGCATCTTTCAATGTTTCACCGAAATGAAGCAGAGCAGGAACCATTGTGAAGGCATCAGCCAGCTGCATAAGTAGTAACAACATATGATTCAAACTGATAATAAGACCAGCAATAATGATTTTCTGAAATAATCTGTTTTCCCGTCTTATCCTGGATAAAGGCTGGTTATTCCCTTCCTTCTTCTTTTTGGCATATGAATACAGGAAGAGGAAGGATGCAGTCAAAGCCATTATGCTAGCAATCATTGCGCCATCAGCAATTTGATAGACATGCAAATGCCCTTGATAGATCAGGATTGCTGTAAAAATAATGACGGTTGCCCGTAATAGCTGTTCGATCATTTGAGAATAGGCAGTAGGTTCCATCCACTCGTCTGATTGGGTAATCCCTCTTAAGAGCGCTACAAAAGGTACAAATAAAAATACCCAAGACACATGCCTGAGTGGAGTTGCTAACTGACTATCACCCATCCATTCAGCTAACATTGGGCTTAATAAAAATAACCCAAGAAAAAGAAGAATCGTAAATCCCATCATACTAGTGAAAATCTGTATATAAACAGTGCGATTGTGTTTTTCCTTTTGATGTTCTGCTAAAAACTTTGAAATCGCAGTTGGAAAGCCATATAAAGCGAGCATAAAGGCAATCCCTAAAATCGGATAAATTTGCTGATAAATATAGAAGCCGATATCACCGGTCAAATTTTGTAATGGTATACGATAAAAGGCGCTAATTACTTTACTTAATATCCCTGCTAAAAGCAGTGCAAATGCACCTTTATAAACGTGCTTGTTTTGTTTTTCGTTAGTCATCATGTTCTTCCTTCATTTTCTAAATTCCTTGCCATTATAACATAGTCTTACGCCATCTAAATGAAAAATGAGATACACGTCACAACTTACACTAAGAAAAGAAACAAACCTATACGAAGACTCCTGTGGAACAGACGGAAAGCGAAGTAATCTGCCGAAGCGATTATTTAAGCAGCACCATAAGAGGATGGAAGGAAGCATATATAAAGTGAAAGTTATGACTATTGTACACATTGTTATTTGCTATCTTAATTGGCAAAAAAGCTACACACGTTTCGATGTTGTTTGAAACGCATGTAGCCTTTTTATTTATTGATTAATTTGGAAGATGTCTTTGTCTTCTTTGCTGATATTTCCTGTTTTGTTTAATTGGATCGATTGACCTTCTGCTAAATTAGTAAAGATAATTGGTGTTACCGTTGATGGTGCATTGTTGCTAATAAAGTCTAGGTCGACCTCCATCAAGGCTTGACCTTGTTTCACTTCATCGCCTTCTACCACTTTAGCAGTGAAGCCTTCTCCCTTTAAGTTTACTGTGTCAATACCAATATGGATGAGAATCTCTGTACCATTATCAGCTTCGATACCAATGGCATGTTTAGTTGGGAAGACATTAATGATTTTACCATTAACAGGTGACACAATTTCACCATCTGTCGGTTTCACCGCAAAACCGTCTCCCATCATTTTTTGTGAGAATACTTGGTCTGGCACTTCAGACAATGGCATTACTTCCCCTTGCATAGGACTTACAAAATCTAAATCTGCTACTGCACTATTTTCAGGTGCTGTAGTCTCTTCTTCCGGTTTCACTTTTTTCGTTGGTGTTTTACCATCCATAATATCTTGCATTTGGCCTCTAATTGTATCAGAAACCGGACCGTAAATTGCTTGGATGTTATTACCAACTTCCATAACTCCGGAAGCACCTAGTTGTTTTAAGCGGTCTTTATTTACTTTATTTTTATCATCTACACTAACTCGCAAACGTGTAATACATGCATCTAGGTTCGTAATGTTATCTTTACCACCCATAGCTTCTAAAATTTCATATGGACGATCGTCCACTTCTCCTTCTTCCTCTGCATCTTGTGCTTCATCTTCACGACCAGGTGTTGCTAAGTTAAACTTCTGAATCGCAAATCGGAAACCAAAGTAATAAATAACAGAGAAAATTAAACCAATGATGATAACCCACCACCAGTCGGTACGGTTAGGCATGATCCCGAATAGAATAAAGTCAATTAAACCACCTGAGAATGTCATACCAATCTTCACATCAAGCAGGTACATTGTCATAAAGGATAATCCTGCAAATACCGTATGAATCGCAAACAATAATGGAGCTACAAACAAGAACGAGAATTCAAGCGGTTCTGTAATACCTGTTAAGAAAGATGTTAATGCTGCAGAGAACATAATACCACCAACAACTTTCTTTCTCTCAGGTTTTGCAGTGTGATAAATTGCTAATGCTGCTGCTGGAAGACCGAACATCATGAATGGGAATTTACCAGTCATGAAGTTACCAGCTGTAAAGTCAACGCCATCTCTTAACTGCTGGAAGAAAATAGCCTGGTCTCCTCGAATAATTTCCCCTGCTGCACTTGTATAAGTACCAAATTCAAACCAGAATGGTGAATAGAAAATATGGTGCAATCCAAACGGTATTAACGCACGTTCAATAATACCGAAAATTAACGTTGAAAAAGTTCTATTCGTTTCTAACATAAAGTGTGAAACAGCATTTAAACCCTCTTGCGCAAATGGCCATACTATATACATCACAATACCTAAAATTAATGATGAAAATGCTGTGATGATTGGAACAAACCGTTTTCCTGCAAAAAATCCTAAAAACTGAGGTAATTCAATATTAAAGAATCGATTATACATATAGGCGGCGAGTATACCGACAATAATACCTCCAAAAACACCTGTTCCTAAAGTAGGAATACCGAGAATATTTTCATATGCTGGTTGTTCTGTCATTTCCACCGTGATGTCACCAAAAACACTCATCGTGACATTCATAATTAAGTAACCAATGATAGCTGCCAGTCCAGCAACACCATCACCTTTCGCTAAACCGATTGCAACACCTACGGCAAAGAGTAATGGTAAGTTATCAAAGACAACTCCACCTGCTTCTGACATTACTTCTAAGACTTTCTGTACGGTTGCATTACCAAACCATGGGAATCTCTCTACCCAATCTTCCTGTGCAAAGCTTGTACCAAATGCCAATAGTATACCGGCAGCCGGAAGCAGTGCTACAGGCAGCATTAATGCTTTACCTACTTTTTGTAGGGTACCAAATATATTGGACATGATCTAATCCTCCTCTTTATTCATTGCAACATTAACAAATACATGCAAATAAAAAAGCATGAGTAAAAGGGGTTTGTAGGAAAGCCGAGAGTATATACTTCTCCCATATCTTTTCCTAAAACAACCTTTTTACTCATGCCTGATCGTATCAGTAACACGTTTATGATTGCGTTAGCCGTTGTAGATGAATCGTTAAATACAATACTTCTGATTCATCAACTTTTATATGCATTTGTTGTTGCATCACTTTGATCAATTTCCAAGCCAGATTATAGCACAATGGATAAGTGTTTTTCAAGACTTTTGCCAAATTTGTTTGCTCTCCGACTTGTTCACCTTGATAAACCCTTTCAATTGCTCGGTGGAGATGCTGTATAAGACGATTATAATTAATATTATTTCGTTCTAATTTAATTTGTAAATTTTCTTCGATAATTGCTACTAACTGTGAAATGAGCTGATGATGACGATTCATATCTTGAATGGTTTTATTGGTAAGAGCACTATGGATATGCAATGCTATAAAACCTACTTCACCTTCCGGAAAAACGACGCCTACTCGTTCTTGAATAACAGCTACAACTTCTTGAGCGACCTGATATTCTTTCGGATACAATGATTCAATCTCCAAAAGAAAAGGGTTAGAAAATTGAACATTTTGATGTGCTCGGTTAATGGCAAATGATAAGTGATCAGTTAAGGCAACATGAATATGTTCATGGAGTGTTTCATTCATTCTTGTTTCAATTAAAAGCATAATCTCGTGCAACACTTCCATTACTTGTGGATCAATATATGACACTAACTGTTTATATTGCGCCTGTTCTTGTTCATCCTTTAACAAGAACGTTTTTTCTGCTTGTTCTTGTGGAACAATATCGCCTTTTTTCTTACCAAACCCTATTCCTTTACCAATCAAAATAACTTCCTTATATAAAGGATGGCTCGCAATAATCACATTATTATTTAGCGCTTTCTTAACCGTCATTTGGTCGTTCAAATTCTCCACCTCCATTTCACACCTTTACACATTACACCATTGTACTAAAAACCTCCACATATATCACCTATAACGGATTAGAAACAGGACTAGCTTCGTAAAAAATGCATTATACACTTATTTCAACTAAACATATTGACGATTCATTTTGGATGTGATGTTTCTCCATTCTTTTGGTGATGACTGCTAATCCATAAAAAAATAGTATAGAAGCGAAATACTTCTATACTATCTGTTGTTTCCTATTCCATTTGTTTTGCGAGGAACGTGGCGGCTGCTTGGGCTGCTTTTTTCTCTGCTTCACCAAAATCTTTCTTCTCCCTTGTGAACAACACCATACAACCAATTGGATCGCCCCCCGCGATAATTGGTTGAAGTAAGTATGCCTCTAATTCTTCTTCCTTATTTTCGATAATTTCCAGTGTGTTGGTATTTGTTTCGAGAACTGATTCACGATTGTCCATTAATTCATCAATTTTTTTCGAAATGTGCTTACCTAAATATTCTTTTTTTGATTCACCTGAAACGGCAATAATTTCGTCTCTATCACTAATAAGTACCGATAAATCTAAAGAATCAAATAATGCCTCCGCATACTCAGTTGCGAAATCACCTAGTTCACTAATCGGAGAATATTTTTTTAGAATCACTTCACCGTCACGATCAACAAAAATTTCCAACGGATCACCTTCACGAATTCGAAGTGTTCTGCGAATTTCTTTTGGGATAACAACTCTTCCTAAATCATCAATACGACGTACAATTCCTGTAGCCTTCATATTAATCATTTACCTCACTTTCTATAATTAAGCAATACATACAATTATTTCTTCAATTGAAATAATTATGTTGTAAGGTTAGTATGATTAATTTACTTGGAAACTATACTTTTTTTCGGTAATAATTTCATTTTAAGCGACAGGCGTTTGTTTCATTTCGCTTAGAGTTTGGATAAACTCCTCTAAAATATCATATCGTTTTACAAATTGTTCCTTCTCAAAGCGGAACTGTACCTTCAACTTACGATCTTCTGTACCTAACTGAATTAACCTTCCATATTGGTTGGCAAATTCAAATAATTTTGCCCCATCCAATTCTTGACTTCTTTCTTCTTCCACTATTACTTCTATTTTTTGCTTCCGTTCTGTAATTGCTTCGATTCTTTCCTTTTTGGACATCATTTTCAATGTGGATACATGGAAAAGGTTTGCTACTTCTTCAGGGTAATCACCAAAGCGATCAATTAATTCATCTCGTAAATCATGAATATCTTCCTGAGAATACATAGCCTGGAATCGTTTATACATATCGATCTTTTGTTTTTCATCCGGGATATAACTATCCGGAATATAGGCGTCTATTTTCAAATCTAATTCCACTTCAAATGGTTGTATTTCCTCAACAGCTTTCCCTTGTTTTTTCGCTTCAACCGCTTCATTTAACATCTGTGAATACATATCAAATCCAACAGAGTCAATAAAACCGTGTTGCTGGGCACCTAAAATATTTCCAGCACCTCGGATGGATAAGTCACGCATAGCAATTTTGAAACCTGAGCCCAATTCTGTGAACTCTTTGATAGCCTGCAATCTTTTTTCTGACACTTCCGTTAAAATTTTATCCTGCTGATAAGTGAAATAAGCGTAAGCAACACGATTAGAACGTCCTACCCGACCACGTAATTGGTATAGTTGACTTAGCCCCATACGATCTGCGTCATAGACGATTAGCGTATTTACATTAGGGATGTCTACCCCTGTTTCGATAATCGTTGTGCTCACTAATACATCAGCTTCTCCCTCTAAGAAGGAAAACATAACATTCTCCAGCTCCGATTCATTCATTTGTCCATGAGCAACCGTTACCCGTGCGTCCTCTACTAACGACTGAATTTCTTGGGCAATTTTTTCGATAGATTCAACTCTATTATATAGAAAGAATACTTGGCCACCACGGGATAACTCTCGCTCAATCGCTTCCCTTACTAACGGCCCATTAAACTCCATTACATACGTCTGAATAGGAAAACGATTTTCAGGCGGTGTTTCAATTACAGATAAATCACGAACACCAAGCATCGACATATGCAATGTCCTTGGTATTGGTGTAGCAGTTAACGTCAAAACGTCAACATTTGTTTTCAACTGTTTAATTTTCTCTTTATGTTTGACTCCAAAGCGTTGCTCTTCATCAACGATCAGTAATCCTAAATCCTTATAGGTAACATCCTTTGATAGTAGTCGATGCGTCCCAATTACCATATCCACGGTGCCATTCTTCAAACCTTTTAATGTTTCTGTTTGCTGCTTTCTTGTACGAAAACGGCTTAATAAACCGATATTAATCGGATAATCCTGAAACCTCTCCAACACTGTTTCATAATGCTGCTGCGCTAAAATAGTTGTAGGCACCAGTATCGCAACTTGTTTACCATCTGCTATCGCTTTGAATGCCGCTCGAATTGCTACTTCTGTTTTACCGTAACCAACATCCCCACAAAGAAGACGATCCATTGGTCTTTCTTTCTCCATATCCTGCTTAATTTCTTCAATACAACGCAATTGATCTTCTGTTTCCTGATATGGAAAAGATGCTTCAAATTCTCGTTGCATTTCCGTATCTGGTGAAAAAGCATAACCCTTTGCAGCTTCTCTTTCCGCATATAGCTTCATCAAATCATCTGCAATGTCCTCCACCTTGGACTGAACTTTGCTTTTTACCTTTTTCCAGTCGTTTCCGCCTAGACGGTATAATTTTGGTTCTTTGCCCTCTGAACCGACATACTTCTGTACTAAATCTATTTGATCTATCGGTACAAACAGCTTATCGTCCCCAGAATATTTAACCAGCATAAAATCTTTATGCAAGCCGTTCACTTCTAGTGTCTCAATACCGATATATCGACCGATACCATGATTAGCATGCACAACATAGTCACCGACTTGTAACTCTTGGTAACTTTTAATTCGCTCTGCATTCGAGATTTTTTGCTTACGTTTTTTTCTTGTAGTCTTTTGCTTAAATAACTCATTTTCAGTAATAACCGCAAGCTTATGCATAGGCAATTCAAAACCGCCGCTAATATTTCCAATAGTAATCACTGGTTGCTCTACAGGTAATGAAGGCAAGTCCTCACTTATCAATGTACTCATTTGATAATCTTCCAGCACAGACTGGATTTTCTCCATTCTACTTTGATTCGGAGCTAGAATAATGACAGAGAAATCCCCTTTTTGCCAACGGTCCATTTCATTTTGTAACAGATTCATTTGTCCATGAAACTGCTGCATTGCCCGACTTGAGAGATTGACAATATTAGCCGGGTTTGTATTAGGAATATGACGTAAAAACACCGAAAGGTATAACCGCTGTTGTTTCATATTATTCCAAACCTGATGCCAATCAAATGACAATTTTGAATCTCTAACGGCCTTCCCTCGCTGTAAATTATCTTTAAGCCACTCCTGTTCCTCGTTATCTAAATGCGCAGCAGTTTCCTGAATTCTGCTCATTTCATCTAAAACAAGGAATCCATTTTCTGGCAAATAATCTAGTAAACTATAGCTCTCCTCATAGAAAAAGGAAACATATTTTTTCATTTCTTGGAAACGTTCACAATGATGTAGACGATCTATATCTGCTGTAATCGTTTCTGTTAGTACTTGCTGATCTGATTTATTCTTGATCTTTTTAACCGTTTGGTTTAATGAATGTTCTAGCTTCTGAGCTGCAGCAACTAAATCGCTATTCTTTAATAGTAACTCTGATGCAGGAGTGATGGTAACCTGTTCCTGCTTTGCCAATGATCGTTGTGATTCTGCATCATAATAACGGATAGAGTCGATTTCATCATCAAACAATTCGATTCGAAGTGGTTGATCCTCCGTTAGAGGATAGATATCCAAGATCCCGCCTCGCAAACTAAACTCACCAGGGCTAGAAGCCATATCCTGTCTGGCATATCCCATTTCAATTAAATATTCTAATGTCTGATCAATATCGATAACCTGCTCCAATTTAAAGTGGAGTTGATATTTTTGCCAATACTCCACCGGTGGCAACATCCGCTTTAATGCTGCTACTGGAGCAATTAAAATGGCATTGTCTTTATTAAGCCAATTTGTCAGTGCAGAAATACGCTGGCTTAGCAACTCAGGACTAGCAATTGCTAGTTCAGATGCAAGCAGCTCATTAACAGGATACAAGTACACATGCTGCTCGTCCGAAAACTCTAACATATCTTCATATAATTGTTGCGCTTGAGTTAATTGATGTGTGACGATTAACGTTTTCTTCTGAGTAGATTCTTGAATCAAGGTTGTAAACAGGCTTCTGGCAGAACCAGATAACCCCGAGACCACTTGTTCCTTTAGACCGGACTCAATGCCATTAATAATGGAATGGACGTCGTCACGGTTTTGTAAGTATTGTTTTATTTCATACATAATGCTCCCCCTAAACACCTTAAAACTAATATATGTTCCATTTCTTCGATAATTGCTAAACCTGTAAGAAAAGCTCAATATGCCCACTTAAAAATAAAAAGGAGCACGGATAGTTCGATTTTTGCCACGTAAAGTAGTGGTTTAAATCAAACATCCCTTCCCTTTCAAAAGAGAATCAAGATGAGCGAACAAACCATTTATTTCACCTTGCCAAGACCAAACGAACAGGAAATTAGCTAGTTCTTGGCGCTTATACAGACATCTCTGTCTATACTTTCTTACCATACAAAAATGCTTTGGTGAACAAACCAAAGCTTATCTTTGTCAAATTAAAAGCAGTATAAAAGTAATTATTGAATAAAATAATCTAACTCATGGTATTGTGGATGTTGGTCCAATAATTGTTGGCAATCTTCACAAATAGAATGAAGTGTAACAGTTTGATCTTGCTGATAGTTCATCAGCTTGTTTTTTTCTTCTGTTGATAATACATTCCATCCTATCTTTTCTAAATCCAACATTTGTGGCTTGAGTCTGCCGATTTCCGTACCACAATGCTTGCAAGTATAAAGTAAAGTCATCATTCGTGCCTCCCTACGTAAGAAAGCTATAGCTTGATTAATTGTTATTCTACCCGGTAAAGGGTAAATATATACTTAATGATGACTTATTTATTATATTCATTCATTACTTTTGGAAATGGTTGTTTTAGCCAAGCCTCCATTGCATCTGCCGCATGTTCAATCGATTGCTGTAAGGTGTCGAGGTCTTTTTCATCGAATTTGCCAAGAACATAATCGATCACAGTCATCGGACTTTCAGGTCTACCTATGCCAAATCGTAATCGATTAAATTGCTTTGTTCCTAATTGTTCAATACAAGAACGAACACCGTTGTGTCCCCCATGTCCACCCGTTTGTCGTAATCTGATTTTACCTAATGGCAAATCTAAATCATCATAGACAACCGTTACTTGATCTGGCTGAAGACCGTAAAAATCCATTAATGGACGAAGTGATTCACCAGATAAATTCATATATGTTTGAGGCTGAAGTAAAATAACTTTTTCTCCCTCAACGTTTTCCACCGTAAAATGCCCTTTGAATTTATTTTTATTCAAACTCCATCCTTGACGTGTCAGAATTTCATCAATGACCATGAAACCAACATTATGTCTTGTCTGCTGATATTTAATTCCTGGATTTCCTAATCCTACGATACATTTCATAGAAAGTCTTCCTTTAACTAATTTTTTCTTCTTATAGTTTAACATAAGAAAAGCACTAGCGCCCATTTAAAGACGGATGAACGGCATAGTTATATCCTCTGTAGCCAAGTCATTAATATTGTTTGCAAATAAGACCAAGCGTATAATTTCTGAATAAAATGGGACGATGACCAGTGAGAGTCTTACAGACCGTTTAACACCGTGATAAAAATGGTGAAAAGAGGCTGAGACAAAAGTGTTTTTTATCCAGCAAATTCCGAACATAAATGGTGCGAATACTCGCTTCAGAAATATACTCCTTTTTCGCAGGCTTGTCCTCAAGCCTCCTCGAAAAAAGAAGTTCGCTTTTTCTGCGGGTCTTCACACTGCGCTTTCCCACAGGAGTCTACGTATATTTCCTAGGCGCTATTAGCAATTGTCCGGCCTCTAGACTAAACACTTTCTTTTTGTCTCAACCTCTTATTTTTAAGCATTTTACAGAAGCAATATCCCTTTTCTTAAAAATACGTTCTCTTTAGCTATTCTTCACTTTCTCCATTATTTGCATTCTTTTCATTAATAACTTCTGGTTCCACTGATTCGTCTGTCGTAGTTGATTCTTCTGCCGGTTCTTCATCAGGTACTAAAATGGAAACAATAGTTGCTGCTTCATCTTCTAGGATTTCATAGTTTCTGCCATCCTTCAAATCAGAAACTAAGATGCTGTCTCCAACAGCTAAATCAGAAACATCAATCTTGATTTGTTCTGGAATATCAGTAGGTTTCGCTCTAAGCGATAGCTCATATAATGGTTGCTGTAGAACTCCGCCTTCTTTTACCCCCTGAGCCTCGCCCTCTAAGGTAATCGGTACTTGCACATCCATTTCTTCTTGCATATTTACTGCATAAAAGTCAGCATGTACTAGTTCATCTTTCAATGGATCAATTTGATATTCATGTAGCATAACATCGACAGCATCACTATCTATTTGTAAAGAGATAATTGCATTTTTCCCTTCTTTTCTAAGTGTTTTTATTAATTCAAGACTGTTTACTGTCACTGCCTTTGGTTCCACTTGGTAGCCGTAAATAATTCCAGGCACCTCACCCGCTTCTCTTAAAGCTTTCGTATGAGATCTTTTTAAATCCTCTCTTTTTTTTGCTTCTAAAGTTACTGCCACATTAATCACCCTCCATAGAAAAATAAATGATAATACTATATTTCCCTTGAGTTTAATAGGCTAAACCTCTTTTTTTGAAATTAATCAAATAGAATACTGACAGATTGACGTTCATGAACACGTATAATGGCTTCGCTAATTAAAGGAGCGACTGATAATTGAGTAATCTTATCAATTTGTTTATCTTCATGTAGTGGAATACTATTTGTTACAACTAATTCTTTAATTTTTGAATTCTGGATCCGGTCAATTGCAGGTCCTGATAATACGGGATGTGTACAGCATGCATAGACATCTGTAGCTCCGTTTTCGATTAATGCATTGGCACCTAATGTTATGGTTCCTGCTGTATCAATAATATCATCGATCAGGATCGCTGTTCTTCCTTCAATATTTCCAACAATGTTCATCACTTCTGCCACATTTGGACGGGGTCTGCGCTTATCAATAATTGCAATCGGTGCTTTTAATCTATCTGCTAATTGTCGAGCACGCGTTACGCCTCCGTGGTCAGGTGAAACTACCACGATATCCTCTAATCCTTTTTTACTCCAATAACTAGATAAAATCGGAACTCCAACTAACTGGTCAACCGGAATATCAAAGAAACCTTGAATTTGTGGAGCATGTAAATCTAATGTTATGACTCGGGTAGCCCCAGCTGTTTGCAATAGATCCGCAATTAACTTAGCTGTAATTGGTTCACGGGCACGCGCTTTACGATCTTGTCGGGCATACCCATAGTAGGGCATCACAATATTGATCGAATTTGCTGAAGCTCTTTTTAATGCATCGATCATAATCAATAGTTCCATTATATGTTGATTACCTGGTTCACAAGTAGACTGCACAACATAGACCTCACAGCCACGGATACTTTCTTCAATATTTATTTGGATCTCTCCATCACTGAATTTCGTTACCGAGCTTTTTCCTAATTCCACCCCAATATTGGCCGCAATCTCTTCCGCTAACCTTGGATTCGAGTTTAATGTAAATACTTTTAAGGATGAATCCTTATAGGACATGTGTATACCTCCATAAGTTCTTTTAATTATTTATATTTTTTTGCATATTCCTCTTTGTTTACTTGTTTTGCCCGGCCAATCGATAATGCGTCACCTGGTACATCTTGGTGTATGGTCGAACCTGCTGCAACGAGTGCACCTTTACCAATGGTAACTGGTGCAATTAAATTAGCATTACATCCGATAAAAGCATCATCTTCTATCATTGTTTTGAACTTATTCTTGCCATCATAATTAACGGTAATCGCACCACAGCCAATATTGACGTTGCTTCCTATTTCTGCATCACCTATATAGCTAAGATGTGGCACTTTACTTTTATTATCTATCTTTGACTTTTTAATTTCAACAAAATTACCTACTTTTACCTCATCGCCAATAGATGCATCTGGACGAATATGAGCAAACGGTCCAACCTGGACTCGGCTTCCGATATAACTTGATGTTGCCACACTATGACGAAATACCGTATTTGCTCCAATATGGCAATCAGTCACTTCCGAGTTAGGCCCAATGATAGCCTCATCCTCTATAGTCGTGTTTCCTTTTAATACACATCCTGGCTCAATCACTACGTCTGTTCCAATTTGGACATCAACACCAATATAAGTATTAGCAGGATCGATAATCGTTACACCATTTCTCATATGTTGCTCATTAATACGTTTTTTCATAAGTGCTTCTGCTTGAGATAATGCCACACGATCATTAACACCGATTGTTTCTTCAAAGCTATCTGTCTGATAAGCAGTTACTTTCTTACCTTCCTCTTGTGCAATTTCAATAACGTCAGGTAAATAGTATTCGCCCTGTGCGTTATCATTGGATACCTTCTTCAATGCTTCAAATAACCATTTATTATCAAAGCAATAGGTTCCTGTATTAATTTCCTGAACGGCTTTCTCTTCTTCTGTCGCATCTTTTTGTTCAACTATTTTGCTGACCTGATTGTTTGCATTTCTAATAATTCGGCCGTAACCTGAGGGATCTTCTGCATGTGCAGTTAAAATAGTAACGGCTGCATTTTCACTTTCGTGCTGATCTAATACAGCTTGCACTGTTTCTTTCGTTAATAACGGTGTATCACCACAAACGACAATAGTTGTACCTTCCTTATCGGCTAAATATTCTTTAGCTTGCTGTACAGCATGTCCTGTTCCTAGTTGTTCTTCTTGAATAACAAATGCACAACTATTTCCTAACTGTTCTTGTACTTTTTCCGCTCCAAAACCGACAACAGTAGTTATATTGGCAAGGCTCAACCCTTTTAACACATCGACCACATGTTGTACCATTGGCTTCCCTAATACAGGATGGAGAACTTTATATAATTTAGATTTCATTCTTGTTCCTTTTCCGGCTGCTAAAACAATTGCATAGCGATTTGACAAGATAGTCCCTCCGTTTCGATTCACTCCGATAATTTATATATAAGATATTCTGAATTTGAACATTAATATCCCAATTATGAATATATACGAAAACCAGCGTATTTTCAATAAAGATGGCATAATTTAATAACCAATAATACAGTAGCGATTTTTATCTATAATTCTAACTTAGACCAAGGAATAGGGAATTTATTTTTCTAGATTTACTCTCTCTTGTGAAACCTTCTGCTTATATACAAAAATAAAAAGCCCAATCAAAATTTTGATTAGACTTTTTCACTCTTTTTTACGAAGCTCCAGCTTCTTCATATTCAACTTCAGCTTCTCCAGCACGATGATACTCTTCTAAAACAGCATCTTGGATTTTAGCCCTTGTACCAGAGTTAATTGGATGCGCAATATCCCTAAATTCACCATCCGGTGTACGTTTAGAAGGCATTGCTACAAACATTCCATTGTTCCCGTCAATCACTCGAATATCGTGTACCACAAATTCATGGTCTAATGTAATGGATGCGATAGCTCGCATTCTTCCATCGGTATTCACGCGGCGTAATCTCACGTCAGTTACTTCCACTATGTTTCACCACCTTTTCCCTATTTAAGAACTTACTATCTTAAATTCAACAAACTTTTTAAAATTCCTGCCTAATTTATAAAAAATTTTATCTTTTTTAAGAAAATTTTCTTATAGTAAGTGGTGATGACATGATTCGATAGGTTTAGATCTAAACGGTTGTACACGATATTTTACTACTGGTCAAAGTAATTCCCTTTCATTACCTCAATTTCTTTATTGTTAGAGTCTACATTTTTTATTTGTAATAAAGAAGTGTAGTCATCCACTACTCGATCTTCTTCCTCGTCCTCCGCTTCTGCAAGCACACCAATTGCTTTTACATTTGCATCAAATTCTTGTAATAAGTTCTTGATCCCATTTATCGTACCACCAGCTTTCATAAAATCATCAATGATACATACATTCTCTCCTGGCTTTAAACTCCGCTTAGACAATACCATGGTCTGTATTTTCTTGGAAGAGCCTGATACGTAATTAATACTTACTGTTGAACCTTCTGTTACTTTTGGATCACGACGAACAATTACTACAGGAACATTTAGAAACGAAGCAACCGCATAAGCTAATGGAATTCCCTTCGTTGCTACTGTTACAATAGAGTCAATATTTAATTCAGCAAAACGAGAAGCAAAAAGTCTGCCAATATCCCTAATTGTACTCGGCGTCCCTAAAATATCACTCATAAATAAATAGCCACCAGGCAAAATCCGGTTAGGATCTTCCAGTTGGTAACACAACTTTTCAATGATAGACTCACTATTTTCTATAGAAACATTTGGTACATATTTTACTCCTCCTGCTGCACCAGAAATGGATTCTAGATAGCCAATCCCATCTTCTTTAAACATACGATTGATAATTGACAAGTCTTCACTAATCGAAGACTTTGCAGCACCATATGTCTCAGAAAAAAAAGGAAGAGAAATTAATTCCATTGGATGTTCTACTAAATAATTTGTCATCGCAACCAGACGATCACTTCTTTTCATTACTACACCTCAAAATCCGAATAATTTGTGGTAAATATAACATTTTATACGTGTTTAATCAAGTTTTTGATGACTACCCAATAGTCTCACAACATATACTTCTTCACAAAATCCTCTTAGGCTATTATAAATACGGTCAGCTCTACTTTCTTGTTGAACGAGACCAAATACGGTCGGACCACTTCCGCTCATCAATACAGCATCTGCACCAGATCGTAACATTTGATCTTTTATTTGGAATACTTCGGGGTTTTTAGGTAATGTGACGGTTTCCAGTACATTCTTCAATCTACTACAAACACCTTGGTAATCACATTGTTTAATCGCTTTAACCATGCCTTCTGTATCTGGGTGGTCTAAATCGTCTAGTTGTAGTGATTGATACACAGATTGTGTGGAGACACCTTGTGTCGGTTTTGCCAATACCACCCAGCACTGAGGTGGTGCCGGTAGTTCGATAATTTTTTCACCTCTTCCTTTTGCAAGAGCTGTGGAATTATACACACAAAAGGCTACATCGGAACCCACTTCTGCTCCTAAAACAGCCAGCTCGTCCAATGTTAATTGAAGGTTCCATAAACGATTTAACCCTCGTAATGTTGCAGCAGCATCACTGCTCCCGCCAGCAAGTCCGGCAGCTACCGGAATTTGTTTGTCTATTTTAATTCGTACTCCTTGTTTCGTCTGGTAACGATCCTTCAATAATTTTGCCGCTCGATATGCTAAATTTCGTTCATCATTAGGAACAAAACGATTTTCAGATGCTACCTCTATCTTATCATCTTCCAAGAGAAAGAATTCAATACGATCGGCTAAATCGACAGTAGTCATTACCATTTCCACTTCATGGTATTGATCTGGTCGTTTATAAAGCACATCTAGTGTTAGATTAATTTTAGCCGGGGCTTTTTCAATGATATACAAAGTCGCTCACCTACTGATAATTTTATATTCAGAATTTTACTTTATGTAAAGATACCATAAAAACAAAGAAAAGCGCAAAAAGGACAAAGTCTTAGACTTTGTCCTTTTGTAAACTCTCTTCTGCCATTTGTACTGCTCTTTTCACCATATTACCTGCATCGCGTGCGGTAATACCACCCCAACCATCTTTTTGCACCGTGTCGTAAAAACCTAATTCTTTAGCAAGCTCTTCTTTAAATTGATCGGACATAAGACCACGTCTTCTACCCACTGAAGATACTCCCTTTCTGTCGTGTTTTACGACAGTCCTATTTTATGTTTTATTACTTGAACGATACGAGGTAATAAAAGGGTGATAGTCATCTTCTTGGCATTGAATGTTTGACGAACCGGATTAAAAATAATCCATAATAGCTGAGTTATTGCAGTAAAAAAAGCAGTAAACAAAGTTTACTGCTCTCCTGAGACCGCTTCTAAATCTTCCGTAAAATTCAATTCAACTGTTTCAGTGAGAACATCTGCATAACTGTAAGAAACACGCTCAAATGCATTCTCCTTCTGATCAAGTTCAACAATAAAAACGGAAGGGTATGTTTCTGCTAATGTACCATAACGCTCAATGGTTTTCTTTCTTCCACCATTTGCTTTGATCCGTAGACGTTTGCCGACATTTCCATCTAAACCTTGTTTGATTTCAACCAATGTTTTAGCCAATACATTCCACCTCACTAAGGATAATTATACTACATTCTTGTCCAACCGTCAATTAAAAATATTCTATTATAACAATACTAATTGAAAGCTGTCAATAAAAAAGTTGGAAGTTATGTCAATAGCTTGCCTTTTTCTAAGAAAATTATGTATAAAAAAAGAAAACTCCTAATTTTTTAGGAATTTTCTTGCTGTTTTTGCTTAAAGTAATTAGCTAAAGCGGCAAATTCTCCAATAGTTAACGATTCTCCACGCCTTGTGCCATCGATACCGACATGTTCAAATCCTTCCTCGATCTCAGCTTTTGAAAGACTTTCTTTAAAATGTCGTGATAAGTTATTTCGTAACGTTTTCCTTCTTTGCTGAAAGCTCGCTTGTACTAATTGAAAAAAGAATGCTTCGTCGTCTACTTGAACTGGTGGCTTCTCTCGCTTTTCTAAATGTAATACTGCCGAATCTACTCGCGGTTGGGGCATAAATACCGTTTTCGGTACAACCATCTTTACTTGTGCTTCTGTATAATATTGAATGGCAATCGATAAGGATCCATATTCTTTTGTATTCTCATGTGCTGCCATTCGTTCTGCTACTTCCTTCTGGATCATTACGGTAATACTGGAAATTGGTAAATTAGCCATCAATAATTGCATTAAAATCGGCGTTGTAATGTAGTAAGGGAGATTTGCGACAACCTTTACCAGCTTATCATCTTGAAAATGAGTCTTCCATACCTCTTCAAAATCTGCTTTCAGTATGTCTTGATTAATAATTTCGACATTATCGTATGCTTGTAACGTGTCTTCTAAAATCGGTAATAATCGTCCATCTATTTCAAACGCAACTACTTTATCTGCTGCAATCGCTAATTGTTCGGTTAACGCGCCAATACCTGGGCCAATTTCAATTGCATTCATCTCTTTCGTAATGCCAGCTTTATCGATAATGTTTTTTAAAATATTTACATCGATTAGAAAATTCTGCCCTAAACTTTTTTTAAAGGAAAAGCCATACTTCTCAAGAATTTCCTTTGTTCGCTTTGGTGTGGCTATTGCTTTCTGCTCCGTCATTCACTTTCCTCCTGTATTATTTGCTCCATCACTTCTACAAATTCATTTTTGGTAATTTGAAACATTTGTAGCCTTTTTAATAACTGTTTGCCATTAATATGGCCAATTCTTAATTGTTGTCCTAATTTCTTTCTTCTTTCTTTTGAGCCACGACCGCCAATTAAACCAAAACGAATTAAATCTGATTTTGTAATTTCTGATTGTCCATCCTCTGTTAACTCGTATACTTCTTGTAGCGCTTTACGAAGCACCTCTAAGGAGGCGTGCTCTATTCCGAGACTCTTATGCTGTTTTCTGTCTGAAACAGCTTCTTCTCGCGTTAAAAAGGCATGCTTACATCCTGGAACATGCTGGTCAATAATTTGTCTGATCCGTTGACCAGGATAGTCAGGATCGGTAAAGACAATAACTCCTCGTTTATTTTTAGCATGTGCAATTTGTTCTAATATATCTTTATTAATCGCAGAGCCGTTTGTTTCGATTGTATCGACATCTATGGCCTGTTTTAATTTGGCTGTATCATCTTTTCCTTCTACTACAATAATTTCTTTCACCTTCAAAAAGGCTCCTCCATTCTTGCTTAAACTCTTTTTATTTTAACATAAGAAAAGGACTAGTGCCTGCTTAGCGACGGATGAACAAAAGAGAAACGCCGTAGCAATCTTATGTTCTTATCCAAAAAAGAAAAGCTTACCTTTCAAAAAGGTAAGCTTTGTATTTTATTCTATAATTTTTACTTTTACGGTTTTCGTACCATAGCTTGCAGCTTTCTGTTTGGTTGGCATATGAAGATCAATTTTATTACCTTTAATATTGCCCCCTGTATCTCTGGCTACAGCATAACCATATCCTTCAACCCAAACCTTTGTACCTAAAGGTATCACACTAGGATCAACTGCTACAACACCATTTGGATTATTTTTTAAATTATATCCAGTAGCTGTCAGTCCTCTGCCATCACAGGATGAACAATCCCAATTATATGCTGTCGCTTTCATGTAAAGGGTTTTACCCTTCTCTTCACTGCCACTACGGGATACAGTTTCGACTTTCGCTTCATTCGCAGATGAATTACTAGAAGAAGCTGTCGATGCTGATGGTTGGTCTACTTTCGAACCAACTGCAACTACTCTTTCTTTACTTTCTTTTTTCACTTCTTCTTTAATAAGTTTACGGGATACTTCTTCCCCGTTTTCTAAGACTACTTCATAATGCTTTTCTACTAAACCTGGTTCACCTTCTGAAACGATTTCTTCTTTTCCTTTTTCTAGAGAATTATCATTGCGCTTCACAACAGGATAATCTTGTTCTTCTTCCACAACATCTGTAAGTTTTTCTATTCGGGTAATTTCGATATCTGTATTTTTATTTAAAGAGGCTGACTGTTTAGGCTGAACACGATCTAATTCATCTATTTCAATACCGTGTTCTTTCAATAGCTCTTTAACAGAACCACCCGTAGTCCAGACTTGTTGTTCTTCACCAGCATCATTAATGGTAACTTGAAACGCTTTTTCAATATCGATCACTAAGTTATCATGTATTTCTGTATTTGTTGCTAATGATAATTGATCATTTTCTGTTAATTCAATTTCTTGCTCTGCCAGAAATTCTTCTACTGTATCACTAGTTGTAAAAAATGTTTCTCTGATTCCATCTATAGTGACAATTACTTCTTTTGCAATTGTATGCTCGATTCTCATCTCTCTATCTACGAGGTCACTTAGTTTATGTGAAAGGGCATCGTGTTCTCTCACATCAATTGCAAGTTCATTTAGAACATCTTCGACAGTATTAGCATGTGTACGAACTGTCGTAGTTTCACCATCTTGAACAACGGTAACTTCTGCCTTCGATAATTCATAAAATGAGATGCAGATAAATCCGATAAAGACAAATAAAGAAAGTGCATAGACGAAGTCTTTATTGTTCAAAATGTGACTGATTTTAAGACGCTTCATGAACTCTTCCCTCCTTTTACTCGCCGTTGTATTATATAAAGATACTTTTTAAGTGTCAAACTTGCTTACCAATAAAAAAAAGCAGTGAATCCCTTGAATTCAAAGGGATTCACTGCTCTTTATATTTAAATATTTCAAATAGTTTACATTACCGTAACATTACTTGCAACATTGCCGTTTAAGCAACAATTAGCTTGTTATACCAAAGAATTTGCGTGCGTTCTCTGTCGTTTGCTTACTTATTTCTTCATAGCTTATTTCTCTTAACTCAGCTATTTTTTCGGCTACCAGTTTCACATATGCTGGTTCATTTCTTTTTCCACGATTTGGGTGTGGTGCAAGGAATGGACAATCTGTTTCGATTAACAGGCGGTCTGCAGGTACATACTTTGCTACTTCCTTGGGAAGTGTAGCGTTTTTAAAAGTTACAGGTCCACCTAATGATATATAAAAGTTCATCTGTAAGCATGCATCCACATAATCGATTGAATCATTGTAACAATGCATAATACCGCCTACTTCTTCTGCTTTTTCTTCCTGCAGTATTTGGATAATGTCTTCTGTCGCTTCCCGATTATGAATAATGATTGGTAAGTTGACTTTCTTAGCTAACTGAATTTGCTTACGGAAAACTTCTTTTTGGATTTCTTTTGGCGATTTGTCCCAGTGATAATCCAACCCCATTTCCCCGAGTGCAACTACTTTCGGGTGCGCGGATAGCTCTTCTAACCATTCCAGTTCCTTCTCGGTCATATCAATAGCGTCAACTGGGTGCCAGCCTACTGCCGCATAAATATGCTCATACTGTTCTGCCATCTCAATTGCTTTTGGGATTGTTTCATGGTCAAACCCGACAATAACCATGTTTTCGACACCTGCTTCTTTAGCTCGTTGTAACACTTCTTCGCGGTCTTCGTCAAATTGAGATACATTTAAATGAACGTGTGTATCGAATAACATCTAATTCCTCCTTAGCAAAAACAGGTAAAAACCCATCTTCCATATCCTCGTATTTAATTACTGCAAACTAATGAAAATTATCACTAAAAGGCATTCTTCCATTCTGATCTGAATGAGTGCTAACCTGTCGCTGCGGAAAAAACACTCGCTTTCCGTGGGGAACGCTTCAGCCTCCTCTACAAGCTAAGATCGCTTGTCTGCGGGGTCTTCAGACTGTTCCTTTCCCACAGGAGTCTCGCATTTTTTCCGCAGCTTTGAGTGATTTTTTGATCAGGTAAGAAGAAACCCTGCGATGATAATTCCAATGGTTTTCTTCTTTCAACAATCAGAACAGGAAAGTTAGCGCAGGCAGAATGCGGAGACTCCTGTGGGAACAGTACGAGCTGAAGATCCACTTGGTAAAGGGATTTTCCTTACCAAGTTAGCTGAAGCCGTACCCACGGAAAGCGAAGTATTCTGCCGGAGCGGTATTCCTGCACTCTTTAGAAGAAGCTGAAGATAGCAATAACTAAAGAATAACTTCACAGCATATTTATTATTTTGCTAAACAAAAAGTATACACGCGTGTCATTGGGATGGTAACCGTGTGTATACTTTTTAGTGTTTATTTATTTAACGACAGAGCCGTTTGGAAGGTCTGCTTCTACGGTAGCTAGAGAAAGCTTCCCGTCTTTGTCTTCTCCCGATAAAATCATTCCTTCTGATAACTGGCCACGTAGTTTAACTGGCTTCAAGTTTGTTACACATATTACTTTTCTTCCTACCAGTTCATCAGGGCTATAGTACTGTGCAATTCCTGACACTACTTGGCGTTTTTCATTTCCAAGATCTAATTGGATACGCAACAATTTATCAGCATTTTTCATCTTTTCTGCGTGTGTTACTTCTGCTACACGTAGATCTAATTTCATAAAGTCATCAAATGTGATCTCATCTTTTGATGACTGTTTCGTTTCTTTCTTCTCGGGCTCAGGTTTTGTCATCATGTCTTTAATAATTTGTACTTCTTTTTCGACATCTAAACGCGGGAAGATCGGATCTTTTTTCACAACTTTCGTTCCGGCTTCCACTACACCAAATTCTAACAAACTATCCCAGCTATGCAGTGATTCTTGGTCTATTACACCAATCTGTTCAAAAATTTGATTGGGTGTTTGTGTCAAGAATGGGCGTAATAAAATGGCTGTTCTTCGTAAACTATCAACCAAATGGGCCATGACATTACCTAAACGTTCTTTTTTACTGTCATCCTTCGCTAAAACCCATGGTTCTGTTTCGTCAATATATTTATTTGTTCGACTAACATATTTCCAAATGTGTGTTAACGCAACAGAGAATCCCATCTCATCTAAAGCTTCTTCTACATTCGCTACCGTTTCTTTAGCTAAATTCTCCAATTGTTCATCAAAAGATTCTTCAGAAGCACGGAAAGCAGGGATCTCCCCATCAAAGTACTTATTAATCATTGCTACTGTACGATTTAATAAGTTACCCAGGTCATTGGCTAGATCGTAATTCGTACGGTCTACAAAGCCTTCTGGTGTGAACACACCATCAGAACCAAATGGAACTTCACGTAACAGATAATAGCGTAATGCATCTAATCCGTAACGCTCTGTTAAATCGGTCGGGTTAACGACATTTCCTTTTGATTTCGACATTTTTCCGTCTTTCATTAAAATCCATCCATGTGCAAATACCTTTTTCGGTAATGGTAAATCTAATGCCATTAACATAATTGGCCAATAAATCGTATGAAAACGGACAATTTCCTTACTCATTAAATGGACGTCTGCAGGCCAATATTTTTGATATAAGCTGTCATCATCTGTACCATACCCTAAAGCAGTAATGTAATTACTTAATGCATCAATCCAGACATAAATGACATGTTTAGGGTCTCCAGGAACTTTAATTCCCCAGTCAAACGTTGTACGGGAAACCGCTAAATCTTCTAGTCCTGGTTTAATAAAGTTATTAATCATTTCGTTCTTACGACTTTCCGGCTGAATGAATTCCGGATTTTCATCATAAAAAGCAAGAAGTCGGTCGACATATTTACTCATTTTAAAGAAATAAGATTCTTCTTTTACATCCTCAACTGGCCCCCCACAATCAGGGCAGCGTCCATCAACTAATTGGCGTTCTGTAAAAAAGGACTCACAAGAAGTACAATATTTACCTTCATATTCATCTAAGTAAATGTCACCTTGTTCCAACAAACGAGCGAATATCTTTTCGACAACTTTCTTATGTCGTTCTTCTGTGGTACGAATAAAATCACTATAAGAGATATCTAATTTCTCCCATAAATCCTTAATACCACTTACGATATCGTCTACATATTCTTGAGGTGTAACCCCTGCTTCGTTCGCTTTTTTTTGGATTTTTTGTCCATGTTCATCCGTTCCAGTTAAATAGCGAACATCGTAACCTCTAAGACGCTTATAACGTGCCATCGCATCTCCAGCAACCGTACTATATGCATGGCCAATATGTAAATTTCCGCTTGGATAGTAGATTGGTGTCGTTATATAAAAAGTGTTGTTGTGTTCTGTCATGTTATACCTCCTCAATACGTTTTTATTCTATATAAATAAAGAGTCTGCTTTTATTGTAGCGATTTTTCGAACATTTTTCCATCATAAATACATTGTCACCAATTAATTAGCATTTAAAACAACAAAAAATGTCGAATATTATCTATAATCGCGGTACTATTTTTTGTTCAAAAACTTGATAAAGCCTTTTGAAAATTGATTAAATTAAGTTTGACATTTATGGCAACTAATGGTATTATATCGCTATAGATGTCGAATATTGCCGAATTTATTTATCGAAGGGGAGAATTATTTAATGAAATCTACAGGTATTGTAAGAAAGGTAGACGAGCTCGGTCGTGTTGTTATACCGATCGAATTACGTCGTACTTTAGGCATTCAAGAGAAAGATGCTCTTGAAATTTATGTCGATGACGAGCGTATTATCTTACAAAAATATAAACCGAATATGACTTGTCATGTTACAGGTGATATCTCTGACGACAATTTCACATTAGCGGATGGGAAACTAGTACTTAGTCCTGAAGGTGCTAAGACGCTCATTGATGAAATCCAAAAAAAGTTAAATCAATAATCTGACCATATTTTTCGTTAGATTAACCATAGGAAAAACCTCGTTTCATAACTTGAAACGAGGTTTTTTTATGTACATTTACCACTAATGTCCGTTTAAATCCATTTACATATGATAGGCACTATAAATCTCTCGTTTGGGAACCTTGCGTTCCTTTGCAACTGTTTTGATCGCTTCTTTACTTGAATATCCTTCTAATTCCATCACCTTTTCAACATGCTCTTTTAACGTTAAATCTACCCACCAATTCGTTTCACTGCTTTCCCTAGCACCTTCCACTATAATGCAGCATTCGCCTTTTAAAGAGTTACCTCCAAACCATTCTGCTATTTCTAATAAAGTCCCTCTAATATATTCTTCGTATCTTTTCGTTAATTCCCTGGCTATTGCTACCTGTCTATCACCAAGTGTTTCAGCTAATAGCTTGATTGTTTCCTCAATACGGTGAGGAGACTCGTATAAAATGAACGTCGTATCTATTGACTGTAATAATTGCAATGCTTGATCGCGATCTTTTTTCTTTCGTGGTAAAAATCCGTAAAAATAAAAATGGTCGGTTGGTAAGCCTGAGCCAACAAGCGCAGATAATCCTGCATTAGCTCCTGGTAAAACAACAACTGGAAAATCCGATTGTATGGCGGCTTGTATTACTTCATACCCCGGATCTGAAATCCCTGGCATACCAGCATCACTTACTAACGCAAGATTCTCTCCATTGCTCAACAGCTCTAGAATTTGATCTTGTCTTGCCATTTTATTATGTTCATGATAACTGATCATTTTTTTCTTGAGTTCAAAATGATGGAGCAACTTCCCAGTGTTTCTTGTATCTTCAGCTAACACAGTATCTACCTCTTCTAATATACGTAATGCGCGAATCGTCATATCTTCTAAATTACCAATTGGTGTCGGCACCACATATAACGTGCCACTTTCTGTATCAGTTTGGTAACTCCTTTGTATCTGCATATATGCCATACCTTTCCATTTGCTTTTCTTTTATCCATAAGTCCTTCTGTTTCCTAGAAAGCTTCTTAATCCTTGCTTCTAATTGTAATGCTTCTGATTTTGTCTGACATTGTTGTTGGTACTGCAATTGAAATGGGGCTCGGCCTCTTGTATATTTGGCACCTTTTCCTTGTTCATGCATTTTAAGTCTTCGCTCTATATCAGTTGTGTAACCTGTGTATAACGTTCCATCCTTGCATTTGAGAATATAGACGTAATGATTATTTTTTTCTTCCATATAATATACCTTCTAACTCTTTTGTATACTTTCCTTTTTCGTCGAAAGCATATAGTGGTGGTAACAGCTTTAAATCTGGTTTACCATCTCGAATTCCTTCTATTAATAGAATGTTTGCTTCTTTTCCTTCCTTCGGATAGACGAAGCGAACTCGTTTCGGTTCTATTTTGTACTCTCTAAATAACGTAATAATGTCGACAAATCGTGATGGGCGATGCACCATTGCAACTTTACCACCAGATTTTACGAGCTTACTACACGATTGTACCACATCTTCTAATGTACAATAGATTTCATGTCTTGCTATTGTCAGGTAATCATTCTGATTATGATGGTTTTTATTTTCGGTCTGAAAATAGGGAGGATTAACGGTTACTAAATCAAACTTATTGTTTTTGAAATGATCTGGCATATCCTTCAGGTCACCATGGATCATCTTAATTTGATCGTTAAGTTGATTGAGTGCAATACTGCGGCATCCCATATCGTATAATCGTGCTTGTATTTCGACGCCCGTGATCGGGACATTAGACCGTCTTGATAATAATAACGGAATAACGGCATTACCTGAACAAAGATCAAGTATTTTTCCTCTTGTTAATGGTACCGTTGCGAAATCTGCTAATAAGACAGCATCAATAGAAAAAGCGAACTTAGTCGGACTTTGAATGATTTGCATCGATTGATCTGTTAATAGATCGTCAATTCGTTCATCTTCTTTAAGTTGCATTTGTTTACTCCTTCAATATATTAAGTAATGGGTAGAAAATAAACCAAAAGCTGACATTTATTATGCCAGCCTTGGTTCGATTTATTTGGTTTTATTTAGAAATAGCAGGCAGAAGAGGCAGTCGCCTTCTTGTCTCGGGCTTCCGAAATGTACGTTACAAATATGAAAGCCTTCCTCATAAAGTCTTGCTAAATTGTCATATCCTTCACCAATTTCAGAATCACCATCAGCCTCTTCGTATTGATCAGAATCCTCCGATTCATTGTCCAATCTTTGTCTTAGATGATGATTTTCCATTTCTAATCGGTGATTTTCCTCCAGCATTTCTCCTAACTGCTGTTTCAAATCCCCTAACTGCTGATATAATTGGCCAATTTGCTCTTCCATATCTGAAACTTGTTCAAATAATTCTTTTTTCTTCACGTACTTCCACCCCATTATTCTGTGGCCTGGGTTTTAATAACTCCTTCATCTATAAGTTCATCTAATGTATATTCAATCATTCGTTCCTTTTCAGGAATTTCAATTTGAATAAGGCGCTCCAGGATATTTAGTCCAACTACCTTGCCACGACCATAAGCTGTGGTAATTTCTTCACCAAGGTCTGGTAATTGTTTTTTAGCTGTTTCATAACCATCATTCTCATATTTCAAACAACACATCAATCGTCCACAAAGACCAGAGATTTTTGATGGATTGAGTGAAAGGTTTTGATCTTTCGCCATTTTAATCGATACTGGTTCAAAATCGCCTAAAAATGTGGAACAACACAGCATACGACCACAAGGGCCAATTCCTCCTAAAAGCTTAGCTTCATCTCTGACACCAATTTGACGCAATTCGATTCTTGTTTTGAATACAGACGCAAGATCTTTGACTAAATTGCGAAAATCGACTCTGCCATCAGCGGTGAAATAGAAAATAACTTTATTGCGATCAAACGTATATTCGACATCTACTAAGTTCATTTCTAATTCATGTTCTTTGATTTTCTCCTGACAAGTTTGATAGGCTTCCTCCGCAATTTCTTTATTTTCTACGACGATCAATTTATCTTTGTCGTTAGCAATACGGATTACTTTCTTAAGGGGAAGAACAACATCTTCTTCATCCACTTTTTTATTTGCCACTACAACCTTTCCAAACTCTACTCCTCTGACAGTCTCGACAATGACATAATCATCTGTTGCGATTTTTAAGTCATCTGGGTCAAAATAATATATTTTACCCGCCTTTTTAAAACGGACACCTATAACTTCTATCACGAATATTCACCTCTATATTTGAAGTGTTAATTGCTCCAATACTAACTGTGGGTGCACATTTTGTTCTAACTTACGCTTGGCATCCATAATACTTTGTAAGTTAGTGGTTGCATCATGCAAAGACCAATACATCGCTTGAGATTCTAACTTACTTTGATGATTAGCAAACACAATGGCAGAAGGCTCGTCCAGATGATAATGAACAATATCTCTAAACCATAATAATAATAAATCGAGACCTTCTTGTAATTGTGTACGTTCCTTAAAATGCGGCATCCACTGCGTATGCACAAATATTGGCACTTCGTCCTTATTATGTTGAAGCATTTCAACTAATTGTACCACTAATTTTCGTGCCTGTGCAAACCAAGTATCCTTACTCTTCTCGATAGCCTCTGTTAAATTATTCGTTATATGAGTCATTAGACGGGCATTCGCTTCTGTTAACCCTTCCTCTTGTAAACTTCTCTCTAATTGCTTAGGATTTAATGGTTGGAAGGCAAGCATCTGGCATCTTGATCGAATCGTTGTTAACAACGCATGACTATTTTCTGTTAATAAAATGGCTGTTGTTTGCTGACTAGGCTCTTCTAAAAATTTCAGCAACCGATTGGATGCATTATCGGTCATTTTTTCTGCTTGTGAAATAATATATACTTTTTTGTTTGATTCTAGTCCTGTATAAGTAAATTCTTTTTGTAAATGTAAAATTTGTTCTTTTTTAATACTTGCACCATCAGGGATAATAATATGTAAATCAGGATGATTCCCACTTTTAATCCGGCGACAGTCACTACACTGATGACAAGGATCGACAGTTGTACGTTTTTTACAAAAAATACTCATGGCAAAAAGAAGTGCCAACTCATATTTTCCAGTGCCTTTATCACCGTGAAATAAATAGGCGTGAGATATTCTTGATTTTTTGATGCTGTTAATCACCATCTTACTAACAATAGGCTGTTTTTCCAACATATCTGCCCATACAGTGTCCATTTTCATGCCTACTTTCCTTTTTATGATAAAGTGGGAGTTTTGACCTCCCTGATCAATAGCGAAACTTATCAGGGTGTTAGCGTCTGTTATCCTCCTTATCTTACTTGAAACTTGAAGGGGTCTTACAGCCGTTTAGCACCGTGATAAATTGTAATAAAGAAAAGTGCAGAGCGTCCGTTCTAACTAAGCTCATCGTAGTCATCTCTGCTTCTTACCTTATAAAGAAGAGGATGGATTAGTTGTTTCCCGCAGCTAATCTACCCTCTTGTTCTCTTACGTATATAAGTTAATGAGGAGTCCTTTTATTTCTCCAATTAAGTCTAAAATTTGAATGGAGTTTTTTTCCTGATCCATAACAGATTCCGTTAATTCCATTAATTTTTCATCAATTTCTTCTACAATTGTTAATCGACGGTTATCTCCATCTAACATAAAGCTGTGGGACTGCTTTAACGTCATTCCGTAGTCAACTGCTTCTTTTACGAATCGTTTTACCATTCTTTTGTACTTAGCGATATCCTTAAAGGAACGAAAACGAGCAATTTTTTGTCCTTGCGCAGTCAGTTCACTCATTAATTTTTGCAGTTCTGCTTGTTTTAATTGTGTTGATTGTTGCTTTACCATTGTATCAAATCGTTGGGCTGGAGGTCTTGATTGTTGATTTTGTTTATTTAATGCTTCCAGTTGCGTTCTCATTTCTTGACTGATTTTCATAACAAACCTACCTTTTAAAATTGATGAAAAGAATCGACAGGTACCACAAATACAGTTGCTCCACCAACTTCTACATTGACTGGTCGTGGAATATAAGAATCCGCATTCCCACCCATTGGAGAAACGGGGGAAACCAATTGCTCTCGTTTGCTACAATTATCACGGATGGTGTCCAAGGCCTCATCAACATATTCATCATCACAGCCAATCATCAATGTCGTATTACCTTCCTTCAGAAACCCGCCAGTAGATGACAATTTCGTCGTTTTGAACTGATGCTCTCCAAGTGCATCAATTAAACGATTACTATCTTTATCCTGTACTACCGCCATAATTAATTTCACAATTGCCGCCTCCTTTTATTTTATAAATATGCTTTAATCTTTTTATATGATTGTTCTTCTACTTCTATTATATCAAATTTTGCGTCAATTCTCTCAATCCGGTCTGGAAATTTCTCAAGTAATTGTTGATACGCTTCATATACCTGTTGATGGAACGCTAATGATTCTAAATCTAATCTATTTTGTTCCCTTTCCGCATTTTTATTTATTCGTTTTAGCCCTTCTTCAGGCTTTATATCAAAAAACAGGGTGAGATCTGGCATCTGGCCTGCAATAGCAAATTGGTTAATTTGAAACACTTCCTCGACGCCAAGACCACGTGCAGCCCCTTGATAAGCAAGACTGCTATCTACAAAACGATCACACAATACAATTTTCCCTTCAGCTAATGCTGGTTCTACTTTTTCCACTAAATGTTGCCTTCTAGCAGCAGCGTATAGTAAAGCTTCCGTTCTTGCATCCATCATCGTATTTTTAGTATCTAAAATAATATCACGAATTCTTTCTGCAATAGGAATACCACCCGGTTCCCTTGTTTTGATTACTTGATATCCTTCTTCTGTTAATCGTTGTGCTAGGCGGGTTAAGATTGTCGATTTACCGGCACCCTCGCCACCTTCAAATGTTATAAACACGTTCATTCTCCTTCTGCTACCTCGTAAATAAATAAGCCATTTTCTCTATTGCTTGGTTGAAAGTTTATTTTTTGTTCGAATAGATCTTTTATCTTTTGTACAGTTGTTTCTCTGATTTGTTCCCCTTTTATAATGTAGGGGATTCCTGGCGGATATGGAATAATTGCCTCTGCTGCAATTTTACCAACCGCATCCTCCCATTGGCACCATTTTTGCTTTTGGTGCAGCATATCGGCATACGATAAAGCTAATGGACTAATCTCCTCATTAAAAAAGTATTGATTTCTACTTTCTATTGTAGCACGCTTAGAAGAAAAAATTAATTTATCTTTAATTCTTGTTATTTTTTCTTCTAAAATAAGGGGATCAATGCTAGGCTCTAATCCTAAAATAAACAAAATATGCTTTTCCGTTGTAAGTTCTGGAATTAGCTTTTCTTCTTCAAATAGCTGTTTGACATCCGTACTATCTATATGTTCTTTTACGCGTAAACACAGTTTCAAGGGATCATTGTTCGTTTCTAAAATCCAATAATCATTATCAGCAAAACAGGCACGAATTCTCTCTATATATGTAAATAGCTTTTCACTTTGCTCTTGTGTGTAGGTTGCTAAATAATAACGAGCTAAATCTAAACTTGCCATAATAAGGTACGATGGGCTGCTTGATTGTAACATTTGTAAATAATAACTTAGCTTCTGACGGTCTACTCGATTACTCTGTACGTGAAGATAGGCAGCCATTGTTAATGCAGGTGTCATCTTGTGAGCAGATTGAACAACAATATCTGCTCCCAATACTAAAGCAGATCGAATGGATAGGTAAGGTAATGAAAAATGACAACCATGTGCTTCATCAACCAAGACGATTATATTACGAGCATGCGCAGCTTTAATTATCTCCTCTAAGGGATATATATCCCCAAAATAATCAGGATAAGTAAGGATAATTGCTTTTGCTGCATGGTATTCATTTATTGCCTTCTTTATTGTTTCTAGAGAAGGGACTGTATATCTCTGTTTCGTTTTATGATATGCAGGTGGTAGGAAAATGGGCTGAACTCCAGCTAACTCCATTCCATGTAAAACCGATTTATGACAATTCCGTTGAACAAGCACTTGATCTCCTGCTTGACATGTTGCTAATATCATAGCTAGATTGCCCACAGTACTGCCATTTACTAAAAAATAGGTATAGCTAGATTGAAACCACTCAGCAGCTAGTGATTGCGCCTCATGAATAACTCCATCTGGTGCATGGAGGTCATCTAACCCATCCAATTCCGTAAGATCTAACTGTAATAAAGGCTGAAACTCCTTCTTTGCCTTTGATATGAATATTTCACCATTTTTATGACCTGGAACGTGAAATGAAATATTGTGGTTATCTTTAAAATCTTTCAGTGCTTGATAGAGCGGTATTTGATTTTGCTCATTATGCATGATACGCCCTCTCTCCTATAAAATTAAGCTATTTCTTAATTACGACAATTCCTATTATTTTTTGGATTGGATAAAAAAATAATGGAATCACGTAATGTGATTCCATTATATAGTATAAGAAGATTGATTGACAGCACGCAATTTCTCTACATAGTATTGATAGTTTTCATCTTTAGGACTGATAGAAACTATTTCTTTCTCACACTCATTACAAATATAAAGTTGATATAAGAAAATACCTTCATGCTTTGCTTGGTCACATATACCACAAATATGTGGATGTACATTTTTGTCCATATGCCACACCTCCATTAATTAGTATGGCCAATCTATTAAATGATATACAAAGAATCATAGATTTTTTCTTCGACATTTTTTAATGTTTTTTCACGTGAAACATGTTAATTTTTATGTCCAATCACTTGAATTCGACAGTAATCTGCTAACCATTGATTATCCTGATAAAGAATTGGCCTTAGTTGTCCCTCAATATGATGTATTAATTGACTCTTTTCCATTTCGCTCAAATGAGCTAACATACTCGCAGCAAACATAATGATCCAATTTTTTAATCCATTTTCTCCATCTAATGGAGTTGGTCTAGAAAAGTATCTTGCATAACTAACAGTAAATCCAACTTCCTCCATTAGCGATGTATACTCTGCTATACTTGGAAAATACCATGGTTCCATTAAAGAATCTTTCTGTGGAAATATAGTCTCGTAGGACTCTTGAATGGTCAGTCTAATTTGTTGAACATTATCTTTACCACCAAATTCCGCCACGATTCTTCCACCTGTATCCAAGCTTTGATATATTTTCTCCAAAGCTTTCTTTGGTTCCGTCACCCAATGCAAAGTTGCATTAGAAAAAACAGCATCAAATTCGTCTTGATAATTCATACTATAGACATCCAAAGTGTCAAAATGGAGATTTGGATACTTTTTTTGTGCTTGTTTAACCATATTAGATGAGCGATCTACTCCTTTAATAATGGAACCACTTTTCGCTATCTCATTTGCAAGATCACCTGTACCACAGCCTACATCAAGTATTCGCTCGCCTTTTTTTGGAGCAAGTAAAGCTAAAATACTTTCTCCGTAATTCGATACAAATCCATGGCTTTCATCATATAAAGTTGAACACCAAAAGTCCATCAAATCCCCCTATCCTGTTTCATCTATTATTATATACCAAAAATTAGATAAAGGGATGATTAGTTTTCGTCAAGATTAATTTCAAGATAACAAAAAAACTCCCTAGTCCTATGACTAAGAAGTCTTTCAATTGCCTGGCAACGTCCTACTCTCGCAGGGGCGCGAGCCCCAACTACCATGGGCGCTGGAGAGCTTAACTA
>NZ_JBQHXU010000018.1:0-54965 GCF_052063305.1 Gracilibacillus sp. HCP3S3_G5_2 | reverse complement strand
GGTCATTGTTTCGTGACGTGACACTCTCTATACTACCAAGGAGGGCTTTTTTTGTGTAACTCCAAATAACCTCATCTAGGGTCAATTTTTCTTATTACAGGAATGCTCCTTATATATATATCTTATCAAGCTCTAGAAGTAACCAAGCAGTCCTTTCACGTTCATATAGTCCCATGTTTAGGGAGAAAGTCCGTTTAAAATTTTTAATCAATCACTTCTCCTTTAGCTTTATTTGGTTGAATTTCGTAACGAGGGAATCTTATACAGGTTGGAGGAAAAATAGCATCAAAGAAGAATCTGTTCTTCGATTGTTATTAAGTAGAAACTAGAAATGTAAAAATTTTCTTTTTTATTGTACCATTGGCTATTTGGGTTAGGCAATTAAATGCAGAAATATCCTAAATTTTAAATGACCCATAATAAAGTAGTACGTTTTATTCTTCCTTTACTAAAAAAAGACTGCCAAAGATGACAGTCTCCATTTCACAAAATTATTTGTTTGATAGAACACCCTCACTAACTGTTCGAACTGGAAGGACACAATAAGTATCTTCTTCTTTACCTCCAGCATTTCGAAAGGGGCTGAAATGATTCATATTGGCGGAGAGAAATGCCGCCTGCTCTGCCATTAGAGGATTTGTGATTGTATAATTAGTAATTATAATCTGGTCTTCAGTCAATTCGACTAAACGCCATGCTTGTTCATCCAAACATGCTGCAATTTGTACAAATGTCCAGTTACCTTTATGTACAATGGAATTTTGATGATTATGACCATTAAAATAAACACCTTGACCTTTTTTCTTGTTTAAAATACGCCACATATCAATAGTAGGATCAATCGAATGTTTCTCCATATCTGAACGGGAGGTTGTATCGTATACCGGGTGATGTGCAAAAACAAAGAGCGGTTTAGTGCCAGATGCCTCGACTACCTCCTCAAGCCATTCCAATTGTTCTTGATTGATCGTACCGCCCCAATCCTCATAATCCATTTCTCTAGCTGTGTTTAAAAAGGCAAAAATAGCATTATCTTTGGCAACAGTATGATACAAAGGCTGTTTTGTAATCTCAAGTACACGCTCAATCGGTTGTGCATATAAATCATGATTTCCAAGTACATGATAAAAGTTCTTATATTTATTATCAATAATTCGATAAACTCCTTTGAGCTCTTCAGTCGTACCATAATTCGTTAAATCACCTAGTGAAATATGCATATCTGCCTCATGATCAAGAAAATGACTTAAGAAAGACCGATAAAAATTCCATTTTGCTTCCTCTAAACCTTCCACGCTTTGATCTACTTCTGGAAAATGCAAATCCCCGATAACAGAAAATTTCATTTTATCCCTCCTCACCCTAAATAATACCTGACTAATATTAACGCTAGATAAATATTTGGTAAAAAAACGTTAATTTCTTTCATTATTTCTTCTACTTTTTCGTAAAAGCAAGACTATTAATTATAGCTAGTTATCAACATCCTAGTTTATTTTCTTACTACTTATCCATACCTTAACACCCCAAAGGCTAAATTTTGTACTCAACCTTTGGGACGTAAAAACAAAGTACTTTACTTGATAGATTGGCCGGTCAACGTATGATGGAATAAACTCTCCAAATTTTGTATAACATAGTCTGGTTGAATAGAGGATTTTTTCACATCTTCTTCTTTCGATACCCCTGTAAGGACGAGACAGGTTCCAAATTGCTTGGTGATTCCTAATTGAATATCTGTTTCCAGCCGGTCGCCAATAACTAATATCTTCTTGCTATCTAGTCCTAGCAAATCTAACATTTTATCTCCATATGTATCATGTGGTTTTCCGATCACTTTATCTATCTTCTTATCAGACGCAACCTCTATCGCCTTAGCTATAGACATTGTATCTGGAATAAAACCTCCTGGCACTGGACAATTAGGATCAGGATTAGTTACAATCAGCTTTCCACAATGTCGTACCGCATCCATAGCCATCTGTAAATCATTATAAGTAAACTCTCTGTCTAAACCTACTAAAACATGTGTAGCCTCTGTTGGCCTATCAGCGATCTTAATCGAGAGACTTTCCAACTCTTCACGTATCGCCTGTTCACCAATTATAAAAACAGATGCACCAGTAGTAGCTTCAGCAAAATAGAGAGCTGCTAAATAAGGGGCGGTAATTACTTCTCCTAAGGCAACCTCTATGCCAAATTGTTGCAGTCGTGCTTTTCCAGCTTTTCTTGTTAGTGTGGGGGAATTCGTAATAAAAAGAACCTTTTTCTGATGAGACCTAATTGTTTCGAAGGTTTCTTTCACCCCCGGTAATAATTGATCACCGATATAAATGGTTCCATCCATATCAAAACAATAGGCTTCGTAGTCGTTAGGTGAAATCATCGAATCAACTTCCTTCACCTAACGTACAAGAACGTTCTGATTTAAAAGTTCTTTTCCAGTTCGCAATACTTCCAGTGATGTTCCCGGCGCATATTCTAAAATTAGCTCACAATCAATTTGGTGTTCTTTAACAATATCCAGCACCTTTTTCCAGTCCATTTCGCCATGACCAAGTGGCAAATGATCATCTGCCGTTCCCCTATTATCATGGATATGAAGAGCGATTAATCTATCTTTAACAGCGTTAACGACAGAGGGTATATCCCAACCATCTAATTGTGCATGTCCTATATCAATTAAATAACCAGCTGTTCTATCGAAATTATCAAGGAAGTGAACAAATTCAGTTTCCGTGAAAATAGCACTGCCCCTGTAACCAACATTTTCAATCGCTAACCGTACATCAAGTGGCTTTGCTATTTTGCATAACTCACCAATCAACTGTGTCGCACGTTGTTGTGCTAATTGTTTATCAAAAACAGGAGAAAAACAAAATCCAGGATGGATAACAACGTGGCTGGCACTAATCATTGCGGCAAATTCAATTGCT
Source organism: Gracilibacillus sp. HCP3S3_G5_2 (assembly GCF_052063305.1). NCBI lineage: Bacteria > Bacillati > Bacillota > Bacilli > Caryophanales > Bacillaceae > Gracilibacillus > Gracilibacillus sp. HCP3S3_G5_2. Next base: position 52,029 of record NZ_JBQHXU010000018.1, on the reverse strand, counting down.
TTCTTATATTCATTGAAAGATGCCTCACGTATCGCTCTATTCTCACTCGTTAAATTAATATCCCATGCTGGAGGGTGAATGGAATAAGAAACCGGAAATTCTTTTAATTGGTTTGCAAGAGGTTCAAAAAGTTGCTCCATCTCCTCCCACTTGTCTCCATCCATCATTAATTCGATCTTGTCAGCACCATATTCTATTAATTGCTGCACATTTTCGATAATACCTTTGTTCAATAGTGGTAAATCTGAATAAGTAACTGATTTATTTGTCATATAAGAACCCTACCTTCTTCTATAATTTGATCTGCTTTTAATAATTGCTCTGGATAGCCAATTGATTTTTCGGTTTCTTGATCAAATAAATGAATTCGATCAATAATTGGACGCATATAGATTAGTTGGTCTTGCTGCCAGTTTCCTTTTTCACTTACTGCAACCATTTCCTGTCCATCTATATCCAAATAAACGCTATAGCCTTTTCCGAGATTTTCTTTGTATTTAATTCTACCTTTTAATCCATTAGATAATGGGGTGGTAGACAATTCGACATGCTCTGGGCGAATGCCAAACAATAAGTTTCGGTTATTCTGTTTGGTTAAATGTTCTTTCCACATATCATTTAAGTCAAAAAGCTGTTTACCTATTTGAATACTTCCATCCTGGTAATCTATTTCAATGATATTGGTTGGCGGTGAGCCGATAAATTTTGCAGTAAAAACATTAGCTGGACGATGATACACATTTGTTGGTGTATCGATCATTTGTAGCTCTCCGTTATACATTAGAACAATACGATCTGCAAAGGTCATCGCCTCGATCTGATCATGGGTAACATATACAATGGTTTGGTTAAACATTTCATGAATCTTTACCAACTCTTTGCGGGCTGATTCTCGTAGCTGTGCATCTAGATTAGACAAAGGTTCGTCTAATAAGAAAAAATCACTACGCTTGACCGTTGCTCTTGCTAATGCAACACGTTGACGTTGTCCACCAGACAAATTTTTCGGCAATCGATCTTCTAATCCCTTTAATTGCAACATATCTAAAACCGAATCTAGTCTGTCTTGAATTTCTTGTTTAGATAATTTCTGTACTTTTAGCCCGTAAATGATATTCTGCTTCACTGTCATATGAGGATACAAGGCATAATTTTGAAAAACCATCGATACATTTCTGTGACCACTAGGAACATCATTGATTCTTTCTCCATTCATATATACATTTCCTTCTGTAATTTCCTCTAATCCAGCAATCATTCGTAATATCGTTGATTTTCCACACCCTGATGGCCCAAGTAAAATTAATCTTTCCCCTTCGTTAATGGTGAAATTTAAATCCTTGACTACTTCTGTATCTCCATAGGATTTTTTTACGTGTTCAAATCGAATTTCTTTCATCATAACCTCCATTATTTAATTCCAGATGAAGTGAATGTACCGATGATATACTTCTGGAAAGTTAAATATAATGCAAGAGGGATTATCATCGTGACAACCGAAACAGCCATCGCCACAGTAAAGTTTGTTCCACCCTCTACACTGATAAACATTTGTAATGCCAGTGGTAACGTATAGTTCTCTGTCGTTTTTAAAATAAGAACAGGCCAGACAAATTCATTCCATGTACTAATAAAAAACCAAATCCCAACAGATGTTACAGCAGGTCTAACTAATGGTAATACAATATCTTTCATAATTTTTGCATGACCTATATTATCTAGTCGTGCCACCTCGATAAGTGAGAGTGGAATACTCTTCATCGATTGTCTAATCAAGAAAATACCAATCGCGTCTGCAAGCTGTGGTAAAATAACACCCCAAGCACTATCTAACAATCCCAATTCAGAAATAATTAAATAATTTGGTATCATCGTAACGGTAAATGGAATGAAAATAGTACTAATTAAAACAAAATACAAGATGTTTTTCCCTTTAAAATCAAAATACACAAAGGCATACGCCGCTAAAAAAGAGGTAATTACTTTAAAAATGGTCACCACAGACGCAATAATAAACGTATTAGCTGTTATCTGTACAACCGGTAAGGTATTAAACAATGTTGTATAGTTTTCCAGTGTCGGATTTGACGGAAATATGTTGAGAACATTGTTATAAGCATCCTGTAACGGTTTAAAGGACATTCCAAGCGCATAGACAATTGGAAAAATTAATAAGAGGATCGTTGCCCAAAAGACCATATGCCATGTTATTTCTACGGTTCTGTTAATTTTCATAATAAATTCTCCGTTCTACAAACTTAAATTCCAGAAATAATAAAAGGAGAAATAATACCATTGTTATAATGGATAAAGTAGCTGAGTGTCCTGTCCGAAACACAACAAATGCTTCATGATATGCATGATAAATAAGGTTAGAACTTGCATAATCTGGTCCACCTTGAGAAATCACACTAACTGGTGTAAACACGTATTGCAAACTTTGAACAATGGTAATGATAAAAACATAAATTCCGGTAGCACTGCTCATCGGTAAAATAATCTGAAAGAAAATCCGCCACAGTGGAATATTATCCAATCGAGCGTTTTCGATAATTTCCCTGGAAATACCATTAATCGATGCATAAAGAAGAATGAAATTATATCCGAACACCTTCCAGGATGTAATAATACTTAGGACAAGAATGATCCATCCTTCTGTTTTCGTCCAGTTCGGAATTTCTAAACCAAACCAACCAAAAATAATCGCTAACGGACCCGATACCGGGTTTAAAATCCAAGTAAACAAGATCGAACCAACTACCAAGGAAATAAATGCAGGTAAAAACATGGCACTTTTATAGAAACCTCTCCACCGTTTCAAAATGACATCAATCACAAAAGCAAAGATATAAGGAACCACACAATTTATGGCGAGTAATAAAACAATATACAAAAAGGTGTTACCAAGGATTTGATAGGTTCTCGAATCTGTTAAAACATCCACATAATTCTGCAATCCCACGAATTCTTTATTCGGACTAATCATATTCCAATCAAAGAAGCTTAGATAAACGGTATATAAAAATGGCCAGAACGTAAAGATAGCAAAAATGATAATAGATGGGATGAGCAGAATATAACCAAATACATTTTCCTTGTTAAGATGTAGCCTTTCTCTCACCTGAATTAAGGTACTCATGTACACGTCCTCCAAAATGAACTGTTAAGAGGGCAGACCTGCCCCCTAGCAGTTCGAATCTCTTTTTATTGCAATAATTCATTAACCTGCTCTTCTGTTGACTTTAATCCCTCTTCAACTGACACACTGCCACTTAAAATTTGATCGCGTACATCTAAAAGTAGCTGTTCCGCTTCTAATCCTGAATCTCCAGGGAAAGACGCCCAAGGTACCACACCATCCATTTGTTCAATTGCGGCAGTCATCATTTCATTTTCTTCTAAATAGGATTTCAAGCCATTTTCCGCATCAGCAACACCCTGGCGAGGCGGTACATATCCAGTACCTTTTGTCCATTCTGCTACAGACTCAACACTATATAAAAATCTCATAAACTCCCATGCTGCCTTTTGTTGCTCTTCCTCTTGGGCTGTGATCGAAAGCATTGCTCCACCTGCCGGAAGCTTTACTTCTTTCCCCTCCCAAGCTGGTGATTTCACTGCCGCCACATCAAATTGTGCATTATCTTGAATGTTAGAACGTTGGGCAATCGTTGTATAAGCCATTGCTACATTTCCATCAATAAAACTTTGGATACCTTGATCCCAGCCAATATGTAGAGCCGTTTCATCCTCTACCACCATATCTCTTAATAATTGATACGCCTCAATTCCCTCTTCTGAAGCAAAGGTTGCTTTTCCATCTGTAATAAACTGAGCACCATTACTTTCTAATAATGCCTGTGTAGCCCAGTTATCTGCGGGCTCTTGGAAATAGAAACCATAATTCCCTGTTTCCTCTTTAATTACTTTTGAAAATTCTTTCACTTCTTCCCATGTCTTTGGCCCATTTTCATCTAGTCCTGCTTCTCTGAGAAGATCCCTATTAATATAAAGAACTGGAGAACTTAATGAGTAAGGAATACCGACTTGCTCACCATTCTCATTTTTCGCTAAGCCTAAAACATTTGGCAGAAAGTTATCTTGTAGAAATGTTTCATCTTCTGGAAAATGTGCATCAACAATTTCTTGTGGAGGAACATAACTAAAATTATCGGAAAAATAATTCAAAAACGACCAACCAACTTGTACCACGGCCGGTGAATTCCCTGCTGCAGCTTCTGCCTGAAGATTCTGCATTAATCCCTTGTACATATCTGGATTGTATTTATCCACCACTTCTACTGTGTCACTTTGGGCATTAAAATCTTCGACCAATTGTTTAACTGCTTGACCACCTTGAGTTTCCGCATTGACATGCCAATACTCAATAACCGTTTTTTCATTGTCGTTGGTACTTGCGGTTCCTTCCGAATTACATGCTGCTAAGAACATGACTAGCGTGAAAAAGGTTACTACTCTTAATAACTGCTTCATTTTTCCCTCTCCTTACAAAAAGTATTTTTTAGTAAAAGCTGATAATAGAACATAGCAGGAATTCTTCTTATTTACTTATACTGAAACAGAATATGTCACCTCCAACATACAAATTAAAAAGAGACCAAAAATAGACAGTATATAGGAAACATATACTATTTATTTTTGGTCTCTCTAATTGCACCGATTGTTTTATTCACTTTTCAATTATGAGTATACTTGCGAAATATTAAAGAAGTTTAAAAGGAATGTAAAATCTATTTAAACTATTAAATTAACATCATATTTCCACATATCTGGATTTGAGGTAGATACCGCAATCGCCCCATGCTCCAAAGCACTTTTTGCATGCTCTGGTAAAGATAAAAGTCCCCCAGTAATGATAGGAACAGGTGAAACCTTAGATAATTTTTCTATGATATCAGGGGCTCTACTTGGCATTACCTCAATGAGATCTGCTTGTATATTATCGGGATCTCTCACTAAATGGAGATATACATCTGTATCGATTAAAAATACTCGTTGAACGACGAACAACCCTGCCTTTTTTGCTCTCTTAATTATTCCCTGATTCGTCGTTACAATAGCTGCTGGTTTAACATATTTTTTTACAAAATCAATACCATCCTTATCCATATCTAATCCGCCGATTTTTTCCACATGTAAAATGACCGGAAGTCCATTGCTTTGGATAAAATCAACATAACGCTTCACAGTCAAAATCGTCCCTGTCATTAATAGGACTGCACTTAAATTGTGTTTATATTTAATCGTCTTTTCGATATACTTTGATTCCTTTAATGCAGCAACCATTTTATTCTCTTTTAAGCTTTCTAATAAAATCCCCTCATGCATTTATTTCTGCATCCCCCTTTAATCTTGATTAAAATCAATACAGACTTTTAGCCTCTGTATTGATAGAATATCGCCCCATTGTTAATTCTTGATAAAGAGAAAGTGAAAAAAACGTAAAGTTAACTAACCTTCCTATTAATGATTTAGTAACGAAACGGAAAAAGCTAACACGACGTTTAACATCTTAGTAAAATAATTAATGTCTTCTTAATCCTCTCTTTCATTTCTATCATTTTATTTTTGTTCCATTTTTTAGCTTTTAGTCCTTGTATTACAATGTTAGCAATTTATAAGAAATGGAAATAGATGCAAAATGGTAAACTAAACAAAAAAGGAGGTATCAAGATGTCAATACTAACTCAAACCATTGTCCCTCATTTATGGTATAACAAGGAAGCAGTTGAAGCTGCAACGTTTTATGCTTCCATTTTTCCGGAATCCAACATTAACAATATTACAACCATCCATGATACACCGTCAGGTAATGCGGATATCATTTCATTTGAGTTATGGGGCCACCAATTCATGTCGATCAATGCGGGACCACATTTTACATTCAATCCATCGATATCTTTCATGGTTAACTTTGACCCTTCACGTGAAAAAGATGCAAGTACAAAATTAGATATGGTATGGAATCAATTAACAGAAGGTGGAACCGTATTAATGCCACTTGATACTTATCCATTTAGTGAGAAGTATGGCTGGATTCAAGATAAGTACGGTCTATCGTGGCAACTAATCCTTACCAATCCAGAAGGCGATGAACGCCCTACCATAATCCCCTCGTTTACGTTTGTCGGCGATAACTGCGGGAAAGCAGAGGAAGCGATCAATTTTTATATGTCTGTATTTAAAGATTCAAAACAAGGAGATATCGAGCGCTATACTAAAGGGATGGAACCTGACAAAGAAGGAACAATTATGTTTGCTGATTTCATGCTGGAAAATCAGTGGTTTACTGCAATGGACAGTGCATTAAATCATCCATTTAATTTTAACGAAGCTATCTCCTTTATGGTATATTGTGACACTCAAGAGGAGATTGATTACTATTGGCATAAGCTATCTTCTGTTCCTGAGGCTGAACAATGCGGTTGGCTAAAAGATACGTATGGCTTGTCATGGCAAATAGTGCCGACAGAAATGGAAAAAATGATGAGCAGTAACAGTACACCAGAACAAATTGAACGTGTTAGTCAGGCGACTCTACGAATGAAAAAACTTGACATCAAAAAGTTACAGCAAGCGTACATAGGATAGTCGATAGGAAGGTTTAACCAATCGCAAAAGAAATAAAAGCTTGGAATTTTGCCCTTCGGAAAGCGATATATATTTTTACAACCATCATAGGTATCAAGGAAAATTAAAGGGCCTCAGTCCTATAGAATACAGGACGAAGGCCGCTAAAATCATTTTTTATTATTTTCACTGTCTACTTGACAGGGTGCAGTTCAAATCGTTTGGATTTTTGTACGTATAAATTTCTGTTGTCCTAGACTCAAACTGCAAAGTGAATAATGAAATGAAGTAAAAACAGGCAAGCAATTACGTAAAGCGGATAGGGTACTTTTCGTGCATTTCCTGTACTTAATTTCAAAATCACATAAAGAATAAATCCAATCGCAATTCCATCTGCAATGCTGTAAGTGAAAGGGATCATCACGATAATAAATATCGCAGGGAAAGACTCACTTAGATCACGTACATCTAATTTCTTTATATCTTGGACCATAAGCCCTCCGATGATCATCAATACCGGTGCAATCGCATTGGAAGGAATCATTTGGATATATGGAATAAAAAAAGTAACAATTAAAAACAAGAAACCTGTCGTTATGGTAGTTAATCCGGTACGTCCACCTGCCGTAATGGCTGCTGTTGTCTCTGCAGTAGATACGGTTGGACTCGAACCAAATAGACCAGATAACATAACAGAAATGCCATTTGCTTGAAAAGCTTTTTTAAACTTCTCTGGTCGATTCGTTGCTGCAACATGATTATAGGTTAAACCAACATTTTCAAACAACACAACCATCGTAATCGAAAACACTGCCACTAAATACGGTAATGTTGCCCAATCAACAAAAGAGGAAGCACCGAATACTTCCTGATATCCTTGTAACGAAAATGATTCATTTGCTCTAGAAGGCAGTACTCCTAATAAAAATGCTATTCCAGTTCCAAACAGAATTGTCCATAAGAAGTTACCTTTTACATTACGAATAAATAAGACTAGCGCAATGATGAACGTAACAATCGTCGCAAAAACAGCAGGATCACTGAAATCCCCTAAGGTAATAATCGATTGCTCGCCTCGCTTGACAAGATGACCATTTTCTAATCCGATTAACATCAGAAATAGACCGATCCCAATATTGATTGCTAGTGTCAATGATTCAGGAATGGCATTCTTGATCACCGTTGTTAGCGTTGAAAATGCAATTACTGTAAAAATAAGACCTGACAGAGTAGTGACACCCAGAGCCTGTTGCCAGGTGAGCTCCATAGACTGTACTAACGTATAAGTAAACATCGCATTAATACCCATGCCAGGAACAATCAGAATTGGCGCATTTGCCCATAATCCCATAATCAAACAGCCAACAAAAGAAGTAAGAATTGTTCCTAATACGGCACCTTCCAAAGGAACACCCGCTTCAGATAAGATAAGAGAATTCACGGCAATAATATAAGCAATCGTGAAAAATCCGATTAATCCAGCAGACAGTTCTTGTTTTACACTTGTCCCATGTTGTTTTAATTGGAATATATCTTTTCTCAATGTAATTCCTTCTATTCAATTATCCCTCTCCCGACCCACTCTAATAAAAGAGCCAACTTATATTGTATTAAATTTAAGGGACTTGTCAACTTTAATATTTGTTTCTTATTAATAAAACGCTCCTATTTAATGATACCAACCTTATATTACTTTCTACTCAATTGTTCTCAAATTGATATTTGTATAATCTCATATTGAGATTTATAATAAAAATAACAAATGAAAGCGTTTAATAACAAGTTGCAAGGAGGACTTCAGATGAGCCAAATCGAAAGAAACGACAAAATGGAACATCTCCTAGAAAAAAACAAATTTAGTGAAGAAAGCCTATTACATATGACAGACGAACAAATTGAATATTTTCACTGGCTCTATTTCGAGGACTCTGTATATGATTTAATGTAGCTCGATATAAAAATTATTCATGATATTTTTTCCTTATTCACTCATTTTTTCTTATTAATACAAAAGCCAAATTAACTTAATGATAACTCAGTTTTTTGCTATTCTTTTAAATATCCACTTACTAATTGACATATTGAGCACACCGAATGCATTACCAAATAGAAACGGAATCAACACCGAAAAAGTAATAAATAAAGTCACATCCAATCATTATTAATAAAGGCATGTGTGGATATGACAAACTTAATATAAAAGCATATTTAAATAACCTATAAAACTTAATCGAAAATGAGAAATCACTGGAAAAATATATATAAGAATCGAAATATATGAATGTTGATTACTACTGTGACAAACTGTCTGCGGTTCCTGAATCCGAACAATGCGTATGGTTAAAAGATAAGCACGGAATTTCATGGAAAATAGTGCCAACAGAAAGCTACTCTTAAAATGAAGAAGCTTGATGTTGTGGAGTTGCAGAAGGTGTATAAATAATAGGCACTTAAAAACTCCTTACAAAGGAATCCCCATAGAGATACTCTCAGAGGGATTCCTTTAATTTTCTGCAAAAACCCTGATACTCAATAATAAGTTTACTGTATTAATGAACAACAGAAACCAAAAAAAACTTTGAAATCCAAGGATAACTTGACCTAATTGACTATGATCACCTCCGCTCATCCATTCCGTTATTGATCCTTCTACCCACAAATTCATAAATGTTACTCCTAAGGCAGAACCTAATGCCAGTCCTAAATTTCTTAGCAAAGCGATTGCACTACTCATTGTCCCTAATAATTCTTTAGATACTTGACCAATCATCAATGTATAATTTGGTGATGTCAAGACCCCCATTGCTACTCCAAGTAGACATAATAAAGTGGCAATCTTCCAAGTAACAGTTGCTGATGAAATAAAACTTAATCCCACTAAACTAACCAACATGAGACCCAATCCAGTTATCACCACCTTTTTACCACCAAAAAGGTCTGCTAGACTTCCACTGATTGGTCCAGTTATTGCCATAAATAAAGGATACGCCATTAATAATATTCCTGCGAAAGATGTACTTACTTCTAATACACCTACTAAATAAAAGGGAATAACAACCATTGTAGAGAATGTAGTCAAATAACTAACAATAATCGTTATACCTCCTATTTTTATAAGAGGCGGTTTGAATAAGGAAAGTCGAATAAATGGGTATTCTATTTGATAACTTCTTTTAATAAATAACCAAATTACTATAAAACCAGTCAAAGAAACAGGTAGCAAGTAAAGTGCAAACCCATTATCTCCTATCATTGTTAATACATAAATAACTGCAGTGATACCAAAGGCAAACATTGCAGCTCCCGAATAATCAAAAGGTTTATTTGCCCGTTCAGGATTATCGCTGGGAATAAAACGAAATGATAATACAGATACAACAATAATGATCGGTACTTGTATCCAAAATAATATGTTCCACGAAAAGACATTGATCAATAACCCACCTATAGACGGTCCTAATAACGCTCCTAACCCAACTGAGGTTCCAATAATACCTAATGCTCTCCCTCTCTTTTCGTCCGGATAATTCGTTGAGATAATCGCCATGTTAGTAGATTGTAGCATAGCAGCACCAACACCTTGAATAATTCTTGCTGCTATTAAAAAAAACAAGGAAAAGGAAACTGCTGATAGTAGTACACCTACCCCAAACACTATATATCCAATATTATGTACCTTTTTCAATCCAAATATATCTGCTAGCTTACCCATTAGAGGTAAGCTAATCATTACTGCCAATAAATAGGAAGTGATCACCCATTGTGTAATACTGAGAGAAGCTTGAAAAAATAATGACAGTTGAGGTAAAGCAATATTAATCAATCCTGCGGAAAAGTGAGACAAAAAAGCACCAGGACACACTACTAACAGAATAAATACTGGTGCAATTGTTTTTTCTTTAGTTATCGGTAAAACAATATGTTCAGAATTAGCTTTTCCCATCAATCATTCACCTACACTTCTTGCAATCTAGAAAGTCCGTACTAATGGTTCGGGTGTCATCCATTTGTTTAAAATTTGATCTGAGGTTGTCACATCCCCAAAATATTCATCAATATTGATTATAGTCATTTCGTGTGCTTCCTTTGAAAAAGAGGCACAACAGTCTTCCAATAGCACCACCTGGTAATCTAGCATAAAACCATCTCTTGCAGTCGATTCTACACATACGTTTGTACTAATTCCTGTCATCAGCAATGACTTAATCCCCTTCGTTCTTAACACCGATTCTAGTCTTGTATTAATAAAAGCACTGTAACGATGCTTTATCACGACAATATCTTCAGCGTGTGGCTTAATTCGATAAAATTCAGAGCCCCATGTCCCTTTTCTACATACATCTGGCTTTTCTTTATTTTTAAAGCGATTGATCCAAGTCTTCGAATCCGTACTGTCTTCATGTATGGTCTGAATAAAAATAACTGTTACTCCTGCTTTTCTTGCTTGTTCTATCACTTTTTTTAAAGGAGTAATCATACTACTAACCATTTCTAGATTTGCTCCTTTTTGTGCTAAGCTCCCCTCTTCATGACAGAAATCATTTTGTACATCAACAATGATCAACGCTGTTTCTTCTGGTTTTAAGTGTGACATATTTCCCTTCCTCTCTTTTTTTAAAGAGAATGGAGGCTTCATCCCCCACTCTCAATCCTGTTATTCATTTGTCTTTTCAACAAATTGCATATCGATTAATTCATCATAATCATAACCATCTGTATACACTCCTGTTTGTTCCACTACTTCCATTACATTTTCAACGGCTTCCTCAGAAATATATCCATCTACACTCCACAAATCATCGGAATACGCTCTGTCCAATGAAGCTTGCAAATCCTCTTCAGAAGATGTTGAAAATTCCTCTTTTAACACATTCATTGCTAATTCCTTATCGTCATTCACTGCTTTCAACCCTTTAATAACTGCATTTACAAAACCTTGAACAGCTTCAGGATCTTCTTCAATTGTTGATTGTCTAACACTTAATACTGAATAAGCATAATCACCAATTTCAGGAAATTTATAAAATGGTTCATTCCAAACTTCTTTGTCAATACCACTATTTATTTGCGGTTCTGCTCCAACAGCCATATCAGCCTGTCCATTCTCAACTAAAGATAAAACTGCGGAACCGTCAGCTGGTTCTTCTAATACGACATCACTATCAGGATCAAGTCCAACATTCATTAATAACCATCTTGTTAAGAGATTGGGGCTACCTCCATATCGTCCTGCAGCAATTGTCTTTCCTTCAAAAAACTCCTTCAATCCTTGTTCACTATCATCCTCCAATACTTGATTCGTTTCAGCCATGATATACACATTTGCCCTGTTAACCACATTGACAATAGACTTAATCGGATCATCACTTCCGTCATTCGCCATTTGATTGGATTCTGGACCACCAATATTACCCCAAGTTTCTCCACTTATAACGGTGGTAACATGTGCCCCTCCAGTCGATGTTACTACTTCTACATCTAATCCTTCTTCCTCAAAATATCCTTCATTTATTGCAACATATAAAGGCAAGTATCCAATTAAATGAAGTGGTTCTGCAATTGTAATTTTCTTCAGTTCTTCCTCAGCACCCGAGGCATTCGAACACCCACCTAAAACCATCAAAGAAACAATTACTATAAGTAACAGTTTTTTCATAAACTTGTCCCCTTTTTCTCTATTATTGTGGTCTTCCTTGTAATAAGAATCGTTCTAACCAGACCGTACCTAAGTACATAAGAATGGATACGACAGATAACACCACTACACCAACCCAAACGAGATTAGTATCCATTATTTGTCCTGCATATAAAATCATCCTTCCAATACCTTGTCTCGAACTAATGAATTCTCCAACAATCGTCCCGGCTAAGGCCAACGCTATATTAATTTTCAAACTACTCACAATCCAAGGCATTGCAGATGGAATAACGACCTTCGAAAATACTTGGTTTCTACTCGCACCTAATGAAAATAACATCTTTTCTAAATCTTTATCGACGGAATGCACACCACTTTTTGCTGCCAACGCAGTCACAATGACAGTCATCATGAATGCTAAAATAACTTTAGAGGAGAAACCGATGCCAAACATAATAACTAATACCGGCGCCAACGCTAACTTAGGGATAGCATTGAATGCAATAATATAAGGTTCTGATATTCTGGAATATAGATCTGACCACCAAAAAGATAGCCCAAGCAACGATCCAATAAAGGTACCTAATATAAAACCGATAATAGTTGCTCCTGAAGTGTACGCCAAATCCATTAATAATGATCCTTCGGTCAATGATGTCCAGCCTGTCTGGACAATGGTGGAAGGATTACTCCAATAATAAGAATCTAGTATTCCAACTCGAGTGCATAACTCCCAGGCAACTACAATGAGAAATCCAACAAGTATTCTGCCTAGTAAAGTGATATTTTTTGTTCTACTTTCTCGCTGCTCTGGATCATCTACTACGGATTGATTCTTAACTTTAGGAACAACACTTCTTTGTGTCATATGATCTTTACTTACCGCCACATTATTAGATCCACTATTCATCTTGTTTCCTCCTTATTCAGCTTTATCAAGGCTCTCTTGATCTTCTTTTAACATTCCAAGTAATCTTTTCTTTAAATTAACAAATTCCAACATGGATAATGTATCTTGCCCTCTCGGCCTAGGAAGATTAACAGCAACAATTTCCTTCAATCTCCCAGGTCGAGGTGAAAGCACATAAATTTCATCCGATAAATAAATCGCCTCATCAATGTCATGGGTAACAAATAGTACTGTTTTCTTAAAATCTCCCCAAATTTGCAATAACCAAGTTTGCATCAGTAGTCTCGTCTGAGCATCCAAAGCCCCAAATGGTTCATCTAATAAAATAACATCCTGATCATATAGCAACGTGCGAAGCAACGCGGCCCTTTGCTTCATACCACCTGACAATTCACCTGGATAATGATTTTCAAACCCGCCTAACCCGTATTTTTCCATCAAGGGAATCGCTCTTTTTTCTGCTTCTTTTTTCGACACTCCCTTTAGTTCTAGACCTAAAATGATATTAGCCAAAATCGTCCGCCATGGAAGTAATAAATCCTTCTGCAACATATACCCTACATGTCCACTTTTTCCGATAATATTTTGGCCATCCAATAGAATTTCGCCGGAGCTAGGTTTTAATAAGCCCGCTATCATATTAAATAATGTAGACTTACCACATCCGCTAGGTCCGATTATACTGACAAATTTACCTTCAGAGATTTTCATATTTGTTTCCTGTAATGCAATAATGTCTTGCCCCCCTTTTCTGAAAACTTTACTGCCCTCTACAACTTCCAATTTATACATATTATCCACTCCCTCATTCAATTTATAATATAGAAAAAACCGTCAACTCAGATCTCCGAAAATATAGACTCTCGTCCATGATAAGATCATAAGCTGACGGTTTTCCTGCTCTCAAAAGATTGAGTTCATTTAACCAGTCACATAATTTGTTATATTATTACTCAAAATGATAATTGTTACATTCATATTCTTAGTAGGATCATAGTCTCGTAGAACGATTTCAATATCAAAATCAAAATGTTCTACCAACTTTTTCTCCAATTGCTCTTTATAATTGATATTTACTAACCTTTCGATTATATGGGAGACATCTTTACTTGTTTCATAGATGATATTCAAAACAGGAATTCTTTTATTTTTCGATACAATTATAATTTTGTTCTCTATTAGAGTGACGTGTTGTTCAATTAATCCTATTTTAAAAATATCCTGATGCACTTGATTATTTTGCTTCATTAAATTCTGTTTCAACTTTCCAATTGTAGAGTTTTCCAATGTCTTGTTTATCTAGTGCACCTCCTGTCTATCTTTCTGGATGTTCTAAACCTAACACACATCTATCTGACTATCTTTATTTTTGTAACATTATTTTACATTGTTTTTAAGTGAATGTTAAAACATGGTGGATCATATAGAATAATAGTGGAGTTTGTTCTAATATTGAAACTCATTAAGCCGAATCAGTCTTGAAGACTGTTTCTGTAAGGCTGTTAAAGGTAGGTGGTTTGTATAAATCTACTACCAATAAAGCCTTTCATAATTAATAATGGTAGATAGAGCCGCTCCTGTACTTAAACTGGACCTTTCTTTGCTGAAAATTATTTTTGTTTTTTGGATTGGAAATTGTAGCGCATTATTTTCTATATAATTTAAACAACTTGTTGAAAAGCTTTGGGAACGATTATAAGGAGTATCAATAACAATCTGATTAGGATTAATTAAATGAATAACATAAACAAGTGCTTTTCCTAAATAGGTTCCAAATTCACTGAATAGTTCTTTTACTTCTCTCTGCCGTTCCGCTTCATTTGAAAACATCCCATCCTCTATCATAAGTTGCCCAAAGTTTGCTAGTCTTTCTCGAAAGGTATTCGTATTAATTAAGTGTTCAAGACAACCTTTCTGGCCGCATGCACATACTTCTCCTTTTGGATCCAATGATATATGACCGATCTCTCCAACCGTCCAGCTTCCTCCATTAATAATCTTATTATCAATAATATAAGCTCCTCCAACACCTTCTTCTACCCGAATATAAAAAGAACTCCCACCCTGTTGACTTCCTTCCTGTTCAATAGCGTGTAACGCACCTAAGTTCACACTATTTTCTACTGTGAATGGAATACTGAATGCCTGATGTTCTTCATCTATAAGGGATACATCTTGCCATTCCAAACGAGTAGATCTATAAATGATCTGTCTTTCCCTATCTACAATACCTGGTATACCAATTCCGACACCAAGTACTTTATCGTATTTTCCTAAAAGAGATTTAATTAAAGTCTGGAGCTTCCTCTTCGCCTTCTCTGAATTTTTATTAGGACTAGAGACAAGCTGTTGTTCTAACACCTTACCATAATAATTGGTTACTGTGTATTCAATCTCATTTTTATTAATAATGAATCCTATCGACTGATACGCATTTTCATTCATTTGAATGATCACTTTCGGCCTGCCTTTTGTTCCTGGCTCTTTAATGCCCACTTCCTTCAAGATTCCTTGATGAATAAATTCGTCAACAATCAACGAAATCGTATTTTTACTCACTTGCAATGTTTCTGCCAAATCTTTTCTCGTTGTCTCTCTACACTGACGTAAATGGAATAATATTTTCCTTTTATTTTGTTCTCTAAGTATTCCTGTTCCCTTTGACAAATAGTACACTCCATTCTCATAGAAAACTCGTAACTGCTGGTTCACGGGGAGTCCAAGAAAGGTTTTTCCTAAAGAATCACAATTTCTTAATCTTATCCTTAAATCGATCCATAAATTGTTGATTCCACTCATCCCCGCCTGTCGCATTGCCACTTTTCCAGATCGGTGGTTCAATATTTGCTTTCGCGAGTTTTTGGGTTGCCTCCATACAGATAGAATTCAAAATAAAAGCATTAACAAAGGTGGACAATGCACCAACCTTCTGCTCTATCCCCTCGATAGTCACCACCGCATCTCCTACTTTTATTTTCGAATCAATACTTATATCAGTAATTTCATGCAAATTATATTTGGATGGATGTCTGGCAGGATGATTTTTCGGCGTGCTTTCTGCATGCTCAAAAGAGCAGATGCCTATCGTTTTTACACCACGATCTCTTGCCTCTAATGTTGCATCGATTGTTGCACTATTTATTCCATATGCATTTACCATGATTAGTAAATCACCTTTTTGCAAATGGTTATCCTCGATGACGATTCTTCCATAACCATACGTACGCTCAATTGCCATCGACCGTAAAGCGCCATTACTAAGTAGTGTTCCTTCATCTAAAATGGCACTAGCATGCATTAGTCCACCAGCACGAAAAAACACTTCTTGTGAAGCTAAATTCGAATGTCCTCCTGGTCCAAAAACATAAAAAATCTTATCCTGCTTGATATGTGCAGCGACTACACTTGCTGCCTCATTGATTGTATCTTTTTCAGTCGCTATCACAGCAGATAAAATATTCTTTATTTCGTCATAATACTTTAACATCACATCCATTTACTACACCTTCCTTTCTTTAAATATTAACTGGCCGTTTTTATAGGTTTCCAAAACTCTCCACTTGCTAGAACACATATCAACTACTATCAAATCAGCAGGAGCACCTACTTGAAGACCCTTCTGTTGGGGAAGATTCAGTAGTTTTGCCGGATAAATAGAGGCTTTATGAACTGCCTCCTTTAATCCAACTATTTTTTTATCTACAAGATTTTGGACCCCTTGCAATAAGTGTTGAGCAGAACCAGCTAAGAGATCTTTATTAGCTCTCATGTGTAGCCGACCATTCTTGGATAGTGTTACTTCTCCCCCCACAGGCATGTTGTATTGTCCTGGCTCCATACCAGCTAACGCTACACTGTCACTAACAAGAATCATATGTTCCTTTTTTAGTTGGTGGATTACCTTGAGAACATTATCCGGTAGATGATGTCCATCTGATATGACAGAAGCCCAAAGCATATCTTCTGCTAATTGGTCCCAAATATAATTTGGATGTCTTGGAAGAGTTGGATGAGCGCCATTCCCCAAATGTGTGGATAATATTGCTCCTGCTTGAACTGCTTCTTTTATTTGGCTTGACGTTGCTGCTGTGTGACCAATCGCAACCTTTACACCACTTTCTACAGCTTTTTGTATAAAGTGCGTTACTTCTGGCCATTCTGGAGATAACGTAATGATTTGAATCATTCCTTGTGCTTTTTCTTGTAAATGGCAAAATTCTTCCCAATTGGGTGCACGAACAAAGTCTTGCTGATGTGCACCTCTTGGCCCGTCTTCAGGTGAAATATAAGGACCTTCTAAATGAAAACCTCCCACTATATTAGAATGAACTGGTAGAATACATAGATTCTTAACGGTTTCAGTAAACAGATGGGCTAAATGCTCATAAGAGTTCGTAATAACTGTTGGAAAGAAGGTTGTGATCCCTACACCTGCTAAAAGTTCGGTAACTTTGTTCCATTCTGAAAAAGTTAATGGATTTTTATTAAAATCTATCCCCATAAACCCATTAACTTGTAAATCTACTAATCCTGGGGCAATAATATCATGATTATTCTTATCGTTTTCAAATACTTCTATTTCCTTTATATTTTCGATTCGCCCATTCACCATTTGAACCTCTATCTTTTTTCCTGTTAAATAATGAGTCCCTAGAAGACTAGTATGAATACCTGACATCTTACAGGCTCCCATATGCTTCCCTATCTACTATGAGATGGGAATCTTTATGCGTCCGTAGTATAGAAGCAGGACACATAGTACTGATTTCTTTATTTAAAACGTTATGGATGGCATCTTTTTTTGAATCGCCTGGCACTGTACATATCATAGATTTACCTGACATTAATGCAGGTATCGTTAACGTTAAAGCATGGGTGGGGACATCCTCAAGATTCTCAAAACATCCATCATTAACCTGTTGCTGACGGCAGTAATGGTCTAATTCCACTATCTTCATAACGGTGGGATCTTGAAAGTCAGCTACTGGTGGGTCATTAAACGCGATGTGACCATTTTCCCCTATTCCAAGGCAGACAAGATCAATAGGCGCCTCCTTTATTAAATTGGTATACCGATCTATCTCCTCCTCAGGTGCTGCCAAACCATTAATAAAATGGAAATCTTTCATCTGAACTCGATTCGTAATATTTCTTTGCAGATATTTGCTAAACCATTGATCAGAATTAGGAGCAAGGCCTAAATATTCATCCATATGAAGGCCAACGACACGCGACCAGTCAATATCCTTATCTCCCGTTAAATAAGACAGAAATTCATTTTGTGAAGGGGCTGCAGCAAAAATCACCCGTACCTCCTCTTTCACAAGTAATAATTGCTTGATCCGATCACCTGCTAACTTTGCGGCTAATTGCCCCATACTATGTCGATTAGCACAAACGTAATAGATCAGATTATCTTTTGTTAATTTCTTCAATTAAATACCTCCTTTTACACATTGCTCTAATTGCTTGACAAGGTCATTTTCAAAAGAAGCGGAAAGTTTGGCAGGATAACCAAAATAATAGAGAGATTCCTCGGCTTCATAACCACCTTCCATTAACTGTTTTGCAGTTGGAACATACCCCACCATTCCGTTAGAATAACCTAGTGGTAAAATATCCTTGTTAATTCCCTTTATCATCTTCCCATACTCATGGACTAGTTCTGCATTACAGCATAATAATTTTAAATGACTACCTAATTGTACATATTGAATAAACAATTCATAATGGCCGTCTATTTGTTGCACAAGTGTCGGCCATTCTTTAGCTAAATCTTGTGGAATCTTGTTATGCACCTCTTCTGTGTTAAAAACTAACGGTAATTTGGTCACTTTGACAGTAATGTGCTCTGGATGACAAACTTCTCCTTCTTGATCAAGCAGTTTAGTTACCTCGTTTGCAAGCATATCTCCGATACAAGCCATATCCTCCAAAGTTCCTCGATAAAAATTCCCTTTCTTCATGAGTGCTGGCCTAATATCTCCACAAAAGCCTTGAAGGAAAGCTACATGCGTTCCAGGATACTTTGTTTCCACTTGCTTACAACAATAACCTGGGTATTCACTCGAAACAACATTTGCATCTGTTGAGGTTGGATGACACGTATAATGGATCCAAATCGCCTTTGCTTTACCCTTGGTTGTATAAAAGGAAAATACGGAGACCTCATGATCAACTCCTCCCCTTTCATCTGGAGCCATCCTTACCTCTCCATTGACCATGCTTCTTCTATTGATTCCTATCGGCACACTTCCTCGATTCACTTTGACAATTACTTCTTCTTTGTTATCGAGTGCATTAATAACACTTTGGATCACTTGTGTATGTAGAAACTCAAGATAGGAGTGGGATCTTTTCCCTAGCTTTTTACTAAATCGAGAACTTGTTTGTGGCCCAGAATGATTATGTGTAGCATGGAAACAAATGTAGTCAGTGGGAATGTTAAACTTATTTTGGATTTCCAGTTTTAATGTTTCAACTTGCCTGTTATCCCACCAAATTAAGTCTGCAACGATAAAAAGAAAAGCTTTATGGCAAAACTCTAAAACAAATGCTTTCACGTATATTTTTTCCTGTACGGTATTCGTTTTGCCTTGCCTGTGAGCAAAACCAGCTAAATTAATAGCCTCTGAGGGAGTAATATCTCGCTTACTCGCTCCTAAGCGCATGATTTCTTTTCCTTTCAAGAAGATTAATAATAAGAAGATAGCTACGTATGATATGAAAAGGATCCTTTACCGGTAAGGCGACGACTTTGTCGATGGGATCACCTGCTCTATCTCTAATCTGTATCCACTCTCCAACTTCCTTGTTTGGATTTGGGAACGTCTTAAATATATAATTTTCTAATATAATAAACCAATTTCTCCACCGTGGTTCTCCTGTTTCATGATAGAGTAATAGAGTCGTATAAAGAGCCTCTGCATGGGGCCACCATAATTTAGTATCCCATGTTTCCATTATCAGCTTTTCGTAAGCCGTTCCGCTTCCTATCCCCCACGGTTTACCGCTATCCTTGTCAACATAACGGAATAATCCACCATACGTAGCATCCCATCCCACTGAGAGTGCCTTGTCAGCTATGTTAGCTAACTGTTTAATAGTAGACTTCCTATTTTTTAAGCCTTGTATATTTTTTGTGTGTATCATAAACCATATCGATTCTAATGTGTGTCCAGGATTAAGATGTCTTTCCAATAAGGTAGTTTCATTTCCAAATGTAGAAGCCTTCATTTCTATAATCCTATCTTGATCCCTGAACTCCTTCATAATTTCTTCTAAAAAACTTAAGGTTTCCTTCATCAGATACGCCTTACTATGATGGTTAAGTTTAGATGCCGTCTCATAAAGCTCTTGACTAACATTTAGAAGAATCATTGGAATAGAGTGAGAGCGATATCCGTCGGGGATCGGATATGGCTCTGAAACAAAGGAGTTTTTTTCTATTCTTTCCTTGATTGATTGATAAACAATGATCGCTTGCTCAAAGGAATGAGCATCATTTTTAAGGTGAGCGTAAGCATTACAGCCTAAAACATAAAAGCAATCGGAAAAAATACTTGTATCGAGTTGATCTTGTATATGCTGACCGTTCCTTTCAACAGCATATACAGCATGATTGTTAGAGATTAATGCATGTTCTTTTAGAAAGCGATAGGTATGTTCCGTTATTTCTTCCCACTGTTTTGGCAAATGGATCAAGCCACTTTTATGCATTATTCTGAGATGACTGCACAACCAAAGAAATCTTCCTTGTGACCAAATATATTTTTTATCACTTACCAATGTTGCTCCATCATTTGTAAAACAAGTAAAAACTCCGCCATATTTATAATCGATGGCTTTTTCCCAAAAAGAGAGGAAATTTACTTGTAAATCATTTTTGTATTTGTTTATAAGTTTATCAATATCCATCATAATCCCCACTTTATGATTCACTTTGATCGTCTTGATCATGTGATTATTTATCATTACTCACTGTACGCAATAAACCTTCAATTTCCGGTTTCACTTCCCTTCCATTATTTAAGAATCCTAATCCTATAAACACGATTGCTGAGGTAATGACTGGTGCACCAATTTCAACAGAAAGCGGGACAGCAACGACATACTTAGTGAGTACAAACATGATTAAGCCGGCTATCACCGAGGAAATAGCAGCAGTTGAGCAAGAGCGTTTAAACGCTGGAAATAATCCGAATAACATTGGGATCGAAATTGGTCCAACTAATGCACCAAACCAGGAAATGATTAACCCTAATACACCACCGAAACTTTCGGATTGAATACCAATGATAAGGGTAATAAAAGTAAAAATAAAAGTAGTCCATCTTGCAATTCGGAGAGAGGCTTTGGCATTTAAAGAGGCAAAGCGCTTTGACATAACCGGTAAGATATCACGAGTAATTACTGCGGAAATAGTGTTTGCATCAGAAGAAGTCATTGACATAGTTGCAGCAAATAAAGCAGCGAGTACCAATCCTACAAGTCCTACTGGAAGCAATTCTTGAGCCAACAGCCCATATGACTGGCTTGGGTCCTCTAAACCAGGCAAAATTATTGGTGCGGCCCACATTGGAAAGAATAAGAATAATGGCCAGATAAGATATAACAGACCTGAAAGTAATGCACTCTTCTTCGCTGCTTTAGCGGTTGGTGAAGAAATATAACGTGTCGCTAGATTCCAAGTACCGCCATTATAACTTAAGAAAACAACAAATAAATAAAAAATGACATACCAGAGTGTATAAGGATCATTGAAAGCCTGGCTATGGCTAGCTGGTAATTGGTCCCAAATTCCTGTAATGGAGCTGATTCCCCCCATCATATTTAAAACAACAAAGAACATAATCAATCCAGCTACTAGCTGTATAACGAATTGTACAAAATCCGTCCAAACGTCAGCCCATAATCCCCCTATAGTGATATAAACAAGTGAAATAATACCTGAAAGTAAAATACCGTATAAAATTGGAATTCCTGTAAATACGTTTAAAAGTATGCCGATTGCTGCCCATTTTGCACCAACATCAAACAACTTAAGCAAAACTCCACACCATGCCATGACTTGTTGAGTTGGCACATTGTAACGTAAAGATAAATATTCTGTAGGTGACTCGATATTGTAACTAATTCTTAACCTTGCCCATCTTGGAGCCATAATAAAAGCCCCCGTTGTTACACCTATAAATATGACTACCGCCCACCATATATAAAGGCTAAATCCATGGGTGTAAGCAAGGGCTGCATATCCCACGAATACAGCGCCACTATATCCTGATACATGGTGAGAAATTCCAGAAAGCCACCATGGTAACTTTCCTCCAGCAACAAAGAAATCCCCCGAACCGTTTACTTTCTTATAAGACCAAAAACCAATAATGACCATAACCAAAAAGAACAATACGATCGAAAGCCAATCTAACGAATGCATTTTTCAAGCCCCCTTTATTTTGTTTTACAATACATCCTATTTTAATTAGTCATAGACTATTACTAATATTTCATATAAGGGTAAAGTGTAATTGCGTTAAAAGAACTCATACCTTAGAGGGATGGAGTAGTATTGATTTGACAAAAACCAGAAAGAGAAACGCTCATATATCCATCTATATTTTTGAATATCTCCCTTAATCTCAATAAAACTTGTTACTTAATGGAGTATCATCATCCTCACTAGTTTTCAAATTTTCTAATATTTATTTGTATTTTTTTGATTTTATAAGTAAATAGATCTTTTACCAGCAAATACTCCAAACAAAACCATAAAAACAATAACAAATAAAACATTATTTTTTGACTTTACTCTGGCTCACTAGTATAATCGTACTCAAAATGTAAGGGATTTCTCGCTTAAATCACAGAATAGTAATAGGGAGGCAACAAGATGAAGCGAATAATTTATTGTTACTTGTTGAGTGTCAGCGTTATTCTATTTGTAACCGGATGCAATCACCATACACACGCTGACGAACATATCGAATTGCATTTTGCTTATGCTAGTAATCCAGAGCCTGTAAAAGATGCTATGGCAAAGTTTGGTGAATTAGTAGAAAAAAAGACAAACGGACAAGTAAGTGTTACCTATTTCCCTGATGGTCAGCTTGGCGGGGAGCGGGAGCTAATTGAATTAACACAAACAGGGGCAATTGATATTACAAAGGTTGGTGGTTCTGCACTTGAAAGTTTTTCCAATAAATATTCTATCTTTGGTATCCCCTATCTTTTTGATGATATTGATCATTTCACTCGTGTCATGGAAAGCGAAGCCATCATGCAACCAATCTATCAATCTACTAAGGATTTAGGTTTTGTCGGGTTAACCTATTACAACTCAGGGCAACGAAGTTTCTATTTAACAGACGGTCCTGTTGAAACCCCAGAGGATATTGAAGGGAAGAAAATTCGTGTAATGGAAAGTGAAACCGCTATCGAAATGATCGAATTATTGGGAGGAACAGCGGTACCACTTGGAAGTGATGAAGTATACACCTCCTTACAACAAGGTATCATTGATGGTTCAGAGAACAATGAATTTGCCCTTGTTACGGCTGGACATGGGGATGTAGCTCGTTATTACTCCTATGATGAACATACGAGAGTACCAGACATTGTGATTATAAATGATAATACACTCAATCAATTGAATGAAGAACAACGACAAGCTGTAGTAGAAGCTGCTAAAGAATCCACTGAATACGAAAAAGAAGTATGGGAAGAAGCTGTAGAAGCTGAAAAACAGGAGGCTATTGAAAAACACAGCGTGAAATTTAATGAAGTAGAAAAGGCTCCTTTCTTAGAAAAAGTACAGCCTATCCATGAAAAGTTTAAACAGAACAATGAATTAAGTGAACTATATTACATGATCCTAGATGCACGTAGCAATGTGGAGGAATAATGAGATGAACAAAACTATGCGTAAATATCTTGACCGTACGATTGAAATTATTACATGTACTTTGTTAATAGTCATGGTTGTAGTTACAAGTTGGCAAGTGATCAGTCGATATATCTTTAATAATCCCAGCTCATTAACAGGTGAATTTCTTCGTTTTGGTTTAATCTGGTTCTCATTATTAGCAGGTGCCTATGTAGTTGGCAAAAAAAGTCATATCGCAATAACTTTTCTAAGTAATCGTATAAAGAGTGAGCAAAAGAAACGAATGTTGGATATCGTTGTCCAAATCAATTTCGTACTCTTTGCCGTCATCATGGTTACGGGTGGCTTCAAAGCAGTATCACTTACAATGACTCAAATATCTCCATCACTAGGTTTACCCATGGGGTATGTCTATCTGTCTCTACCGGTTTCTGGTTTTATTATCTTGTTGTACTGCTTCATTAACCTAATGGAGTTAGCAGTTTCTAAACCATTCCATACACAAGAAAACTCTTAAAAAAGAAGGTGACATAAATATGGTTGCAGAAGCTAGTATTCTGTTAGTTCTTGTTTTCGCAATATTACTTGCAGTTGGTATACCGATTGTCATATGTATTGCTGTAGCCTCATTGGCTACTATTCTCTTAATGTTACCACTTGATATTGCCGTTTTTACTGCAGGGCAAAAAATGGTAGCAAGCCTAAATAGTTTTTCACTAATAGCAGTACCTTTTTTTATTCTATCAGGAGTTATTATGAATAATGGTGGGATTGCACATAAATTGGTAGAATTTGCGAAGCTAATAGTAGGAAGGGTCCCAGGATCATTAGCTCATACAAACGTGGTAGGAAACGCCCTATTTGGCTCCATTTCCAGTTCTGCGATAGCTGCATCTACTGCGATTGGTGGGGTAATGGTTCCATTACAGAAAAAAGAAGGCTATGATCGAACATTCGCTGCAGCTGTCAATATTGCTTCTGCTCCATCAGGAATGGTAATACCACCTAGTACCGCGTTTATTATCTTCTCGTTAATTAGTGGTGGAACATCCATTGCTGCATTGTTTTTGGGTGGATACTTAATTGGTATATTATGGACAGTAACAATTATAGCAGTGGCATTTGTTATAGCTAAAAAACGAAATTACCCCATTGTACATAAGGATGAAATCGCAAACATTAATAAAAAGAAGATTATCTTAGACGCTATGCCAAGTATTCTATTAATCTTTATTATTATCGGTGGTATTTTAACTGGTATTTTTACAGCGATTGAAGCATCTGCTGTCTGTGTAGTCTATGCTCTATTTCTCGCACTTGTATATTACCGAACGCTATCGATCAAGCAATTACCGGAAGTTCTCATTAAAGCTGTTGAAATGTCTGGTATCGTCATGCTACTTATTGCCGCATCTTCATTGATGTCATTTGCTATGGCATTTACCGGGATCCCGGATGCTTTGAGTCAATTTATTCTTAGTTTATCAACGAACCCTTTGGTTATTTTATTATTGATTAATATCATTTTATTAATTATAGGAATGTTCATGGACATTGCCCCAGCGATTCTAATATTCACACCTATTTTCCTGCCAATCGCAGAAGGTATTGGCATAGATCCGGTGCACTTTGGTATTTTCTTTATATTAAACTTGTGTGTGGGTACGATTACCCCACCCGTAGGAACCGGACTATTCGTCGGATCCATGGTCGGAAAAGAAAAAGTAGAAAACTTAATCAAACCATTAATGCCTTTCTATGTTGCAATGTTTGTGCTATTGATGGTTGTCACCTATGTTCCGGAAATTAGTTTGTTTCTTCCTAATCTGTTAGGGTTGTAGAGCAGGGGACTGTTGGTGAGTTTATTGTAATTTCTTTCATAATGCCAATAAAGGCTGCTAACAACACTTTATCTATAGAAAGCGTTGTTAGCAGTCTTCGCTTATTTTTATCGCTTTAAGATAAAAGTACCTATCTATCAAACTACCAAATCACGAGTATCCTAAACCAAATCACACGCTTCTGCTGGCATCCAATGTTCATCTTTACCGTGCCATTTGACGTTACATCCGATTGGATTAGTTAAGGGTGTCGTAATTTGCTTGCCTGCTAAATGTTCAGCAAGCGCATTTTCTAAATCATTTACGGTTGCTTTATCAGACTCACGTGGATTGTCAAGGCCACGACCAGTATAAACCAACTCACGATTTTGATCGAATACGTAAAAATGTGGTGTGCGGAGAGCTCCATAAGTTTTGGCCACTTCTTGTGACTCATCATGTAAATAAACCCACGGGAATTTCTTCTCTTCCATCTGTTCCACCATTACTTCAAATGAATCATCCGGTTTTGTAGTAACACTATTAGAATTGATCCCAACAAACTTAACACCTTGATCTGCAAATTTTTCGGCAGTTGCTCTTGTCACTTCATTCGATCCAACAACAAATGGGCAATGATTGCATGTGAAGAAAACAACCAAAACATTTGCATTATCAAAATCGGCTAAGCTGTATCTCTTACCATCTGTTGCAGGAAGCTTAAAATCCGGCGCCTTCTGACCCAACTCCAATGTAAAAGCCATAAAAAATTCCTCCTTTTATTACTATATTCGTTAATATTAATGAAAACGATATCAAAAATGAGCTAATTATTCAATAATCGTGCTTAGCTAGAAGTATTCTGCCCCTCAGTAGACATGTACACAGTCCTATGTCTTGTCTCATCCGTCAATCTAACTATTTAGTAAGCTTATAACTAAAAAGGATTATAAAACCGATTCCCATCATGAAAAGTAATCACCATAGCTACGAGAAAAAGCAAAACACTAATGGCCAACGTTAACACGTCAGCTTTTAACAAAGGTCGGGCACTATACCAGGTCCGCTTTTTATGTTTGCCGAAGCTGCGTAACTCCATAGCATTACTGATAACTTCAATCCGGTCAAGACTGGAAAAGATTAATGGCAACATAATCGAAACGACATTTTTTAGACGTTTAGTTAATTTTTCATTTTTTGATAAATCAATCCCTCTCGTTTGCTGAACCTGGGCAATGATACGAAAATCACGCTGAATATCTGGTATATAACGTAACGCCAACGATACCGCAATTCCAATTTTATAACTAATACCAACTTTATTAAGGGATGCCGCAAATTCACTTGGGTGTGTGGTCAGAATAAACAATAATGCAGCCGGAATCACTACAAAATACTTTAATGTAATATTGAGTTGGTAAAATAACTGCTCCCATGTTAAATTGTACCTGCCTACTCCTTCCCAAATCACATGACTACTGCCATATATCGAGACACCTTCCTGAGGCGAAAATACATAAATGGCTACATTATTTAGAGCGAGAAAAGCGAAAATAATTATCAGTACAAAGGAAATATCCTTAACTTGAATTGTGGACAAATGAAAGATAACTAGACTTGCAAGTAATAATACTAGCAACACTCTTGTATCATAGGTAAGCATAGCAATGGAAGACCAAATTAAAAATACAATCAGCTTTGTAATCCCTGATAATTGATGTATCGGGGAAGTTCGTTCCATATACCCTAGTATATTTACAGCCATCTTTCTCGAACCTTTCTATCATAAGCTATAAATTGATGAACAAATTGCTTAGGATCTGCAATATCCGCTTTTACCGCAAGATCAAATAATGTGGTACGCTTTAAATTAGCTCTGGCAACTATCTCATTATTTGTTAGAAGCTCGACTGCCGATTTATCAGCAATTAACCGCCCATCTGCCAGTACAATTGCTCTTGAGGTATACTCTAACATTAAGTGCATATCATGGGTAATGAATAATATCGTTGTTCCATTGGCATTTAGCTCTCGCAAAAATTCCATCATTTCCGTATAATGACGCAAATCCTGACCAGCAGTTGGCTCATCTAAAATAATCACGCTTGGCTCCAATACTAAAATAGAAGCAATTGTCACCCTTTTCTTCTGGCCATAGCTCAAGGCAGATATTGGCCAATTACGAAATGGATACAAACCACAAACCTTCAACGTTTTTGCCACTCTTTCTTCAATCTCATCCTTAGAATATCCTCGATTAACTAGTCCCAATGCAAGTTCCTCATATATCATATGCTTAGAAATCATATGATTTGGATTTTGTAGCACAAAACCGATCTTACTTGCCCGATCAAAAATCGTTTGATTGGTGATATCTAAACCATTCAACAATATTTGTCCACAATTAACTTTTTCAAAACCACAAATAAGCTTGGACAATGTTGATTTTCCCGCACCATTCTTCCCAACGACACTTATCATCTCTCCCTGTCGAACTGAAAAGGAGATATCTTCCAAAACAGGATCATCTTCATATTGAAAATGAAGGTTACGAACTTCCAATACAGCATTCGTTGTTTTTTCCGTATACTTATCTTTAGGCCTCACAGACCATTCTCGTAATTTCCTTTTACAATCCTCTGATAAGTTTAATCGATGAATATGCTCGAGTCCCATATCAAGATTAACTTCGCAACCTGTATACTTCAATGCCTTTAAATAAAGTGGTTCTCGAATATGTACTTGGTCCAACTTATCAGATACTAATAATTCCTTTGGTGCTCCATTAAAAACTACTTCTCCCTCATTTAGTACAATGACTCTGTCAAAATTGATATGAAGCGCGTCTTCTAGACGATGCTCAATCATGATCATCGTTTTATCTGCCTCTTGATGAATACGGTCTATTAGCTCCATGGCATATCGACCTGTTGCAGGATCCAAATTGGCAAGCGGTTCGTCAAAGAGTAATATTTCTACATCCTCATTCACCATTACACCACCAAGTGATACCCGCTGTTTTTGTCCACCAGATAGCTCATGGATAGAATGGTCAATATGATCATCTATCTCCACTAATTCAGCTATCTGTTGAACAGTTTCTTTCATCACATGCTGAGGAACTCTTTCATTTTCCAAGGAAAAGGCAATGTCCTCTCCAACATTAAGTCCAATGAATTGACCGTCCGTATCCTGCAAAACGGTACCTACCATTTTAGAAATAGTAAAGATATCTAAATCCTTTGTGCTGCTTCCATTAATCAGAAGCTCACCTTTGATCTCCCCTTTATAAGAGAATGGCACTAGTCCATTTAAACAATGGACTAGTGTGCTTTTCCCTGAACCGGATGGGCCGAGAATTAATACTTTCTCACCTTTATAAATGGTTACATGAAGATTCGTTAACGTTGGATCTGTCTGGCTGTAATATTTAAATGTGAAATGATTAAATTCTATTATCGGCTGTCTCATGCCATACTCCTTTATTTGACTATCTACTATGCTTCCTTCGATAAACTATTTCCTTTAGTCCGTGTCTTAGCGTAGGCAGCAAGTAAGATCGTACCAATTACACCAACTGAGATAATATTCGATATACCTGCTACTGCACCTTGTGTAAATACTTTATTTGCCGGCTCTGCATAAATAATAATATCTAATAATGGCGCTAAAAGGAACCAGCCTACAGCCTGTACAATCACTTGTATTACATTAAACGAAATAATTTTTTTCGTACCAAATTCTCCATCCTCTAAAGCAATTCGACGTGCGAATAATCCAATAAATAAACCAATAAAAAGGGAGACAAAAACCCAACTCCACCATATCGATCCCCAAAGCAAAACGTCCTTTAGTGCATGACCGATCAAACCGATAAGTCCGCCAGCAACAGGTCCAAATAATACAGCCATAAATGCTAAAAATGCAACTGCTGTCTCAATGTTTGTATTGGGAATGCCAGTCGGAATCGTTAGGAACCGCCCCAAAATAACATATACCGCAGCTCCTATACCAATAGCTACAATTGTTCTAATCGATAAATTCCCTTTCATGATTACCCTCTCCTCTTTTTATATTTATTGCTAACAAGCTGATTTCTATTGCTGTATGGCCTTCGATCGACAATTATAGTAAAATATTCTTACTTTTAACTATACACAATTTTTGGTGCTTTGCGTACAAATATTTTCCACTTTTCACCTGTTTTAATATGATACGCTTGCGCAAAGGAGCCCTGATTTAAAGCTACTCCTATATTTTCCAAGGAATTAATATAAAGAAGTGGTTCACCAACCTGCGTATCGGCAAATGATTTACCATATGACATTACATTTTTGTACACTTGTCTTGTATCATCTAATATGGTTACTTCCAAAGTGTCGCCATAATGAATAGATGCTTCCTGAAAATATTTCTTATGAATATTGGTCCATAAATTACCAAATCTGACATCCAAAATATCGATCGTTCCTTGAATAATGCCACCATCTACCGTTACTTCTGAGGTTGACAACTTCACTAACTGATCAACATCGATCTTCTCTCCTACTTCTTCAAACGCAATCACATTGGAAGCAAGTCTAGCGCCAGTATAGGCATAAACATCTCGTCCATGGAACGTATAAGATTCATATGACTTTTCAAGCCTGTTTACCTTTTCATCTATCACTCTTGCCTCCTCAATTCCAATGGAATTCTCCATATGCGTAATCGTTCCATTATCCGGTGTGACAATAAACCGGTTATCTTTGGTTCTCACTACAATGCTTAACCTATCTGTACCAACTCCAGGGTCTACAACAGATACAAAAACAGTTCCCTCCGGCCAATAACAAACTGTCTGATACAACCGATAAGAAGCCTCCCAGATATTGTATTGGGGGATATCATGTGTAATATCATATAAATCTAAATCTTGATCCACTGTTTTTGCTACTCCATACATTGCACTTACCGCGCCGTCACTAGTACCAAAATCCGACTGAAAAACTAAATGCTTTGTCATCTTATTTCCTCCTTGAAATATTATTATTAAGTGAAAGCCTTCATGATGCCGATTGGCAAGATTTTGCCCATTAAAAAACGCCCCTATTGCTCGAATGAACAATAAGGGCGTTGATAGCAATTCAACACGGTACCACCTTTGTTTACTGCATACTCACATATACAGCCTCTATAAGTACTCCACCAATTAGGCTTTCATACTTTGGTATAGATAACGAGTACCAAATCTCGTCGCCACTTACTTGCATCTGTATTATGACGCGTTCAGCACGAAGCTCCAAGGCCATTTTCAGCATCTGCATTTTTGCTTCTTTTCAGCTACCGAAGCTCTCTGTAGAAAAATGCGCGAAACTTACTTTCCCTTTTCATTGCTTTTTTCACTATATGATTCTGTCAATATTTAAATTGGATTATACCGTAATACTCCTTCTAAATGCAAGTATTTTTTCAATTTTTCAATAATTTATAATTTAACCACTATTTCCTCTTTCCTTCCTAGAAATAATCATTATCTCACATTTTTACCTTAAAAAAATTACCTTTTATAATCTTTTTTGTTACATATTCTTACGTACAACCCTTATTACATAGTAAATAATTCAATCAAAAGGAAAAAATATGGAAAAATGATTATTAAAAGAAAGCGTTTTCTTGTTATGATTTAAGTAGTCACTACGAAGGGAGGGTTGATGTTTATCGCTTCGAGGTCAGTCCCAAGCTTCCTATTATTTTAAAAAAGGATGTGAGAAAAAGGTGAAAAATAATTTGCTTAGATGGATGTCTGTTAGTCTTTTCATTGCTTTTCTTTTATGTTTATCGTTCCAATCTGTATCTGCAAGTACTCCTGATTTCAGTATGACAGGTTTTGCCACTTTAAATGGCGGTACAACTGGAGGAGCTGGTGGTGATACCGTAACTGTTCAAACGGGGGACGAGCTTATCCAAGCATTAAGGGACAAAGATGATAACACGCCTTTAACTATTTATGTGGATGGCACCATAACGCCTGATAATACTTCTGACAATAAAATTAATATTAAGGATGTCTCAGATGTTTCTTTATTAGGTGTGGGTACAAACGGTGAGCTTGACGGAATAGGCATTAAAGTATGGCGAGCAGATAATGTAATCATCCGTAATCTCACGATACATGAAGTGAATATTGGAGACAAAGATGCCATTAGCATCGAAGGGCCATCAAGTAACATTTGGGTTGACCATAATGAACTTTATGCAAGTCTGAACGTAGACAAAGATTATTATGATGGCTTATTTGATGTAAAACGTGATGCATACAATATCACCTTCTCCTGGAACTATGTCCATGATGGGTGGAAAGCGATGCTAATGGGATCATCAGACAGTGATAGCGATCACCGAAACATCACATTCCACCATAACTATTTCCAAAATTTAAACTCACGTGTTCCAAGCTTCCGATACGGTGAAGGTCACTTGTACAACAATTACTTTGAAGGAATTATTGATACAGGGATCAATGCTAGAATGGGTGCTGAACTACTGATAGAAAATAATGTCTTTGAGAACTCCAAAGACCCACTTGGCGCTTGGTACAGCAGCTCACCAGGATATTGGAATGTATCTAACAACCTATTTATAAACAGTACTGGTAGTCAACCGACAACTTCTACAACCAATTATACAGTGCCATATAGCTACACGCTAACACCTGTTGAGGATGTAAAATCAGTAGTAACACAATATGCAGGAGTTGGGGTTGTGCAGCCGTAATGTAAAAAACCGGGCATCTCGCCCGGTTCTGTTCTAATAATATGCTCGAATCGATCCCTTGTTTCACTCTTAAAAAAGTTAGTGTGTACCTATGAGTACATAAGCTAATAAAAAGGAAGATGTACACTCTTCTCAGTCGCTTTAGAGAAAAAGCTAAGATATCTCTTTCTATTACTTAAATCTCAATATTATATACATTTATCCCCTGCGCTAAACTTATTGTCTTATAACCTACGATCTCCAGCGTACAATCTCCCTCTATCCCTGAAACCTTGACTTGAAACTGATTACCATGACGCTTTACATATATATCACCAGCTTCTTCACCATGTTGATTATATAGAATTCGAGTCGCGCTAGCTCCATCTGCCATCTCATAAACTTTGAATCTAACATCCTGGTTGTAGTTATATACAGGGTTCTCTTCATTATAGCCTATTGGTAAAATCGTACTTTCTCTTACAAACAGTGGAAGGCTGAAGTAATCATACTGTTCCTTAATCCATCTACCTCCTTTGGTAACTTCTCCTGTTAAAAGGTGTGTCCATTTTCCTTGTGGTAGGTAGAAAGAGCCTATACCTTCGTCATTAAAAATCGGTGCAACAAGAATCGTATCGCCCAACATATATTGTCTGTCTAATGTCTCACACAATGGATCTTCCGGGAATTCCAATACCATCGAACGCATTATCGGAATCCCCGACTTACTGTTTTCGACAGCTTGGCCATACAGATATGGCATTAAGCTGTTCTTTAACTGGGTAAAATGTCGTGCTACATCGACAGCTTCCTCATCAAAATGCCATGGCACACGATAGGAAGAACTTCCGTGGAATCGACTATGGCTTGAAAGTAATCCAAACGCCGTCCATCGTTTGAACACATCTGGGGTTGCAGTATTTTCAAACCCGCCAATATCATGACTCCAGTAACCAAATCCACATGTTGTCAAAGAAAGGCCACCACGAAGACTTTCTGCCATCGCGTCATAGGTTGAATCACAGTCACCGCCCCAATGTACAGGGAACTTCTGTCCACCAGTAGTCGCTGATCGTGCAAAGACTACTGCTTCTTCACCTTTTGTTTTCTTTAATAGATCGAATACTACTTCATTGTATTTATAGGAGTAATAATTGTGCATTTTCTGTGGATCTGACCCATCATAATAGACAACATCTGTCGGGATACGCTCACCGAAGTCAGTTTTGAAGGAATCTACCCCCATATCTAATAATGCCTTTAATTTTTCCTGGTACCATTTGCATGCCTCAGGATTGGTAAAATCGACAATTCCCATACCAGCCTGCCATAGATCCCACTGCCAAACATCACCGTTCGGCTTTTTGATTAAGTAACCCTTTTCTATTCCTTCATCAAAAAGAGGTGACTTCTGGGCAATATATGGATTAATCCAAACACAGATCTTTAATCCCTTCTCTTTTAAACGTTTCAACATACCTTCTGGGTCTGGGAAATTGCGACGATCCCAAATAAAATTGCTCCATTCAAATTCCTTCATCCAAAAACAATCAAAATGGAAAACACTTAGTGGAATACCACGTTCTGCCATCCCATCGACAAAGTGATTGACTGTTTCTTCATTGTAATCTGTTGTAAATGACGTTGATAACCATAAACCAAATGACCATGCTGGAGGTAGTGCAGGTTTTCCTGTTAATTCGGTATAACGGCTTATTACTTCTTTCGGGGTAGGACCATTAATAAAGTAATAATCTAAATACTCTCCTTCTACGCTAAATTGAGCACGAGACACCGTTTCTGAACCTAATTCAAAGCTGACTTCTTCCGGATGATTCACGAAAATACCATAACCTTTACTGCTCATATAAAAAGGTATATTTTTATATGACTGTTCAGAGCTTGTGCCACCATCTCTATTCCAAATATCAATGGTTTGTCCATTTTTCACAAATGGTGTGAATCGCTCCCCTAAGCCGTAGAGGTGTTCACCAACTCCAAGTCGTAATTGACCTCGCATATATGTTTTATCTTCTGGAGCTTCAATCCATGCTAATCCCTTTCCATCTGCATCTGTTAAACGTCTATTTTTATTATCAAATGCTATGGAAAAGTCCTGCTTTGAAATCGAGAGCTTTAATGCCCCACTGTGGATGGTCAGCCTATCTTCTTGATCTGTTACTTCGATCGCTTTCTGCTGTTCAATCACATGAAAATTCGGATACTTTTTTCTGCCACCTTTATAGTGCCATGTTCGAATACGAATAACATCTTCTAAAGGTGAAGAAATGTTAATGGTTAGCAATGGTCCATCTAGTGTATCACCGCGATGATTAAGATACTTACATGGTGCATACAAAGTGACTGTACCATCTTTCTCCTCTATTTCATGAACTAACCTTGGAAAATGTATCTGATATCCTTCTCGTACTAACCAGTTTCCATCTGTGAACTTCATCTTTTACATCTCCTTAATCTCTTTTTTTATTTAACTGCTCCATCTGAGATTCCATTAATTATATATTTCTGTAGGAACACATACAGTATGATGATTGGTATGATCGCTAATACTAAAGCTGCTAGTGCTAAATGCCACTGTGTCGAATATTCTCCAAAGAAATAAAACGTCTTTAAGGGAATCGTGTACATTCCTTCCTTATTGATCACTAACGAAGGTAATAGATAATCATTCCAGAACCAGATTGCATTTAACACAATTACTGTTACGGTGGTTGGCTTTAACATTGGCAGAATAATAAACCAATACACCTGCAATCGATTGCAACCATCGATAATTGCAGCTTCATCCAACGCTCTCGGAATACCCTTCATCGCACCAACATAGAGAAATACTGCCATACTTGATCCCAATCCAAGGTACATAATGGCTAATCCTGTTCGATTTAGCATATCGACTGCCCCAAACAAGGAAACTAGCGGAATCATAATAGACTGAAAGGGTATTAACATACAAATGGCAAATAGAAAGTAAATTGCTGAACTTGTCTTACCCGGATTCCTCGATAGTGCATAACTGGCCAAGGAAGTAAAAAGAACGATTATCAAAATACTCCCCGCCGTTACCAGAAAGGAGTTCATAAAGCTTTGAACAAAATCCAACTCCACAAATGCGGTCGGATAATTTTCAAAGGTAGGTATTTCTGGCAATCCTAATGTACTGTTAAAAATATCCGCTTTTGTTTTGAAAGAATTGACCACTACTAAATAGAAAGGATATATCCATATTAAAGAGACAATCAAACCAATCAGTATCATACTATATTTGTGTATACGTAATTTGTTCTTCATAGTTCTGTCTCCCTCTTTCTAGTAATGTAAAGCTGTAAAACAGAAATTAATGTAATTATAATGAGAAATATAATCGCCTTTGCTTGAGCATATCCCATTTCTTGAACCTTAAATGCTGTATTATAGATATTCATCGTAACCATTTCTGTTGAGCCGAAAGGACCCCCAGCTGTTAAGGCCATGTTCTGATCATATACTTTGAAAGCATTGGATAAAGTTAAAAATAAACTAATGGTAAAGGCTGGTGCTATCATCGGAAATTTCACCTTCCAAAAACTTTGCCAACTATTTGCTCCGTCAATTGTAGCTGCTTCCATTAGCTCTTGAGGGACATTATTGAGGAACGATATATAAATGACCATAATATAACCGCTCATTTGCCATACAAATAAAATAACAAGACCCCAAAAACCCGTTTCTGTATTGGATAACCAGCCACGGAAAACCTCAAGCCCAGTCAAATCTGCTATACCAGTAAATGCTTTCAGAAAAATAAACTGCCAAATAAAACCTAAAATAATTCCACCAATTAAATTCGGCATAAAGTAAACTGTTCTAAACATTGTACTTATTTTTCCAAGCTTTTGTGTTACTAACAAAGCTAATGACAGACCAATTACATTAATTCCAATGATAGATGCAACAGAGAAGCCAGCAGTAAACCATAAGCTATATAGAAATTGATCATCGACAAATAAATTCTTATAGTTATCCAATCCTACAAATTCAGTGACCTGAAATCCATTATATTGAGTAAAAGAAAAGTAAATTCCTTGAACAAAAGGTAGGATTAAAACCATCAATATAGCTAGTAATGTTGGAAACAAAAATAACCAATACGTGCGCTTGTTAAAATTCACTTGTTTCACATCCTTCGCAAAGTGTATAGGAGTGGAGAACTAAACTCCACTCTTAACATTTTTTTAGCGCATCTCTTCGAATTTCTCTCCTGCTACTTTTTCAAATTCCTCCCAAGTGATTTGTTCGCCTAAATATTTCTGGAATTCAGGGAATAAAGCTGTTGAGAAGAACCCGTCAGGATATTGGTTATGAGCCCATACTCTCCCTTTTTCATCTAATAACATTTCATATACTTCTTTAGATACTGGATCTGTAATCGCATCCGCATCATAGCCTTCATGTGCTGGAACATATTGAAAATCAGTCACTATCAACTCTTTACCTTTTTCAGAAGTGTACATCCAATCAATAAAGTTCTTAGACGCTTCAACCACAGCATCATCTTTTTCTTTATTTATTCCCCAGAACCATGATGGACCTGCACTAATATAGCCTTCATTATCAGAGTCAGTAAAAAGTGGTAAAATACCCAGCTTTTCTTGTGTAAATGTTTCATCAATACTGTTCAATGATGGAACAATCCAGTTACCTTGATGAATAATGGCTACACGGTCATTTGCAAACAATTCTTCTACTGATGTGCTATAGTCTAACGAAAGAATCGGCTGATAATTATATTGATTAAATAAATCAGTATACGCTTTCATTCTCTCGCCATACTCAAAATTTAATTCCGTAGCCTCATATGCAACATTCACATCATTATCGAATTCTGGTGCAGTAAAGTGGTTAGAAAATTGACTAACTACCCAATCCTCCATTGCACTAAAGGCAAATACAGCATCCACACCCAATTCTTCCTTTTGTGAATCAATTGTCTCTACTGCTTCAACAAACTTATCATAAGTATCAATTGTGTTTGGATCAACACCAGCTTTTTCGAATATCTCTTTATTAATCATCCATCCAAATCCTTCAATATTTAAAGGAATTCCGTATGGTGTTCCATCAAGTGTAGCACCTTGCAATGTACCGTCAATAGCTGTTTTCGCACTTTCCATATCTGACACATCCAATAAGTACTCGCTATATTTTTCTGTATCAGATAGACCACCTAGCAAGAAAATAGCTGGCTCATCTCCTGAAGAAAATTTAGCCTGTAATGCTGAAGAAGCATCCTGCCCCCCACCTACAGTTGTTACATTAATTTTTACATGTTCATTTTCACTTTCATATTCTTCTATAAGAGAATGTAATTGATCCGTTGTTTCCACCTTAATATTAAATAACTCAACTACTACTTCGTCATTCCCTTGCTGATTATCAGCACTATCATCATTTTCATTTGACCCACAAGCAGCTAGCACCATCAACAGCACCAATACCAGAAAACCAACTAACAGCTTTTTTATACGCATTTTATCTCCTCCACACTCTTTTTTGGTAACCCTTTCATTTCAACACACTGTACCGGCACTATCATCTACAATTCCATCATTACAATGAAAGCCAACCATACGTATGCCCTTTCATTTTGTTATAAATACAAACCTTAAATAATGATGTACGTTCATCATCACAAACAAAAAAATAAAATTTCGCGAAATTTTCTATACACCCAAAAAATGATGCACGTACATCATTTTTAGCAAAAGTTAATTACTTTTACTTATTACATCATAACGAAAAGCCTGATGTACGTCAATCATTTTTTTGTCTCTTTCAAATAATATTTAGCATTTGCCTTCGTTACAATTTCCAATTTAACGATGTGATCATCTATCTCCCTTAAACTATCGTCCATAAAATAATTTGTTAACTTTTTTAATGTAACAGCAGCTTGAGCCATTGGATCTTGACAAATTGTTGCAGTGACCACTCTTTTGTTTAATGCATTAAAAATGGTTTGATTAATATCATGACCAATAATTATATGTGTGCTTTTAGAGAAGAACCAATATTTTTGCAATTCATCAAGAATTCCTCCCGCAACATATACCGCCCCTGATTGATTAAAAAGTTCTTTATGCTTATGTAATAATTCTCCTACTTGTTCTTTTTCTATATAGGCACTCTTGTTATATCGAACAATTTTCACTTTATCTTCCATATTTCTTTCTTTAAAGAAATCTACAAAACCTTGTTCTTTTTGTTGCATTTGAAACGTATTTTCTTGCTCTCTAATTAATACCATATTAGTGATATTTTTTTGAAATAGATAAATTAGTTCTCCTGCAAGGTATCCTGCATCATAATAATTACTACCTACATAAGCAATACGTTTACTGTTAGGCACATCTGTATTAATAGTAAATACAGGGATATTGTTATTCATTG
The DNA here is from genome assembly GCF_052063305.1 of Gracilibacillus sp. HCP3S3_G5_2. NCBI lineage: Bacteria > Bacillati > Bacillota > Bacilli > Caryophanales > Bacillaceae > Gracilibacillus > Gracilibacillus sp. HCP3S3_G5_2. The sequence goes on along the minus strand of NZ_JBQHXU010000018.1, from coordinate 13,006 downwards.
CCTCATTAATAACCTGTTCAGTTGGTGTCGCGTCATGAGGAGCAATAACAATTGCTTGATACTTCCCTTGATCAATTAACTTCTCCATATACTTTAGTTGATCATTTTGTGGAATGGTATGGACTCTATGTACCTCGATATGAAATCCAAAATCTGCATAAAGGGAAGCTGCCTCCTTAATTTCCATCTCTAATTCATCCCAGAAATAATCTGGAAAAACAGGCAATATAAATGCAACGCTTACAACTTTTTGGGTAGATAAAAATTTAGCTGCTCTATTTGGTTGGTATCCAAGCTCTTTTGCTTTTTGCTTGACCTTATGGATCGTTTTTTCACTTACTCCTTTACGATTATTTAGCACTCGGTCTACCGTAGCAGTTGAAATACCCAATTCTTCTGCTATCATCTTTGCAGTCACTTTCATACATTTTCCTCCAACATTTTTATTCTAATCGTACTATATTATTTCATGACCCCTAATACTATTGTCAAACTTTTTAACTTATTATTAAAATTCATTACACCATATTCCATATCTAAAAAGGTCTGCAACCTAAAGAGTTAGAATGCAGACCTGATTAAATTCCAGTTCTATTACAAGATTGTTTGGATATTTTGTTGAATCCGGATGGTATGTTCTGACAAATAATCGATATTGCTTTGCTCTTGTTCATTAATCGTCGTGGTAATAGTAGAATCTACACCATGAATAATAAACTCTATCTCTTTCCAATCCGGCTGATATTCACGATGTTCACTATTAACGGTAATAGCTAATCGATCATCTTTTAATGTTGTTTTAAACATACATTGAAAGAATTCACCATTTTCATATGAGAACGTCTTTCCGTCATCTTCGTAATACATAAAATGAGAAGCTTTTTCTTTGGTTGGATAGACATGAACAGTCAGTTTCCTCTCAATTATCTCAGTAGAACTTTTCACGGTACCTTGTGTAATAATTGCACCTTTTTTAACAAAAATAGGCAGCGTTTCAATATCAGCTTCCACTAAGTGGTGCTTTCCGCCTTCCAGTTCCTCATTAGTCCAATAATTAACCCATTCACCCTTAGGTAAATACACGACACGATGGTACGTATCCGGTGTTAATATTGGGGCAATAATTAGATCTGAACCAATCATAAATTGATCAGATAAATTAAACGTATTCTCGTCATTTGGATATTCTAATACAAGCGGCCGCATTACTGGCATACCAGTTACACTTGCTTCCTGAAATAATGTGTACAAGTATGGCAACCATACATATCGCTCTTGAATATATCGTCGAACGATTTCTTCATATTTTTCACCAAAAGACCAAGGCTCTTGATGAATGGAATTTAACTCACTATGATTTCTAAAATAAGGAGTGAACGTACCAAATTGGGTCCAACGCGCTAGTAGCTGACCATTCGAATCGTGCGCAAATCCACCTACATCTGGTCCGCAAAATGGCACCCCTGAAACGCCTAGATTCATACACATTGGCAGTGCCATCTGTAAATGCTCCCAAAAGCTACGGTTATCACCAGTCCAAACAGTGGAATATCGTTGTACACCCGCATATCCAGCACGCGTTAATAAAAATGGTCTATTTCCATCTAAATTTTGCTTTAATCCTTCGTATGTTGCTTTTCCCATTAATAATCCATAAATATTGTGCAGTTCACGATGTGTTTTAGGGTCTCCATCATTCTTATGCATGACTGTAACGTCCATTGTTTTTGTCTCATTAAATACAGCCGGTTCATTCATATCATTCCAGATCCCCTCAATACCAATATCTGTATAAAATGTATGATTATCTCCCCACCATTTTCTTGTTTTTTCACTTGTGAAATCAGGAAAAGCACTATTACCCGGCCATACGTCTCCATGATAAACTTGACCGTCTATATATTGGCAAAATTGATCGTCTCTTATCCCTTCCTGATAGACCCAATACTCTGGATCTTCTTTCACACCGGGATCCACAATAGGAACTATATGGATTCCTTCATTCTTTAAATCTTGTATTAATTTAGTGGGATCTGGAAATCGATCTTCATCAAATGTAAATACACGGTAGCCATCCATATAGTGGATATCTAAATAAATGGCATCCAAAGGTATGTTCTTCTCCTTAAAGCTTTGTACTAATTCTCTAACCTCCTGCTCTGTTTTATAGCTATATCGTGATTGATGGTAGCCAAGCGCCCATTTTGGTGGAAGTGGCATTTTACCGGTAATATCTGTATACTGCTCTACAACATCTCTTGGTGTAGGACCTGCAAACACATAATAATCCAGTTGTCCCAGCTCAGCCTGAAATGAATAAAGATCTGTAGAAGATTTCATATCAAAAACAGTTTTTGAAGTATTATCCAAAAAGATTCCGTAAGCTTTTCCATCACGAATCGTTAAAAAATATGGGATAGATTGATAGAGTGCATCAATTTCTGGATTATGTGGAGCATAGACATCCGTGTTCCACATTGTCATTTTCTCGCCACGCTTATCTAAAAAGCTCGTTTTTTCTCCAAAACCATAGAAATGATCTTCTTTCTCCATCTTCTTAAAACAGATTACTTCTTTCCTTTTATTAGAGGCCATTCCATTAGGACCATCCTCTACAATCAATCGTCCAGTTTCATCATATATAGTAAATAATAATGGTTCTTTCTTTATCTTAATGGAAAGTTTACTCGTATCTAATAAAATGTCATCCTCATGTTCAGTTAGTGTTACACTTACTGTTTCTGGTTTCTTTACCACAGCATGACTAGTTTGTTTAGATGGTATCTTTTTCGGATTCATCACTATTCGAACAATATCAGGTCGATAGAAAAGCAAAGAGACAAAACCATTCTCACCTTTTATTTCTAATCTGTTGCTGTCTAAAAGCTCATAAGACACGATTGAGCCTATACTCTTGTATCCTTCTTTATCTAGTTGACTTTCCTTTTCTGGTAATATAGCAAAACTACCATCTTGCATAAACTGTCCCCTCCAATTAAATTCGTTATCCTTTTTCTATATCTCTTAACCTTTTGTTGCTCCTGAAGTCAGGCCACCAATTAAATATCTTTGTAGCATTAAAAAGACGATGGCAATCGGCACAGCAATTAAAATCGATCCTGCAGCAAATCTCGTAAAGTTATTTGCGAACTGTGCATTAACAAAGTTGTACAATCCTAGAGCTAACGTATAATTCTCCGGACTACGCAATATAATTCTTGGCAGGATAAAATCCATAAACGGTGCCATAAAGTTAAACAAAGCTACTACGGCAAGAATTGGTTTGGCTAGTGGAAGCATAATAGTAAACAACACTCTAAAATGGCCTGCACCATCCATTCTTGCAGATTCGTCTAATTCTCTCGGAATAGTATCAAAATACCCCTTTACTAAGAAAGCATTCATTGGAATGGCTCCGCCAATATAAATAATGATTAATCCTAATAGAGAATCTAGCAGCCCTACTAAATTCAGTAATATATAAATAGCTACCATAGCCATTAATACAGGAAACATTTGAAGTAATAAAAAGGCGTACAAACCATATTTTCTTCCAACAAAGCGATATCTTGAGAAGGCATAAGCTACGAAAGTAACAAATACAGTTGCACCTATTGAGGTAGAAAACGCAACAATTAATGTATTCTTATACCATATTAAATAATCACTATCAGGGTCAGTAAATAACCAAGTATAATGTTTAAAGGACCAATTTTCTGGGATCATACTAGCACCAAACAAGCTAGATCCTGGATTCAGTGATAAACCAAATGTCCAGAGAAGAGGATATAAGATGATGACGAACATGATAATGAGACTACCGTACATTCCGATTAATTCTAGCGTATTTTTCATCTTTCTACCCATTACATTTCACCCTCCTCTTTAAATGAAGATGTTCTTCTAAATTGGAAAAACGCAAACAATGCAACGATTAATCCTAGAATGAGTGATATCGCCGCAGCAATACTAAATTGGCTGGATTCAAAGGTTAAATCATAGACCCATGAAATTAAAATATCAGTACCTCCTGCATTTTGGTTCTTAACAGCAGGTCCACCTTCATTAAATAAATAGATTAAATTAAAATTATTGAAGTTTTGAGCATACTGCATAATTAATAACGGTGCAGTAGCAAACATTAAATGTGGGAACGTAATATTTCTAAATTTCTGGAATCGACTTGCTCCATCCATATCTGCAGCTTCATACCACTCGGACGAGATACTCTGCAAGACACCCGTAAATAAGGCAAAAACAAATGGAAATCCTAACCAAGTTTGAATGCTAATTAAAGCTACTTTCGCCCAAAAAGGATCACTCAGCCAAGGAATCCCCGATCCAAACAGAGGCATTAAAATATCTCTATTTATCGCTCCAAAGTTATCATTAAATAATGCTGAAAAGATCAATATCGTCACAAATCCAGGTACTGCCCACGGAAGGATTAATACTGTCCGTATAAATTTTTTAAACTTTATCCGAGGATCATTTACAATTAACGCTAAATACATCGCAAGTGCAATTTGTAACGTTGTAGCTACAAACGTCCAAATTAACGTCCAAGCAAGCACAGAAAAAAATGTGTTTCTCCAGATAGGAACAGTTAACAAGGATTTAAAGTTTTCAAAGCCAACCCAGTCTAATAAATTCTTTGGTGGCGAATTCATTAATGTATAATTGGTAAATGCAAGAAATGTCATAAATAATAGTGGGAAAATAACAACAAAGACTAGTAAAATTAATCCAGGCCCTGTTAAGACGTATGGAAAAGCCGTATCCCAAGCGTCGCTTATTTTTTCTCTTAAACTTGCTTGTTGAAAGCCATCCTTTATCTTTATTGCATTTCTATGAGCATCGATTACATTCACAACATAAAAGGTTAAAGCAAACGATGTTAAGATAAGAGCAATAATCCCCTGGCTAAGTAATACCCTGGAATCGTCTACAGCAGGAATGGTTCCTAAGGTAAAAAGCCCCCAATAACCTATATTTAAAATGTCATAGAATACAAGAAAGAAGGAAATCGTTAAGATAAGGAAAATAGATCCTTTAAAATATTGTTTATTATACAGTTGACCTAAACCTGGTATAAGGGACAATAAGGTTGCTAACTTTATACTGTGTTTTCGTGACTCATTAGATGCCATAATGCACCCTCCTTTCGCTTTGCAACTATTCAAAAATCCCGCTTGAATAAAAATTGTTCAGTAGTGACATTATCTTAAGTGCTTAGATAATAGTCAGGAATGACATCTTATCTAAGCACAAATAATAGATTATTGATAATTTAATTCAATATCTTGTTGAATAGCCTCTACTGCATCATGGAACGTTTCTTCCACATCTTCACCTTGTGTGATGAAGGATAATGCATCTGCCATCGGATCCCATACTGCTGATAATGCAGGTACTGGAGGAAATGGTTTAGCATGCTCTAATTGTGTCGCAAAACCATTTACTAATGGGTCATTTTGAAATTCATCACTACTTAAAATAGATGATTTCGCTGGCATTTCACCTGTTTGTTCGTAATAAGTCTTTAATGACTCTTCACTAGTTAGGTAAATAGCTAAATCTGTTGCAGCTTCTGGATAATCTGAATAAGCCGAAAGCATCCATCCTTTTGTTCCAAGGAACGTAACAGGGCGTTCACCATTTTCTAATTTTGGCATTGGAGCAGTTCCTAATTGATCTCCTAATGCCTCTTTATATTCAGTCAGTGCCCAAGGACCATTAATGACAGCACCTACTTTCCCATCATTAAACAATCCTCCTGCTACATCTTGCGTAATACCTGTCGGAAGGTATTCGTTTTCAAACCAACTTTTAATTAATTCTCCACCTTTAATTGCTTCTACACTTGCTAATCCAATATCATCCACTTGATAAACTTCGTCTTCTTCTCCAAAAATATAAGCTCCATATCCAGCCATTAACGGGAATGAGAAGTAAAAATCCGTTGCAGGATATAAAAATCCATATTCGTCATTGGAAGTATTAGTAAGATCAGCCATAATAGCTTCTAAATCAGCCATCGTCTCTGGAGCCTCTGGAACAAGATCCTTATTGTAATAAAGTGCCAATGATTCTACCACGGCCGGCAATCCATATACATCACCTTCATAACTTAACGCTTCAACAGAGCCTTCTGAATACGTATCAAGAGTTGCTTGATCTACTTCCATTGGTTGTACCAATCCTTTTACAGAAAGACTTCCGATACCAGGTTGGAAAAATAAATCCGGTCCATTTCCTGATGGTCCATCAAGAGACATCGCTTCCTCTTGTTCATCCATTGCAAAAGGGACAACTTCCACTGTAATCCCAGATTCTTCTGTAAATCCTTGAGTTATTTCTTCAATAGCACTTGCTTGATCAGTAGGAGCCCAAATTAATAATTCCTCTGAACTTTCTGTATTCCCTTCCTCCGTGCTTTCATTGTTATCCAAGTCACTCTCTTCTGATGAAGAATCTCGGTCTGGTCCACAAGCTACTAAAAACATCATAAATAATACCGAAAACAAAATAACTATATTCTTTTTCATCTTTTAAATTTCTCCCCTTTTGTGAATTTTTAATAACTTCCTGCTACTTCCAGCCAACTATCTACATCACCTCCTTTAATTTTGTTAACCGGTTAAATTAGCCATCAAAAAAATAAGGTTAACCGGTTAAATTTAATGAGAAGATGATCAATGGGGGGATCTGGCCTCACTGATCATTAGCGAAAGCTATCAAGGTGGTAGCTTTTGTGATCCTTCACTTTGCTTCACTATATTACTTGAAGCTGGAAGTAGGTCTTACATTGTGTAGCACATTACTCTTTATTCACCTTTTGTGTAGATTCTCTGACGATCAATTCCACTGGCAATTCTATTGTTTTTGGCTGTAGACTTTGATCTTCAATACTGTCCATTAAAATTCCTGCAGCTTCTTCCCCTTTAAGAAAGATGTCTTGTTTAATGGTGGTCAAGCTCGGAGTAGTATATGTACTTATACTTAAATCGTCAAATCCAACGATAGAATAATCATTGGGAACATGCTTATAATTATATTGAAATGCTTTAACCATCCCAATTGCCAAAATATCTGAAACGGTTACAATCCCCGTTAATGTAGAGGAGGAATCCTTCATAATCCTTTCAGCAATTTCCATACCATTTTCAAAAGTAATATCTCTAGTTTCATAGATATATTGCTGATTCACTTCTAAACCTGCTTCTTTTAGTGCTTTTTTAAATCCGTTAAAGCGTTTTGTATCCACTGGACTTATGTTGAGATTAGTAGAAATAAATCCGATATCTTTATGGCCAAGTTCGAGCAAATGCTCTGTTGCCAGATATCCGCCAAGCTCATCATCTATTTGAACATTATTAAATAGCTTCGTATACTCCTCATAAGTATCGATCAGTACAATTGGGATATTTAATTCTGACACTTGTTCATATATACTTTGAGGAAACATTCCCAAAAAAATCAACCCATCAACATTGCGTTTTTTTACCCATTTCCTACATTCTTCTGGGTTAGAAACACCAGTGATCATCGTATCAAAATGTCTCTCACGAGCAACCATTTCCACACCACTAATAAATTCATTATAATAGAGGTTATTCTTCAGCACGGAGGACATGGAATCACCAGGTGTGTCATCTGTTAGCGGTAACATTATCCCGATTAAATTTGATTTCTTTTTAGACAAACTAACCGCTGTAAAATCTGGATAATAACCTAGTTGATCTACTGCTTCGAGCACACGCATTTTAGTTTTGTCCGATACTTTTTTAACTCCATTTAACACATATGAAACCGTTGCAGGAGATACATTTGCATATTTAGCTACATCTCTAATTGTTGGTTTTTTCTCCATGTTCATCTCCATCCTGTTAACCGGTTAACTTCCCCTATATAGTAATCCAATCTATTAAACTTGTCAATATAGAAATTCTATCAATGACAATTATTTTAGGCAAAATGGCAAAACCTTTCTCGATGAGAGTTGTGAAGCTATTACATAACAGGAACAAAGCCAAGATTAAGAAGCGGGAACCTACTCCCGCTTTTATTGAAGATATTACATCTTTGAAGTAATGACATTAACAAGTGGTTTAGTTGAATCACCTTCATGGAAGGTAGCTTTAATGTGTTCTTTATCAGAATCTAGACCATGCTCTTGCATTTTTAATAGCTTTTGGATGGCTCGTCTGCCAATCTCTCCTTCATTCTGCTTTAAATGAGTAAAACACCACTCCAATGAAGTTAACGTTGGACTGTCAAAGGATAGAATCGAAATATCTTCAGGTACACTTTTATCAAGTTGTTCGACAGCAATTTTCGCTAAGACGGCAATTCTATATTCCAATGCCATTAATGCTGTTAAGTCAGGATTATCCATTAAATACTGCTTAATCAATTCAATGTCTCTTTTTTCCGAACTGTGCGTCCTTCTGATGGTATCACACCAATATGCTTTATTAACACTGACTTTATTTTCTGCGAAGGCGCTAACAATTCCATTTAACCGATCTTCTATCGTCGTAATTTCAAAATCCTCTGGAATAAGTATACCTATCTGTTCATGCCCGATATCAAATAGATAGTTAATCCCTTTCTTAGCAGCAGTAAAATTATCCGTAGACACAGATGGAGCAGCAATACCTTTAAAGCTACGGTCAATTAATACAAATGGGAATTTATTCACAATCATTTTCATGATTTCTATACTATAGTGCTTAGATTTTGCCGGGAACACAATTAGCCCATCTACACCAAATGCCAGCAATTCCTTGATCGCTTCTTCTTCCCGTTCTGGTATCCCCTGTGAACGCTTTAACATAATAAAACACTTACCATTTGCTTCTTCTTCAATTGCTTCAATAATCCCTGTCCCATAGCTGTCACCAAAATTCGGCACAATCAAGCCGAATACAGGCTTTGTTTGATTTTTTTTTTCAACATTTACCGATATTTGACTTGTGTTTAATACAAACGTTCCTTTTCCTCTTTGCCGATATACAAACCCTTCTTGCACTAATTTTTCTAATGCCTTTTTACTAGTTATACGACTCACTGAAAAAGCTTCTGCTATCTCTTTCTCAGAAGGGATCCTTTCACCTATCTTATATTTCATTGAAAGAATATCTTGTTTCAGAGACTCATACACTTGCTCATACAATGCTCTCATTTTATCACCTCAGGATCAACGATGTACTTAATATATTATTATATCAAAAAAAGAAGGAGGCATAAATTATTCCTCTTTTCTCAACAAGTAAAAGGTTAACTAGCTGCTAACTAGTTAACCCTTTCAGATGTTAGAGGCATTGTCTCCATCATTTTGGTGAAGAAGCGATAAAAACCATAAAAAGCTACATATGCAATAAGGGATCCCATAAAAAACGGTATTAGAAATGTAGTTATTTGAAAGCTACAATAAATAATAACTAAGCTTACGATACCAATAATTAGCGTTAACAGTGGATCAACAAAACAAATTATCATCGCATTTTTTATGGCCTGCAACAGCTTTGTATGAACATGTACAGTTACAGAAAAGAAATGAAGCATGATAACAATGAGAAAAAAACCGATTAATAGAAAAAAATACATAAAGTATTCATTAACATTTTTTACGAGAAAGTAACAATCAACCACTAATATAATCCAAAGAAGCGTAAAAATAATTCCTCCAAACATGCTTCTAACAAAATTACCTTTCCAGTTCTTTATAAAAAGCTTAAAAATGCCCGGATCTTGATCTGAAAACATTATCCTATATCGTACTACTGCAAACATTGCTGTAGTTGCAGGGAAAAACAATAATGGTATTAACATAAGGATATATAGGGAAAATGCAATCACTTCTCTAAGATGATCAACCACTAATAACATAAAAACTAAATAAGCGATTGGCAGGTTAAATAAAAACCATAGCAAATTAGTGACAACAATCATCATTAACCAATCAGTAATTTTATAGACCTTTCCTGCTATGCCATCTAGTTCCATATTATCGCCCCTTCTAGCGAGATGATCAAATTTCAGGAATATGAATTTCTACTTCTCTTCCCAATTCTGACGACCGCAAAATGCCATCAATAATGGCTTGATTGATCAAAATCTCTTCAGCAGGAATGGGTGCTGGTTTTCCTTCTTTGACTGCCGTAACGAAATCACGTACCTTTTCTCTAAAAATATCGATGGTGTGCTCCTTTACTGGAATGGATGTCTCTACGTGATGATGATGAAGATCATGGAATAATGCAATTGATCCGATACCACCATCCCAGACACCGCTCCATGGACCTTTACCTGCCGGCGTCAATTTCAGACCTGCATCTGTTCCAAGGAATAAAGTTGGTCCTAGCGAATCCATATGCATAGCCCAGGAGATTTTGAAATTCAATACTTTACCACCTTCTAAACGGACCATCGCGACACCAAAGTCTTCTACTTCAAACTTATCTGCTTCAGGATGATAAATTGGATTTGTACCGAATAAATTAGACGTGTAAGCAGACACAGTCAATGGTTTAGGATAATTTAACGCATTCAAAACTAAATCTAATGAATAACACCCAATATCTGCCATTGCTCCTGCTCCAGCTAATTCTTTATTAATAAACGTTCCACCAGGCATCCCTCTACGCCGTCCTCCACCTGCTTGCATATAATAGATATCTCCTAATTTACCAGAATCGATTAATTCTTTTACTGCTATCATATTAGGATCATATCTTGGTTGAAAACCTACACTTAATATTCTGTCATTATCTTTTGCTACTCTTACCATATCAATACCTTGATCCAATGTTACAGCTAGTGGCTTTTCAACTAGGACGTGTTTTCCTGCTTTCAGCGCTTCAACTGAGACAGTGTGATGAGCTACATTTGGCGTACAAACACTTACAGCTTCGATATCTAATGCTAGTAACTCTTTTACACTATCACAAGCCACTGCATCATCTATTCCAAGCTGATCGATAAATTTCTGTGCTTTACCTGGTATTATATCTGCCACACCGATAATTTCTACATCTGAAAAACTTAAATAAGCTCTCGCATGAGCAGTTGCAATTCCACCGCTCCCAATAATCCCAATATTCACTTTATTAGTCATAATAACGCTCCTTTTATTTAGTAAGTTATTTAAAATATCTCTCTAAATGCTCCTTCGCTTTGATAATACCTTGTTTTTCTAATTCAAGAGAGCCCCAATATCTGTGATCTTCTAACTCGATACTTATCGGCCCTTTATAACCTATTTTTTCGAGACCTATCGCTACTTTGTCCCATTTCACTTCTCCATGACCAGGTATTGTATAGCGCCAAGATCCTTCGGAAAAATCAATATTCGTTCCAAATGTTGCTGGTAAAATCCCGTATTCATATAATTCTTGCTGCAATATTTCTGTATCTTTGCCATGACAGTAATTTATATGATCACCAAATTCTGTTAATACGCGCATATAATCTATCCCTAAGCGGACCAAGTGAGACGGATCAAAATTCAAACCGAAGTGTTTAGAAGGAATTGCTTCGAACATCGCTCTTAACATCTCAGGTGTACAACCAATTGTGGGATAGTAAGGAGCTGGACCTGGATAACCCTCTAATGCTATATAGAGATCCTCTTTTTCAGCATGTTCCACAATTTCAGGAAACGTCTCTTTCCATAATTCAAAACTTTTTTGCCTTGGGGTGCTATTATCCTCAGGAATCAAACACATAAAAAGTACCTTTCCACCTAAAGCAGCAACCTCGGACATCTGTTCTTTTAAACTGAATACCGCCTGTTTCCTTTTCTCATAATCTAGGCTTAATAGTTTTGAGTTACCTACAGCACCCCGTCCATCAATCGAACCAACTTTAAGTCCATACTTATCAAGTGTTCCTTTTATATCTTGATTCCATTCAGGAACATCAATCACATCTAACCCAATGCTTGCTGCCCATTTAGCAGCATATTCCATACCTTCCCCTCCAATATTCGGAGATAAACGCATTCCAATTTGATAATCCATCTTGACAACCTCCTATAATAAAACTATTTATTTAATACCACTAAAGGTGATACCTTGAATAAATGTTCGTTGCATAAAGAAAAATAAAACGATAATTGGTAATGTCATCATCGTGGAAACAGCCATCATCAAGCCCCATTCTGTACCTTTTTGGCTTTGGAATTGCTGTAACCCTAGTGATAATGTATATTGTGATTCATCTGTAAGATAAAGTAATGGTCCGATAAAATCAGTCCACACATTCATAAACTGAAACAACCCAACAGCTAGTACTGCTGGTTTAGCAAGCGGTAACATAACTTGCCAATAAATCCTGAATTCACTTGCGCCATCAATTTTTGCGGCATCACGTAATGTGTTCGGCAATCCCATAAAAAATTGTCTCATTAAAAAAATCGAGAATGGGACACCGAAAAACGCTGGAACAATTAATGGTAAAGGTGTTCCAACCCACCCAATCTGATTAAATAATAGAAACAGTGGAATCATCGTAACCTGCATCGGAATCATCATAACTGCTATAGTGATGATAAACATCGTATTGCGTCCTTTCCACTCTAGCTTCGCGAAGCTATAGGCAACAAGAGGGCAGGATAACATAACACCTATCGTACTAAACACTGTAATAATAGCCGTATTAGATAAATAAGTAAAAAACGGAATATACTCTGTTGCTTCTATATAATTACTCCATTGAAATGGATTAGGTATAAAATCAGGCGGATAAGTAAAAATTTGTGTAACTGGCTTCAATGATGTGGAGACCATCCACAAAAATGGGACTAAGAAAAATGCTGAAGCAATTAGTAAACCCAAATGGGCAGAAGTTCTCAAAAGTTTTTTTCTAACCTTTGGCTGCATCATTTACAACCTCCCTCAATAAATTAATTATTTCTTAGAATTTCGCCGTTTTTCTTTGATTTTTTATGGTTTTGTTGCTTTTGAATCAATTGGTGGCCACCAATTGATTCAAAATTAGG
>NZ_JBQHXU010000017.1:0-58849 GCF_052063305.1 Gracilibacillus sp. HCP3S3_G5_2 | reverse complement strand
GCCATATTCAACAATGGGCAATGGTCATGAATCAGCTGTTAATTCATGATCACCTTAATGAACGTGTGTTAAAGTATTTAGAATAACTTACACACTTTTCTTGACAAGCCCTTCTTTAACGTGTACTTCACTCATCAATGCATGAATGTTACCTTCTGTATCTTTAAAAAATACCATCCATGTTTCGGTTTGTCCCATTTTCGCTACAACATGTGGTTCATCGACAAAAGTAACTTCTTTGTCTACTAAGCGCTTATAAGTATTTTTAATATTATCTACTTGAAAATAAATCACTGAACTCGATTGTGCAAATTCATCTTTCTCTGGAAGTGTTAACATGAGCCGTAAACCATCGCATTCAAAGAAAGCCATACTGTCAGTGTTAAATAAAAGAGAGAGACCTAATTTTTCTTTATAAAAATCCAGTGCTCTATTTAAATCTTTAACAGGTACACCAATTTGCCCAACATTATTAATCATTGCAGTTTCCATTAAACATATCTCCCTTCAAATATCTTATTCTTAATAAGAATAAATAATCTCCCTTCAAATATCTTATCCAATATCACCTTTTTTCGATATTCTTCAGGAGATAAACTGACATATTAGCTTTAACATTTTACTAAAGGATACAGGATTTTAAAATCCTACTTCAAAGGTTATATAGGTCAAATTATGGTCTAATTCTGTTAATAATTGTTTTGCTTTTTGTATTCTAAGTTCTGAAATAGCTAATGAGGTGTTTACCATATACTTGAAAGCAAGTCCTTAAGAAATGGTTAGGTGAAAAACAAGCAACCTTAGCAATTTCTTCTAATTTTATAGGATGATTAAAATATGATCTGATATAATCATGTGCAATATTTATTCTTCTATAAAGTTCTTCACATGTAGAATTACGAATTGCATGTAATGATTAGATTTCTTTGTATGTATTAAAGTGTTCTTAAAATAGAATACATTATCTTATGGAATTGTACCTCATAACCAATAGAATTTGTATCCTTAAATGGATCGCTTAAAAGACTATCATTTAAGAATGAAAGACTTCTCTAGCAAACAAAATAATTCCACGACTTCAGACTCATTAATTGATAGTGTGTATTTACCTTTAACGAGAAGTAGGTATCTACTCTCTTCAACAGCAAAAAAGCCTTTATTAGTCTTATAGTGGGCTTTGCCATTAGAAAATGTTTTTATAGATAGTTGACCAGTTCCTTCCCAGTAAAATTGGTCACTTTTTGCATGTAAATCGAAACTGGTAGAATCATTTTTTATCATATTACAATCTTCATAATAGATTACTTATTTTTCTATGGTAATATTATACATACTGATGGTGAAAATGCAAAACTATGGTTGAATTGGTTTTATTCTAGCTCCAAATAAGGCATAAAATGTATTTTTGGTGTTATGATAGAGCTTCAGAGTTATAGTGCTAAAGATTTAAAAAAATAGGGTTTTCTACTGAAGAATATATAATGATAGCTGAGAAAGACAATAATGGGGATACCATACATAAAAGTTATGTTATAAATACAAGATTATATGTATTACCGTAAGATATAAATATAAAAGGGACGAAATTTATAGACAATATACCATAAGAAAATTCATGCTTTTGGATTCGCTGTAATCGTCCTGCTTTATTGAATGATTTCGATCGGATGATAAGAATAAGAAATCAAGATTATAAAGTAAGGTTATTTCTAATAGGTATAGAATATTTGTTCCTTTTAAATATTATTCTTTGCCTATATGAATTGCTCCATCAATACTTTAACCATCCCAGTACGATTATATTGTTTTTGAATGGTGTAATACGATGTATCAATATCCACTACTTCACCATTAATAAAGGTAATAGTGGATTGTTGTTCTTTATTTTCTACCTGTTTAATTGCATGAAAAAATATCCAAATACAATCAAATGATGTAGCGGACTGTGTTGGGAAAGAATAGATTTCTTTGGTTGGTGTTATAGGAACGGGGGTTTTCTGTTTAAACTTTAAATGATGTTGGACAGATGCTATACGACCGTGATAGCTAGATCCGTAGTGTAAGCAATTTTCTTTAATAATATCAATTGGTTTTTCTTCTCTAGTGACGGTTTGGTTATATTCAAGTATGGAAGATTCATAAACTAGATCATACATGGGGAAAATGGCCATTGTGTCTGGCGTAATTCGATAATTATTCCTCATCTACTTCACCAGTTCTTCTTTTATATGCTAAAAGTTCTCTTTCGTAATTTTCAAAAAGGGTATCCAGGGAACAATTTAATGCTTTCGCAATTTTTCCTATCGTAATGAATGAGGTTTGAGGGTATTTACCACGTTCAATTTTACCATAATGCCGTTCATCAATTCCGGCGATTCTACCTACATATTCTTGGGTCCATTTCGGATCCTCTGCTTTTAAATTCTCTCGAAATTGTCTGATACAATACCCAAGTATTTTACCTTCAATACTATCTTGATTTGCCACTGTTTAACCCCTCAACATCCCTTTTCATTTATTATCATGGAAATGATTTTTGGTTAACACGTCGAGTGGCACGTATTGAGGGTGTGATTTTTCTATTTTTCAAGAAAATCCTCGAAAGCTAAATAAAATGATTTTTTTACCTAAGATAGGAGAATTCAACAAAAACACGAAGATAAGCACCTAGCATAATTTCTTGTATTTGTCACACTCTCTTTAAATTACAGTTGGTCAAAGTAACTACAACAGTTATTTGAGTTTTTCCCCATTTTAAATATTTAGTAGATTCTTGTTAATTAGTGACAATGTATAAGAGATTCTTGTGTTTCTCGTGAGATTTTGGCAACTTCCGATATTCCATGTGTTTGGTGGGGGTGGTTACTTACCTTCTCGATGGAGCTGTTTTGGGGGTTTTTAAATCCGAGTTCTTTAAATATTGCGCTTAATATTACAATTCGTTATAAAACAAGCGCAGGATTAAAAGTATTTTTCAATCCTGCGCTTGTTGTTTTCTTTTTAAATATCCATATTCTTAAGTTCTCTTAGCAGAAAGTAAGTTTAAGTAATTACTTGAGTTGAAAAATAAAAACTATAAAATTATTTTTTATGCTTTGAGACGGGTGATTCTCTTTTTAACATTATCTCTATAAAATTTCCTAGTGATTGTACTTCTTCTTCCGTTAATTGCTTAACATTTTCTATTAAACGTTGTGTTTCTGCAGATAATTCTTTTTCCACTCCGAAAAATTCGCTTAAAGAAGTATCCAGTACCTCACAAATCGCTGCTAGTTTATCTATTGATGGGGTAGTTCTCCCATTTTCAATATCACTTAAGTAAGGTTGCGAAATAAACGCCTTTTTAGCAACTTCAGTTAGTTTCATCCCTTTTGCTAGACGTATATTTTTTATTCTTTTTCCAATATCCATATTACATCACCTAAAACTATTATAAATTGTTTAATTGTCTAAAAGTTTAAATTCTCAAAATAAAAAATCGTAAATAACTATAAATTATTTTAAAATTATAGTTATATATGATATAATAATTGCAGTTTATAGCTTTAAAAGATATTAGAAATTTTCCGTATCGAAAGAAGGTCTTAGATTAATTACATAAAAGAAATTTATATAATATTTGATGAAAACAATCAAGAAGAGTAAAACAAAGGCTATATCAAAAAACATAGAAGTTAAAGTATTCTATTAGATAATACCTTGGTTTAGTAAGGTAATCATTTAGAGGAAGTGAGATTTTGTATGCTCAATAATCGAAAAGAAATTTCGATAGCATAATTAAAGTATGACTTTCGTCTACATAAATCACTAAAACTGTTTGAAAGATGTTGATTTTTAGTGTTTTGCAGGTGGATGTGTTAGGCGATGGCATTTAATAAATGGCAATTATAATTAATATAGATCGATTCGAAGGTGAAGAAGAAATTTTGATTGGGATGAAGATTGAGTTTAATATGGAGAGCAAAACACACGTCAACAAGATTATGATGACCTACTGACTCTTTTTGTTGCCTCTTGAAAGTAAGCTTTAAGAAACTCCTCGAAATCTATCTCCTATATTCTTCCCTGAAAACTTACTTAAGAAGGATTATCGACATTACGTTATTGATTAAGGGGGATTTTAGCATGGGTAATAGTGAAGCAAATATTGACTCATTGTTAGAACGAATTGAAGTAATGCGTGACGAGTTAGTAGCTATAGGATTGCGAGATGGTTTAACTGCACCTACCACTTTAGAATACAGTAAATTATTAGATGAATATATAAAAATCTATCAAAGGGTAATGAAAGACAGACGAATCAAGAGGAAGTGGTAACCTTTGGCTGTAACTAATGCTTCTTCATTCATATCTTCGCTACTGATTCATTTATTTTTAAAAAAAGTCTCCATTTTATTTTTTACCCTACCGCTTAATATTATAATTCATCATATCCTCCTGCGCTTTTTAGTTTCATTAAATTTCTCATATTTGTTGCTGAAAATTTCTATTTAACCCTGATTCCGACCTTGTAATTAAACAAAATCAATTTACATATTCAAAAAATTAATTATTTTATTAAATATTTAAATAAATTATTTGACTTTTTTAAATTTATCATCATATAATAAATGTAAAGGAGGTGGAAAATGATGGGTAGAACAGTCATTACAACCTGTCCAGTCTGTGGGGAGGGGTTAAATGTAACGAAACTAACGTGTGGGCATTGCCATACAACTATGGAAAACACATTTGAGTTTCCAAAGTTACTTTCTTTAAAAAAAGAACAAATGGAGTTTATCGAGACGTTTATTTTATGTCGTGGAAGCATTAAAGAAGTGGAAAAAGTCCTCAATATTTCTTACCCAACCGTACGAAATAAGCTGGAAGAAATTATTGCTGAATTGGGTGACCCTTACCAGATGAAACAGGCAAAAGAAGATGAGAAGAAGGATGTTATTGACAGGTTAAGCAATGGTGAACTAAGTGCAGAGGAAGCCATTAAGCTATTAAAGAAAAAATAAAAAAACCTTCACTCAAAAAAGTGAAGGCAAGAAAAAATATTGATACGTTTATTTTAACAAAAAGAAAAATGCCTTGTCGAGAGATAAAAAAATTTGATAGCAACGAAAGGTGACATCCTTCTTTCAGATGAATTTTTGAGACCAAAACTAAAAATTAAATAAGGAGTGGACAAATTGGAAAACGAAATTATGAAAGTGTTAGAACTAGTCCAAGAAGGTAAGTTGAGTAATAGCGAGGCAACAGAAATTATATCAACGTTAAAGGAAGAAGCAGCATCATCTGTAGTAGATAACGACAGTTATATGTCTAAAAGCTTGAAAGTCATCGTGGATGCTGAGGGTGACAAAGTAAATGTTAATTTGCCATTAAAATTAGTAAAGTCATTACACGGTGCGATTGAAAACATCCCTGCTGTCCAAGAGCATTTAAACGGGGTCGATATCAATTTAATCCTCGATGCCATCTCCAATAATGTCGAGGGACCTATTGTTGATATTGACAGTGCAAAAGGCGAAAAAGTAAAAATAGTTATTGAGTAAAGCCATGAGAATAAAGGTCGTAACAAACGAGTTGAAGGTCCCAATACGTATCTTATTCCCAACTAGCCTTTTGAGGATATTCGTCTCAAAACGCGTTTTGAAAACGTTCCTAAAGCGTGTAAATAATGCAGAAGAGATTATTGATCAGCTGGATGATAGAACGATAAAAAAAGTATTAAAAACCTTCAAAGAATTTAAAGGAACAGAGCTTGTTTATATAAAAGCGAAAGATGGAACAGAAGTAAAAATTACCCTATAGAACTTGAAGAAAGCATAACAACAATGGATTACTTGTACAATGGTCACTCATATTGGGTAATTATTAAATGCAAGTCCTTATCACCAAAGTTGTTAGTAAGGGGCTTCTCAAGAATCTAAATACTTTAATACACGTTCATTAAGATGGTCATGAATGAATAGCTGGTTCATGACCATCGCCTATTGTAAAAGATGGCCACTTTCCCATTTATTTTCAAGTTCTTTCGTTCGTAAACACAAGATTTTTGAAGAGCGTTCTCGTTTGGGAATGCTCTTTTTTTCGTTACTTTTCTAAAGCTAAGAGTGTATACTTTCTGCCGCATTTGTTGCGTATGGTACTTCCATAATCAAACCGTTGTTCCACATGGGAGAAGTTCTATTTCCAAACATCCATCGCACCTAGGCATGGTTATTGAAAGCTATCAAATACACTATGACAAGCCATAATACCATACAAATCTAAGTAATGTACGCTCTACTCCTTCCTTGTTATTTGGGTGATATGGTATTCAGCTTTCTCCATCTCCTGTTTTCTATTTATGGATACTTAATCGTAAAGAAATTCCTCTTTATATCCCTCCATAAAATAAAAAAACCATATATGGAGCCCGTACAACTAAGCGTATAATAGGAATCAAACAAATTTCCGCTAAAGCGGAAAAAGATTAACTTAATAAATTGTAAGTGCTTACTTATACTAAAGACAGAAAGGAGCAAATGAAAATGACGCTACTAAGTAAAAGAGAGGTAGAGATTCTTCATTTGTTACAAAACAGTAAGGAGGTTCAGACGGGAAAAAGTCTCTCATTGCTGTTGGAGGTTACAACCAGAACGATTAGAAATGATATCAAAAGGTTGAATGAAGCCATGACAAAACATGGTGCAGAAATTGTATCACACAAAGGAAAGGGATATGAACTAAATGTAAAGCAGGAAGGAATTTTTCAACAATTCTGTTCATCCCACCTTCATGTCATGCAACATTCAACAGCGTTAAATAGTAAAAATGCGGAAGAAGAAGGTGGTATAGAGGAACAAATTATTAGGAAGATTTTAATGAATTGTTTGACAGATACATGTGTTTATCAAGAAGAGTTAGCAGAAGAATTGTTTATCAGCACTTCTACTTTGAAAAGTTATATTCCATTAGTAAAAGCAAAAATAGCGTCATATGGACTTGGGCTTGTAACAGACAGATTTAATGGAATTAGAGTGAAAGGAAAGGAGGATAAAATAAGATATTGCATTTCCCAGTATTTATTTAATCATCAAAGTATCGGAGTGTATAATGATCTATTTCCAGATAATGAAATTAAACGATTAAAAGATATTACGTTGCAAGTATTATTAAGAAATCAATTGAAATTAACAGATGTAGCGCTAGAAAATTTCATTATTCATATCGAAATAACGATAAGACGCTATTTAAAAAATAGATTGTCAGATTGTCACATGAATATTACGGAGAATTTAAAAACTACTAAGGAATACAAAGTAGCCAAGGAGATCATTCGTGAGATTAATGCCAAGTTACAGATCAATATTGAACCAGAGATCTTTTATATCACACAACACCTACTTGCAAGTAGCAGGCTGTATAGAAAAGATATGGAATATAAAGAATACCAGAAAATTAAAGTCATGGTAGAACTAGTGTTGGAGGAAATCAAAGAGAAAACATCCATTTCCTTTGATGAAGATCAGAAGTTAAAGGAAGGATTAATCATTCACCTTAGTGTCGCTCTAAAAAGAATGGAATACCAAATGAATAGTAGAAATGAGGAGCTTCACAGTATCAAAAATAATTATCCTTTAGCATTTCAACTTGCAGCCATCGCCAGTAGCAAACTTAATGAACTAACAAATTTACGTATACATGAAAATGAAATAGGGCTTTTGGCTATCCACTTTGGTGTGGCTTTAGAGAAGAAGGGGTTAAATAATCAAGACGTAAAAAAGATTTTGATAGTTTGCGGTTCAGGACTAGCAACAGCCTCATTAATCAGAGAAAAAATATTAAGTTATTATGGTAACCAAGTTAATGTGGTAGAAACGGTAAGCTTAATAGACTTTAATCAACATTTACTTGAACAGGTAGATATTGTAGTTTCAACAGTTCCGATTGAAGTAGAATCCGATAAAATTTTCACTGTTAGTCCTATCCTAAGCAAGCATGACTTATCGTTGATAAAACAAAAAATCATGGAAGATAGTGTTGAATTAAGCGATATGAATTTTAGCAATATATTTCATCGAGATCTATTCGTGAAAAATATAGATTTACAGTCGAAAGAAGAGGTTCTAGATTTTATCACGAATCTTATGTATTCGAAGCAGTATATCGATAAGTATACAAAGGACTCTATATATGAGAGGGAAAGGATGGCATCGACAGAACTTAGTAACTTACTTGCTATTCCGCATCCACTAGATAATAACATGCAAAGTATAGGTATTGCAGTTTGTATTTTGAAAAAGCCGATAATGTGGGATAAAGAGAAGGTTCAGGTAGTTATTGTTTTAAGTGTTCCAAAGAATAAACAAAAAACGTGGGAGATTATCTTTAAACAGCTTTACAGCTTTTTGATCGAAGAGTTTGGTATTGCGAAATTAATATCCACTTATAATTATGATGATTTCATAAGAAATTTAAGTAAGTACAAGGAGAAAAATTTATGACTGAAACTTATTTTACCAAGGATAATGTACAGTTTAATGTGGAGGTAAAAGATTGGGAGGATGCGATATACAAAAGTGTTGCATTATTAAGAAAGAATGGATATGTGACGGAAGATTATGCAACAGAAGTAATTAACAATGTAAAGGAATATGGTCCATATATCGTTATTTCTCCAGGTATTGCTATCCCACATACCAGGCCAGAAAATGGGGCATTAAAAGTTGGGATGAGCTTAGTAACGTTAAAAACGCCAGTATATTTTCAAGGAACGACGGCACCTGTCAAAATTATGATTAGCTTTTCAGCAACTGACAATGAACAGCATTTAGAAATAATTAAATTGATTGTGAAAATTATAGAAAAGGGTTTAATAGATAAGCTTTCCTCTATTACTTCACTGACGGATTTAAATAATTTGATAGGGGAGGATGTCTTATGAGAAAGGTCGCTCTTATTACAAGTGGCGGAGATGGAGCTGGTATTAACTCGGCAATTGATATGCTTATAAACAATAAACATATCCATTTATATGGTTTTCATGGAGGATACAATGGGATCACAACAAATACTCCTATTCATTTAACACCAAAGTATGGGGAAAATAAAGTGCTTGGCGGGATCCACTATATTCAAACAGGTAGAAGTGATCTGCCTTATACGCAAGAAGGTAGAGACAAATTGCGTCTAACGATGCAATCAGAAGGTTTTGACTGTTTAATCGTATGTGGTGGCAATGGGTCACAAAAGGCAGCACAATTACTTCATGAAGAAGGTCTTCCTACTATATTTGTACCGATGACTGTTGATAATGATGTAAATGGTAGTGAATACAGCGTTGGTTTTGATACTGCGTTAAATAAACTAATCGATCATTTATACGGATTACATGATACGGCTGCAAATATGCCTGGAAGGATATTTATGGTTGAAGTTTTAGGAGGCCAATCTGGCAATTTAGCATTAGAAAGTGTTATTGCTGGTGCTGCCGATTTAGCCATAGTTCCAGAATACATTACAGATCAGGAGAAGATTACTAAGGTTGTCCAAGAAAAATTAAAGCAAAAGCAATCATTAATTATCGTTTGCTCAGAAGCTGCCTATGAGGATAAAAAATATCAATCTGGTAGTCAAGGTGTATCTTTTGAAATTGCAAGAACCATTGAAGAAGGTACTGGAATAAGAGTAAGAAAGTCTATAGCAGGTTACTATATCAGAGCAGGTAGACCATCATTCAAAGATGCATCAATTGCCGCAAAAATAGGTGCGAAAGTTGCTCAATGCGTACTTGATGATAATTTTGGTGTGATGGTAGGGGTAAACAACGGTCAAATACAAGTATCATCATTTCAACAAATAAGGAAGCAGTCTAATAGCCTTCATCCTCAAACAGTTGAAATAGCTAAACAATATAACAAGATAATCTATTAAAGGAGGTGAGCACATGTTACAAATATTAGTCGTATGTGGAGCAGGCTTAGGTAGTAGTTTTGCTTGTCAAATGAGCGTCGAGAGTGTCCTTCAAGATTTAGGGGTACAGGCATCTGTAGATCATTCAGATATTGCATCTGCAGCAGGAACAAGAGCAGACATTATTATTTCAGGTAAAAACTTTGAATCACAGTTTAGAAGATATGATTTGCCAGCAGACCTGATTTTCTTAGATCGTTTAGTGGATAAAAATGAAATTGAAGAAAAATTAGTTCCTGTTTTAAAGGCAAAAGGGGCGCTATAAATAAAGGGGGTTATCATAATGGCAGTCATTGACTTTATTATCAATAGTATTTTGACACAGGCTTCGATAACCATAGCATTAATTGCGTTTGCAGGACTATTATTGCAACGAAAGCCTTTCGGTGAAGTAATGTCCGGTAGTTTTAAGACAATGCTAGGGTTTCTAGTTCTATCTGCGGGTTCATCAATCATTGTCGGTTCATTACTATATTTTGGTGATATATTCTCTGAAGGTTTTGGGATGGAGGGTATTGTACCATCTATTGAGGCAATTAATGGGCAAGCGATGAATGATCTAGGATTAGCTAATCAAATCGCGTTAACATTCCTGGCCATATTTGTTTTCAACATCATTTTAGCTAGATTCACCAAATGGAAATATATATTCTTAACAGGTCAAGCGCTATTATGGATGGCTACGATGACAACTGTGTTTGGTAGTGCTGCAGGCTTCTCTGGAATATGGCTAATTCTTATTGGTGGTTTAGTAGGTGGTATTTTTGCTGTGGCAATGCCTGCCATAGCACAGCCGATTGTAAAGAAAATAACCGGAACAAATGATATAGCATTAGGTCATTTTTGTACAGTTGGCTATATGTTTGCAGCGGGTGTATCAAAAGTGGTGGGTAAAAATTCAGGCTCAACAGAAAATATTAAGTTTCCAAAAGGGTTAGGGTTCTTATCTGATACGTACCTTTCTGTAGCCATTGTTATGGTCCCGTTATATGTTATTACAGCGATTTTTGCCGGAGCTGACTTTGGCTCATCGTTATCAGGAGATGTGAATTATATCGTCTATGCTTTCTTACAAGCTGTTCAATTTGTTGTTGGTGTTTACGTATTACTTTCAGGTGTTCGTTTGTTATTAGCAGAAATCGTGCCAGCCTTTAGAGGTATTGCCCTAAAGCTTGTACCAGATGCGAAGCCAGCATTAGATTGTCCTGTATTGTTTCCATATGCACCTAATGCTGTAACAGCAGGTTTTATCACAACAACAATAGGGACTGTAATTGCGATGTTTGTTCTTCCATGGTTTGGATTGGCAATGATTTTACCTGGTATGCTTACTAATTTCTTTGCAGGGGGAACAGCAGGTATTTTTATGAATGCTGTTGGTGGAAAGCGAGGAGTATTAATCGGTGGTATCGCTCATGGGTTTTTCATTACCTTACTTCCAGCACTGTTAGTACCTCATTTTAATAGTCTTGGATTTGTTAATACAACAGCGACTGATGTTGATACAGTAGCAGCTGGTCTGATATTTGAATGGTTGATCCATCCAATCATGAATTTATTTGCATAAAGGAGAGGTACTATGCCATTTTTTAAAAAGAAGAAGCGAGATAACGATCCAAAAACAGAACAGCAACAGCAAGTAAAAAAGGAACATCTTTCAGAACAAATAGAAGAGTATTTAATAAAGCTTGAGAATGGCGAAAATGAAGATCAAATTCATCTGTTAAATATGTTAGGTAGTTTATATTTTGAAATAGAAGACTATGATAACGCAATTAAGTATTACGAGAAAAGTATTGATCAGAACAAGGCTTTAGGAAAAGCTTTTACCGATTTAATTAAGCTATACAACATAAAAAGAAAACAAGCTTCGAAAGAGGGAGATCGTGAAAAAGTGCAAGAATACTTACAAAAATCTGATGACCTTATGAAACTGACAAAGGACACCATAAGGGGAAATATGTAGAGAGGGGTTTGATCATGTTAAAAAGCTTGGATCAATTATTTGAGGAAAATGAAGGAAAACGAGCAATAGGCTCTTTTAATGTTCACTGTTTGGAAATGCTGCCCGCTATGTTAGAAGGTGCAAAAGAGCTCAATGTACCGATTATTATTCAAACGTCACCTGGTACAGCTGAATATATAGGGCTTGATTTATTAGTCTCCAGTATTGAAACTTTATCTAATCGATTAGAGATAGATGTATGTCTCCACATGGATCATTGTAAGTCAATTGACTTTCTTAAAGAAGCAATAGATGCGGGATACACTTCTGTTATGTATGATGGTTCCAGTTTAGATATTGATGAGAATATAAAAAATACAAAAATAGTAACAGAATATGCTAGATCTAGAAACGTATCTGTAGAAGGTGAAGTTGGAACAATTGGTGGAGCGGAAGATGGAATAGTGGTATCGGAAGAAGAGGCAATCTACACACATCCTGAAGATGCATATAAATTTGTAAGAGAAACAGGTGTAGATGCAATAGCTGTAGCGATTGGGACAACACATGGTCAGTACAAGTCGAAAGCAAAGATTAATTTTGAGTTATTATCAGAGCTTTCTACTAATATGAAAAACGTAGGACTAGTCTTGCACGGGGGTACGGGCGTATCTGACGAAGACATGAGAAAATGTGTTGCAAAAGGAATGAAAAAAATAAACGTTGGAACAGAATTAAACAAATCCTATATTGAAGAAGTTAATCAGACATTCTCTTCAGCAACTCCGTTAACATCTTTAAGAAAGCTTCTATTACCTGCCAATAATAGAATAAAAGACATCGTGATAGAGAAATCAAAACTGTTCCAACTAATGTAAACTAAGCATA
Organism: Gracilibacillus sp. HCP3S3_G5_2; assembly: GCF_052063305.1. NCBI lineage: Bacteria > Bacillati > Bacillota > Bacilli > Caryophanales > Bacillaceae > Gracilibacillus > Gracilibacillus sp. HCP3S3_G5_2. The sequence continues at coordinate 46,068 of NZ_JBQHXU010000017.1, read as the reverse complement.
CCATAAAATTCAAATTATTTACAAAAGGAAAGCAATCCATGCTGAATGAAAAAGGGTTGCTTTTTCTTTTTATACATAACCAAAGGTTACCCTTCTTTATGCTTTGCCTACCTGATTCCAATGCCTCTTCTTGAAAACTGACAATTTCTCCGTTTTTTGCACTACAAATATATCAAAATAAGGGAAAGAGAAGTCACTTGATTCAGATTGCGATAAGAAGTGCGAAAGAGCAAAAATCTGTCAGTGTTTTAGGGTATAAAGATCATTATCCTAAAACAAGCTAGTTGATGAATATTCAAAAACTTTTTCGGAGTAACTACCACAATACCTTTAATTTATACAATAAAATCTATAACTTACCTAGTTTTTACGTCAGAGGATATTTGCTAGAATTTAATTAACAGAAGAGAAAGCGCTATCTATAAAACAACACGTTATGAATTTGGAGGTATCAGAATGGGACAAACAAATAAATTGGCACATCGAATGGCGAGTAAAACGATTAAACTCGTTGATGCACAAGGGAATCCTGTTACAGGGAAGGAAGTGGAGCTGAAACAAACCAATCACCAATTTTTATTTGGTTGTGGGATTTTTGATGCTATCGATGTAGCAAATAAAAATGTACCAGCAGACAGGCTCGCATTTCAAGAAGAAAAACTAGAAAAATTTTTAGATCTATTTAACGCTGGTACATTACCTTTCTATTGGGGAAGGTTCGAACCTGAAAAAGGTAAACCACAAACAAAAGAATTACAGGCAGCAGCTCAGTGGTTAAAAGAGAGAAATGTAACGGTGAAGGGCCATCCGCTTTGTTGGCATACCGTGACAGCTCCGTGGCTTCTCGACATGAGCAATGAAGAAATTTTGCAAGCACAGTTTGCTAGGATTGAACGAGAGGTAACAGATTTCAAAGGGCTTATCGATATGTGGGACGTCATTAATGAAGTGGTCATTATGCCGATTTTTGACAAGTATGATAATGGTATTACGAGGATAAGTAAAGATCTTGGTCGTGTTGGTATTATAAAAGAAATGTTTGCGAAGACACGCGAATTTAATCCTGATGCAACATTATTATTAAATGACTTCAATACATCGATAAACTATGAAATATTAATTGATGGCTGCTTAAACGCAGGTATCCAAATTGATGCGATTGGTATTCAGTCCCATCAACATCAAGGATATTGGGGACGGGAAAAATTAGAAGAAGTATTAGAGCGATTCTCTCAATTTGGTCTTCCTATTCACTTTACAGAAAATACATTAACTTCTGGACATCTGATGCCACCTGAAATAGAGGATTTGAATGATTATCAGATTCCAGAATGGCCCTCTACACCAGAATTCGAAGAACGTCAGGCAAAAGAAGTGGAAGAAATGTATTCAATTTTGTTTGAACACCCTCTTGTAGAAGCGATTACGACATGGTCCTTCAGTGATGATGGTGCATGGCTTGGGGCTCCAGCAGGATTTGTTAGGAAGGATAACAGTTCGAAGCCATCTTATGAGGTATTAAAGAAATTAATTAAAGGTGATTGGTATACCAATAAACAATCTAAAACAGATGACAACGGTATCGTATCATTGGAAGGATTCCTTGGAGATTATGACCTTTTATGTGATGGTAAAAAGGTAAGCTTTACATTAGATAAGAGTGAAGGAACAATAAAGTTGGTAGTGTAAATCGGGGGCAGATTTCTTGTCCCTTTTTTTGTGTAAAGAAACACAGAAATCTAGTGAAAATAAGAAAAGCTGCAATTCTATATTCAATACGTTTCTAGAATTTGCCGTTAAATAATTATTTCTCCTTAATGTTTAAAGGTTATCATTCCACGCATCGAAGCTCTTCATGTTTAGTGCAGGCTCAAAACGGAAAAAGATTAATATAGCTTTATAATTCAAGGAGGAATTTTAGTGAAGTCGTTAGAGCAAGCACTTAAACATAAAGTAGGTCTTGGAACCGCACCATTAGGGAATATGTTCAGGGATGTTCCCGAAGAGGAAGCACAGGAGGCAATACAAACCGCCTGGGATCAAGGAATTCGTTATTTTGATACTGCACCTTTTTATGGAGCAGGCTTAGCGGAAATTCGTTTAGGCGAGGTGTTATCGAAGTATGATCGAGATGATTATTTAATAGGAACGAAAGTTGGACGTTATATCACTGATGAACAAGAAGACAAAGACGGCATATTCGAGGCTGGCCGTCAAAATAAAGTCATTACAGACTATACAGAGGAAGCCACTATGAAATCAATTGAACAAAGTTTAGATCGATTAAAAACGGATCGCTTGGATATGGTATTTGTTCATGATGTTTCGCCTGATTTTCATGGAGATGAATGGATTACAAAATTTGATGAGGCTAGAAATGGAGCCTTCCGTGTCTTAAGTCGCCTTCGTGAAGAAGGAGTGATTAAATCATGGGGACTTGGTGTAAATACAACCGAACCTATCGAACTAGTGATGGAATTGGAGGAGGCACAGCCTGATGTATGCTTATCTGCTACCCAATACACTCTTTTACAGCATGAGCATGCCTTACAGCGTATGATGCCGAAAGCAGTGGACAAAGGTATAGATATCATTGTGGGAGGCCCATTTAATTCTGGTGTGTTGCTTGGAGGAGATCATTTTAATTATGAAAAAGCGGATGAACATATATTGAATAAAGTAAAACAACTTGAAGAAATAGCGGAAAACCATAACGTAAGCTTGAAAGCGGCAGCCTTACAATTTTCAACTGCACATCCAGCTGTGAAAGCTGTCATCCCAGGATCTACTCGCCCAGAACATATTGCAGAAGATGTAGAGATGATTAAAAAGGATATACCACAATCCTTCTGGACTGAATTAGTGGACAAAGGATTTATTTCGCCGCATGCACCATTGCCGACAAAATGATTACAGGTAAAATAAAAAGATAGTCATTGCTCTTTTTTTAAAGAACTAAATTGTATCTGATTCTAATAGTTAGGAGCACCTTCTTTCTTCGGAGACTAACCCTATATCGATAGAGATGAGGAAGGTAATGGGAGAAAATTATAAAAGTTGGAGGATACCCTTGTTTGATAAGGGTATCTTTTTTTTGCACTAAAGGAAATCATTAAAGAGTGGTCTGAGAAGTAAATGAGTAGTCCTTCATACGTAGAACATAGCGATAAAAATGAACATAGATAATCGGTACAATTATTGATTGAACTCTATTAAATACATAAATTCACTGATACATATCAAAATAAGTACTATCTAGATGGACGACTTATTTTGAGCATTGTCAATTCACGCCCTTAGCCCCAGATCATTTCTCGAGATATTGATTAAAAATGGCAGCTATAATTATTTTTTTATGATTAAAAGTGAAAAAATATGAAAAAATATGTTGATTTTTGAAAAATAGCGTGCTAGAATTCTTTTTGAAAGCATTATCAGTTTTATTAATGGGGGATGGGACAAATGAAACTAGCATCAAGGTTAAACTCGATACTCCCTTCAGTAAATGGCGATATATTGGAGGCGTTAGAGAAATTAGCTAATGTAGAAGGTATCACGAGTGTCGATTTGAATTATCCAGAACATTTCGAGCAGTATAGTGTGACAGAAATTGAAAAAAAGTTAAAAGAATTGAATTTAGAAGTTAATGGACTAGCATTAAGATTTCGAAATCATTTTATCAATGGAGAGTTAGGGAATAATGATAGCTCCATTGCAGACGATGCGAAAACATTATGCTTTGAGGCTGCCGACGCATGTAGAGCATTAAATGGTGAAGTCATTACTGTATGGTTGGGATTTGATGGCTTTGATTATCCGTTTCAAATCAATTATGAAAAAACTTGGAACCAAGTGCGGGAATATTTGCAACAATTAGCAGATTATGCACCTAATCTAAAGATAAGTATCGAGTATAAGCCATATCAAGAAAGATCTTTTGCATTAATTGACAGTATTGGCACAACAATGCTAATGGTCAATGAAGTGGATCGTGATAATATTGGGGTAACAGTCGATTATTGTCACATGCTAATGAAAAGAGAGAACCCAGCATATGGGTTAAACATTGCCCAAGCTCGAGGGAAATTATTTGGTGTTCATCTTAATGATGGATACGGTACACACGATGATGGTCTTATGTTAGGTACCGTTTCATTGATGCAGACACTCGAGTTTCTCTATTATCTAAAGAAAGAAAATTATCAACAAGTGATTTATTTTGATACATTTCCAATTAGAGAAGAGCCCATTGCAGAAATTACACAAAATGTGAAAATGATCAAACAGTTAGATCGATTGTTGGACAATCTAGGACTGGAATACATTGAAGATGTGATTACTCAAAATAGTGCAATTGATGCCAATGAGTTATTTTTAAAATGTCTAAAAGGTGAAAAAATTGAGAATTTAAGAGTTTAACTCTTAAAATTCTCCACCTGAATGAAAGCGATTTAATAACTTTAAAAAATAGGAGGCTATATTATGGTTAAAATGAAGAGAAGTCTATTGGTATTATTTTTATTATTTATGTCGTTAGTAATGGTAGCTTGTAGTAGTGCTAGCAATGCAGATAACAGTGGGACGGAGGAAGAAGCTGGTGAAAACACTGGTTTTAACCCAGATGAAGCTGACGGGCAAACAGTTGATGAAGTTCGTGCTGACTTAGGTTCTGTTCCCTTATCCTCAGAAACTATTAAAATAGGAGCAGTAGCAAAAGCGTTTGAAAATGAGTATTGGCGAACATTAAAAGAAGGCATGGAACTAGGTGTAAATAATTTTAATGAAGCAGGCTTTGATTTAACGATTGATGTCAAATCACCTCAAGGGGAAGCTGATGAAGAAGGGCAATTAGCTGTTGTAAGGGATATGATTAATAAAGATTATACAGCCTTGTTATTATCACCAATCTCTGATAGTAACCTTGTCCCAGGTGTAGAGGATGCACTAGAAGCTGATATTCCAGTGCTTAATGTCAATGATGGGATCATTAAAGAAGCACCGTATTTTATCGGGCCGAAAGCAATCGAAAATGGAGCAAAAGCGGCAGAATGGATCGCGGATCAAATTGAAGCTGAAGGTAAAGTAGCCATTGTTGTAGGTATGCCGAAGGCTTTTGCTGCACGACAACGTACACTTGGCTTTGAGACGTGGATTGCAGATAATGCCCCTGATATGGAAATAGTAGAAAAACAAAATGCGGATTGGGATCGCTCAAAGGCTAAGGATGTCGCAGAAACATGGATTAAAAAGCATGATGATTTAAAAGCAATCTTTGCTAACAACGACACGATGGCTCTTGGCGTACAGGAAGCTGTTAACGCTTCAGGAAAAGATATTCTCGTTGTAGGGGTAGATGGTATCGGTGAGGCATACGATTCAATTCGAGCGGGTGAGCTTGATGCGACAATCGATTCTTTCCCATTATATAAAGGCCAAATCGCAGTTGAAATGGCTTTAAGAAATCTAGGTGGACAAGAGTTGCCTCGAGTGATTTGGACACCGCAGGCATTAATTGATTCCACTAATGTTGATAAGCCAGCAGAAGAAATTATTGGTTGGTCTGAAGCAGAAGTGGAACAATAATAAATCTCTCATATAGAAGAAACGTTGGTTTTGAATGATTACTATAGTCGAATCGTGTAATGGGTTCGACTATAGTGTGTGAAAAGGGGGAAATCCGAAATGATAGAACATAATGAGCCAATTATCCAATTTCAGAATATTACGAAAGCTTTCCCAGGTGTAAAAGCGCTAGAAGAAGTTAGTTTTGAAATAAAAAAGGGAGAAATTCACGCCCTCTTAGGGGAGAACGGTGCAGGGAAATCTACTTTATTAAATATTCTACATGGTGTATACACAGAATATGACGGAAGTATAAGGTTAAATGGTGATATTGCCCAGTTCAAGAATGCGAATGATGCGATTGAACAAGGGATTTCGAAGGTGCACCAAGAGGTAAGTATTATACCAGAGATAACTGTAGGTCAAAATATTGTGCTTGGTTATGAGCCAAAGAAAGGCTTCCTAATTGATTATAAGAAATTGCATCAAAAGGCGAACAAAATACTTTCACGCCTAAATTGCAGCTTCAAAAGTGAAGATATGGCCAACACATTAAGTACTGGTGAGATGCAAATGGTCGCAATAGCAAAGGCTTTATATCACAATGCGGAAGTTATTTCTTTTGATGAACCTACCGCATCTTTATCGACAAAGGAAACAAAAGCGCTATTTAACATTATTAATGAATTAAAAAATAATGGGATGACCATTATCTATGTCAGCCATCGATTAGAAGAAATCTTTGAAATATGTGATCGTGCTTCAATTTTGAGAGACGGTAATTTTATTGATTCCTTCTCTGTAAGTGATGTCACAAAAGAAGAATTGATTAAGAGAATGGTAGGAAGAGATGTATCGTCTTTTGCTATACGAAATAAAAAAGGTTTGGTCAAAGAAGATGCGGAGACGGTGTTAGAAGTAGAAAATTTAACTTTGGCAAACGTCTTTGAGGATATATCTTTTCATTTGAAGAAAGGTGAAATTCTTGGATTTGCTGGATTAGTAGGGTCCAAGCGAACAGATGTGTTACGAACGGTATTTGGAGCAGAGAAGAAGACAAGCGGCACGATCAAATTAAGCGGTAAGGAAGTGAATATTACATTACCAGAGAAGGCCGTTCAATTAGGGATTGGATTAATACCAGAAAATCGAAAAACACAAGGGTTTGTTAAATATTTCGATAATGCTAATAATATTGGTTTATCTAAATTGGAGAAGTTTACTAAGTTTGGACTGCTTCAACATAACAAGAAGACGAAAAACTGTGAACATTATGTAAATGAAATAAATTTACGTCCAGTTGATCCTCATTATATGACGGTTCATTTAAGTGGTGGAAATCAACAGAAGGTCGTTATTTCCAAATGGTTATCATCTGACGCAGAAATTTTAATCCTTGATGAACCGACAAAGGGTGTAGATGTTGGAGCAAAAGCAGAGATTTATAGAGTGTTAGAGGAATTACTTGAAAAAGGGAAATCCATCATTATCATCTCATCAGAGCTACCAGAGGTATTAGGATTGTCAGATCGAATCATTGTGATGAGAGAAGGAAAGAAAGTAAAAGAATTGGAAAACAATCAACTTACAGAGGAAGATATACTTCAATATGCGATGGGGGTAAACAATCATGAAAGCAAAATTAGCTAGCCGTGAACTATATTTGATCTTTGCGATCTTATTAATGGTCGTTATTTTTTCCATTATTGAACCGATTTACTTAAGTACAGGCAATTTACTTGATATTGTAGATCAAACGGTAATAAACGGCTTACTCGCATTAGGGATCACCTATGCGATTATCACAGGCGGAATTGATTTATCAGTTGGTTCAACCTTTGCAATTGTCATTGTCATCGTCGGTGATTTGTTAGTTAGAGGAGTAAATCCAGTTGTTGCACTAATAGTAGGTATCGGACTTGGATTAGTTTTAGGCATCATCAATGGTGTATTGATCACGAAAATGAATTTACAACCCTTTATTGTGACTTTAGGTACGATGAGTGCATATAGAGGGATTGCTTATGTGTATACAGGTGGTTGGCCAGTGTTGGATATTCCTAATAGTTTTAGAAACATGTTATCAGGAGATATCATCAGTGGAGTGTCAATCTCGATCGTTGTTTTATTAGCTTTTACAGTTTTTGGACATATCGTTTTAAAATATACGAGATTCGGAACATATGTTTATTCCATTGGTGGAAATGAGGAAGCAACGAAGCTTTCAGGTGTAAATGTCGATAGAACGAAAATTTGGGCATATGCCTTATGTGGGGTAGGAGCAGCCCTTGCTGGTATGGTATTATTAGCACGCCTAGGATCAGGTGAGCCTGCAGCAGGTCAAACTTATGAACTGAATGCGATCGCTGCTGCGGCAATTGGTGGTGCAAGCTTAGCTGGTGGTAAAGGAAATATGATTAGTACTCTTTTAGGTGCATTACTATTATCTACTTTAAAAGTTGGGCTTGTCGTTGTCGGTGTCGATACATTCTGGCAATATATTGCGACAGGGGCTATTATAGTAATAGCAGCATATTTTGAGAACATCCAAGATAAATTGAAACAAATCAAAGTGACTAAGAACAACAACAAGGCTAAGGTGGCGAGCTAAAAATGACACATAAAACGGTAGTAATTGGCAGTATCAATTATGATATAATTATAAAACAAGATCGATTACCTAAAATTGGAGAAACAATCACCGCAAACAGTGTGTCAATGTGTGGTGGTGGGAAAGGTGCCAATCAAGCGGTTCAATGTGCCAAATTAGGATTAGACACTTATATGGTTGGAAAAGTAGGGAATGATCATTTTGGTGAAGAGCTACTCACTGAATTAAAGAAATATCATGTTCAGACAGACTTTATGAAGAGAGCGGATACGAATACAGGATTAGGATTTGTTAACTCTTTCCCAGATGGAAGGCTCTTATCTACTATTGCGAAAGGTGCCAATTACGAGCTTAAGATCGATGATATTAAAAATGCTTTGCCATTAATCAAAGAAGCAGCAATGATGGTGATCCAATTAGAAATCCCGATAGATGTTGCAGAATACGCCATCCAGGTAGGTAGAGAACATGGGTGTTATATCATCTTAAATGCTGCCCCGAGTGTCCCTATTTCTGCTAAAGCTTTGAAACTCGTAGATTGCTTAGTTGTAAATGAAGCAGAAGCAAGCTATTATGCACAAACGGTAATCGAAACAGCCGATGATGCGTTGGCTGCTAGTGATCTTTTGCTAAAAAAGGTTCGTCATATTGTTTGCATTACATTAGGTGAAAAAGGTAGTGTTCTATTTGATGGGAAGAAAAAGCAACATTTCCCTGCTGAAAAAGTAAACGTATTGGAAACCACAGGCGCGGGTGACTCCTATATTGGTGGATTAGCTTATAGTGTGTTAAACAAATTCACGATCAAGGAAACAGGAGAGTTTGCATCTAAAGTAAGTTCAAAAACTGTAACAAAAATAGGTGCTCACGAGGCAATGCCTTTATTAGAAGAAGTAATCAATCACTAGTTAGTAGCGAGGTTATAAAATGATCCCATATATACGACAAAAGAAAATCATCGAAGCATTAGAAGAGAAGGAAATCATCTATATCGAGGAATTTTTGGAAACTTTTAATGACATTTCTGAGTCGACGCTTAGACGTGATCTGAAGGTTCTTGAGGAAGAAGGACAAATAATTTTACTTCGAGGTGGCGGAGTAAAGCTTAAAATTAATGCACTAGAATTACCAGTAGGTACGAAAAAATTTCTATATAAAAACGAAAAAGAGAAAATTGCTCGACTTGCTGCTTCCTTTGTCAAAAATGAAGAGGTTGTCTATATTGACTCTGGCACAACCTGTTTAAGTATCCCTAAATACATTAAAGCTAAAGATATAAAAATTGTGACATCAAACATCCAAGTATTAAATGAATTGGATAATCCGAATATTTCCGATTGTATCATCGTAGGCGGTGAAGTTAACAAGGATTTGGATTCGATCAACGGCCCTTTAACAGATACTATTTTAAAGAACTTATTTTTTGATAAAGCATTTGTCGGAACCACGGGTTTTGGTTTAAGAGAGGGAATTAATACCCCAGACTTCAGAGAAGCAAGCAAGAAAACAATCATCAATAGCAATTCAAAAAAATGTTATATTCTAGCAGATAGCTCAAAGTATAAGAAAAGTTCACTATGTAAAGCATTTGAATTGAATCAGTGTTCATTAATTACAGATAAGAAGATTGAAGAGTTGGATGGTAGAGTAGAATATTATGTAGCTGAGTAGTTTGATAGGTTGTGGTGAAGGAACAATGGCGTTGCTCTTGTTTTGGGTAGGGCTGTTGTTTTTTTTACTATTTTAGTTCTTTTATTTCTGTTTTCCGCCATATTGAACTCCTATGTGGCTAAATCTTTCATGTCTATCAATTGAACCGGTAGTCCGAATAATACTAGTATTGGGCGTTCTTTTGAAGAGAGAGTAAACTGTTGTATAAAACGGTAGGGGGATTAAATTGATAAAAAGCAAATCCATGTTTTATTTATCACTCGTTTTTTTATTCGTTTCTATCCTACTACATTTTCCTTTCCCACATTCCTATCCATTCGGGGAAGTAATTTTTATGACATGGAATATCCCTGTTAGATTCGCAAATGGGTTTCATACTGTAGGAATTATTGCTTTAGCTTTCCTAATTATAGGTCTATTTTTGTTGGTGAAATCATTAAAGAAATATCATGGCAGGATCGGATTCCTTGTCTTGTTTATGTTTATTTTTGCTCCGGCGTTTATAGTTAGTTCATTTCAAAAGAGCTTTGCCACAGGCATATATGCCATTTCCTACTCGAATGAAGAAAGCGAGTGTAGTTTTGAAATGAAAAGTGAGGAAACTTTACATGGAGAATGTGAGCTATCCTTTATAAACTATAGCAATCATGATGTTCCATTTACGGTTGAATTTAATGAAGATGATGATCCACCAATGGTATCACTTATGAATAACAACGCCCCTTATAAGCTAACGCTTGGTGCGAAAGAAGCCAAGCGAATTAGAATGGAAACGGATATTGATGTATCAGATATCCAAAACCATATCGAAGGTGGTGAGGCGTGGGGCGTAGGTATTATTATAAAATCAAAAGGTGATCAAAGAAATTTATGAATAAAGACATACCATATTGCACCTACCCCAAATGGTTGAATCAATTCATATGCGAAATATACTCAAATGCTGTGGTCCCATAAACACTCTTAAAATGTTTATTTAAATGGGCTAAATCAACAAAGCCACATTCCGCAACAGCTGTATAAATATCACGATGTTCTTCGATTAATGCCTTGGCGCGCTCCACCTTGCAGTTAAGAAAATATTGGTAAGGAGAAGTGCCAGTATGGGATTTGAACAATCTAATAAACTGGAATTTCGATAGATCAAGCTCTTTACATATCTCATCAAGCTTTAGCACATTTCCAATGTTAGCATGAAGCATCTCCTTCGCCTTACTTATCAGCACGTTATCTTTTTTCGAATCTGCAACAAGGTTATTTCTTATCATAAGACTATCTGTTAGGGATAAGAACCATTCACTACATAACGCCTCATCTTTTTCATTTAAAATCGCATGAGATAGACACAATATTTTTTGTTGTAGATTCACATCATATACAACAGGTGTGGAAAAATGAATCAAATCCTTCTTCTCCATTGCTTCAAAGAGCAGTTCGGGATCAATGTATAGCATAACGTAATCCAGTCCTGTTTCATCATGGGCCATTCCGTCATGTGCCTGTTCTGGATTAAATAGCATTACCCCATTTTGATAGGACAATTGCAAACTACCGTCCATGTTGAAGTGTTGGATACCACGTAATGTAACCCCCATCGCATATTCCTTATGAGAGTGTTTTTTATAGGAAAATTCAGAAATGCTCGCTGACAATGCAGTAATACCAGCAGCTTTTTTATAGATAAATTTGTCCAAAACGATCACCTCTACATCCAGATCATAACAGCAGAATAAGCTAAGAATAATGCCATCACTACATTCACTAATTTACTATGTTTCTGTAAAAACGTCCTGAAGATAGAACCGAAAAGCAGCCATGTTATAAATGCCAAAAATCCAATAACTGTGATCACGATAACGCCAATTGTCAGCGCAGATGGTGCCTTTGTGTACGGTAAAATAAAGCTAGGGATGACTGTCATACAAAACAGTAGCACCTTCGGATTTAAAAATTGCATGAGGAAGCCTGATAGAAAGGTGCCCGTATCGTGTACCTTTCGGTTGGAAGCATCTGATTGATAGATTTGGTAGGCAAGATAGAGCATGTAGAGCGTTCCAATGGCCTGCATGAAAAATAAAATCTTAGGGATGACCGTAACAAGTAATGTATTCAGCATCGCTGAGATAGCGAGTAGTAAACCAAAGGCAATCGTAGCCCCATAAGTATATCTTAGAGCTTTTTTCGTCCCTGATTGGTGAACGGTCGATAATATCACAATATTAGTTGGCCCAGGGGTAAAAGTAACAATAAAACAATAGGTTAAAAAAGACATAATACTCATAAGGATAACTCCCTTCCATGTTTCTTCTGTCATTTTACAGCTAATCATGGAAGGGGTTATAGTATATTATTGCAGAGTTAAACCTCAATAGCTAATTCGGCTTCTGAATATAACACTGCTCTTCCAGCAATTTTTACTCGAGTATCCTCAAATTTACAATATAGCGTTCCACCTCTATCTGATATTTGTCTTGCCACCAATTCCTTTTTCCCTAGTCTCTTCGCCCAAAGCGGAATTAAGCTACAATGTAAAGAACCTGTTACAGGATCTTCCTTTACCTTTAGCTTAGGAAAAAAACCTCGAGAAACAAAATCATATTCTCTCCCTTTCGCTGTTACACAAACACCCAATCCATCTGGTAATGCTTCTAATTTGACAAAGTCAGGACTTATGTTTCTCACTTCTTCCTCGGAATCTAATACGAAAATAAGATCTCTATTTAAGAATGCTTCTTTTGGCACGATTCCCAAGGCATTGATCATTTCTTCAGAAACCTCAATCTCTTCGGAAGGAACAGCAGGAAAATCTAATTCATATAAATCATCTTGTTGATTGACAATTAACTTACCACTAATTGTGCGAAACTTGACTTGATTGGATTTCTTTTCATGATTATTTAATAAGATAAATGCTGTTGCTAATGTAGCATGACCACAAAGATTAATTTCACCTCCAGGTGTAAACCATCTCAGTCCATAATGTGTTCCTTCCTTTACGGCAAATGCTGTTTCTGAGAGGTTGTTCTCTATCGCTATTTTCTGCATGAGCTCTTCTGAAATCCAATCCCTCATGATACAGATGCCTGCTGGATTTCCTTCAAATACCTTTTCTGCAAAAGCATCTACTACGAAATATTTCATTTTATTACCTCCGGTGTATACTATTTTTAATCTTTTGCGTTATTTTACATCGATATAACCCTCAACTCAAGGAGTATAATACTTAAAGGAGATAAACTCATGCACATTGAAATACAGCTTAATAGTGTGGTGTCCAGCCGTGGTAAAAGTAAAGGATGTTTCGCTACTTTTGTAGAACGTAAAACCAGTACATAGCCTAATCGAATCTTTGACTCTATGGAAGAAGCCATAGAGTCAGAGATTCGCCTGTTACAACGCCATTGAGCAAGATACAAACATTCGAATATACTTTGCAGAACCTTTTTCTTCATAGCCAGGTGGCAGTATGAGAACTCGAATGGACTGTTTAAGAGAATTTTTCCTAAAAAAACCAGTTTGGCCAATTGATTATTTCAGTGATAAAAGTCATAAGTTGTTCCATTCCCTTCCCTTCCATGTCCTGCCCCCAATAGATAAAATAAGACATATCTCAACACATAGGATGAAGAGTATGACAGAACTAGAAGAAGGCTCTATACCCAAAGAAAACAATCGATATTAATCAACTAAACGAATTATCCTCGCCTTTTTTCAATAACTATGAAGCTTTTGCTAAAGAAGTGCTAGCTTTGGAAGAAGTGGGTATTTTGACGATTGTGAAAAGCGTACAAACTACTTCATATATGCTTCCACGAACTCATAACATCTATCCTTTGTAACGTTTGCAAGAACCGTTACATACTCTAATTGTTCCATTGTACCACCTTCATATTGTAGTGACGCTTCTTTCGCCGTTTCATCTCTATGTGCTATCCAATCACGTTGTTCTTCTCGCAATTTGCTCATCTCTTCAGCAGATAGCTGGTCTTCTAATACACCATAAATCTCATTTAATAAATCGTCCCATTCCTTGTATTGGTTATGTGCAACATCTTTTAAGGCATAGGTAGAACTGTCTACAGCTTCCATCTTTTCTGTTCTTTCATTTGTATTATGTAATTTATTTAGATATGTTTCTTTTAGATTGGTAGTCGAATTAGTAACAGATGAATTTTGTTCTTCTTTTGATTGATTCGACGTCTTTCCATTTTCCAACTCGTTATGCTCATTCTCTTCGTCCGGTATTGTTTCTGGTAAATCTTTCTTAATAGAATCATTGTTAGCTTCGTCTGCATGGTTGTGGAGTGAATGGTTGTTCACAGCACTTTCCGATTGGGCAGATGAACCTTCGCAAGCCGCTAACATTATTATTACTAAAAAAATGAAGATAGATATGCTCTTCTTTTTGTCCATAAAAAATTCCTCCATGATGTAGATAGATTATGAGGGGTGCAAAAGTCACGAGTTCTACTACTTCATGTTAACATAATTATCCTGTTGTGTTGAATGCAGAATGATGTAATTTCTTTTGGAATGATTTGAGCATAGTGCATTCTATGCCCACTTAAAAAAATGGTAGCAGGTTTTGGATTCATGCTTTCCTGATGAGTAGAAAGGTTTATGAGACAATCTATCTTTTCTTCTATTTACTTCAGGCATATTCTCCCTCACTAATCAATATATTTAAAGTAGGTGTTATCCAAATGGATCAACACCTATTTTGAGCATTCTTGAAAGTAAAAATGGGGAGGAATAAGTATGAAATATGAAACACCAAACCAACCGGGTTCCGTCGTGAATTTTAAGGAAAGATATGACAACTATATTGGCGGTGAGTGGACGCCGCCTGTAAAAGGTCAATATTTTGAAAACATGACACCAGTTACCGGTGAAGTGTTTTGTGAAATAGCTCGTTCTACTGCTGACGATGTAGAGCTTGCACTAGATGCTGCCCATAAGGCTGCACCATCATGGGGGAAAACAGCTCCAGCAGAGCGAGCGAATATGTTAAATCAAATAGCTGATCGCATAGAAGAAAATCTAGAAATGCTAGCTGTTGCAGAGTCATGGGATAATGGAAAAGCGGTTCGAGAAACGTTAGCTGCAGACTTACCATTAGCTGTCGACCATTTCCGTTATTTTGCTGGAACTATTCGAGCACAAGAAGGCACGATTAGTCAACTTGATGAGGATACTGTCGCCTATCATTTCCATGAACCACTTGGCGTCGTAGGACAAATCATTCCTTGGAACTTTCCGATATTAATGGCAACGTGGAAGCTTGCCCCAGCACTAGCAGCAGGTAATGCCGTTGTCATCAAGCCTGCAGAACAAACCCCAGCATCCATCCATGTCTTACTTGAACTGATTCAAGATATACTTCCACCTGGTGTAGTCAACGTCGTAAATGGATTCGGCTTAGAAGCAGGTAAACCGTTAGCTTCGAGCAGCCGTATTGCAAAAATTGCCTTTACGGGTGAAACAACAACAGGGCGACTCATTATGCAGTATGCATCTGAGAACATTATTCCCGTCACGTTAGAGCTCGGAGGAAAATCCCCCAATATTTTCTTTAAAGATGTGATGGCACAGGACGATGCTTTTTTAGATAAAGCGATTGAAGGTATGGTGATGTTTGCATTAAACCAAGGGGAAGTTTGTACATGTCCGTCACGTGCTTTGATCCACGAAGATATTTATGAGGCGTTTATCGAGCGAGCTGTAGAGCGTGTCAATGCGATAAAAACGGGTCATCCATTAGATACAGAGACAATGATGGGTGCGCAAGTATCTACCGAACAAATGGAGAAGATCACGTCTTACTTAGATATCGGTAAGCAAGAAGGAGCAAAGGTGCTTATTGGTGGTGAACGAAACCAATTAGATGGCGAGCTTTCAAATGGTTATTATGTCAAGCCAACTATTTTCACAGGGCATAATAAGATGAGAATTTTCCAAGAGGAAATATTTGGCCCTGTGCTTGCTGTGACAACGTTTAAAGATGAAGAAGAAGCGTTGGCTGTTGCCAATGACACATTATATGGCTTAGGCGCAGGTGTTTGGACACGTGATTTTCATAAGGCATATCGACTCGGTCGAGGGATTCAGGCAGGGCGTGTCTGGACGAATACGTATCATGATTATCCTGCTCATGCTGCTTTTGGTGGTTATAAAAAATCAGGAATTGGAAGAGAAAATCATCACATGATGTTATCTCATTATCAACAAACAAAGAACTTGCTCGTAAGCTATAGTACCGAGCCAAAAGGATTTTTCTAATCCTTTAGAAAGGAGGCGGGTGCATGACACAACAAGCAAAGGTCTTGGCAACCGATGAGGCAGTGGCGTTAATGGATCTGTTAAAAGAGAAGCATGGTCCTTTAATGTTCCATCAGTCTGGTGGTTGCTGTGACGGAAGCTCGCCAATGTGCTATCCAAGAGGAGAATTTCGCGTTGGGGATGCTGATATTTTATTAGGTTATATAAATGACAGCCCTTTTTATATGTCGAAGGATCAATATGAATATTGGAAGCATACCCAACTGATTATTGATGTAGTAGAAGGCCGAGGAGGGATGTTTTCTTTGGAAAATCCAGAAGGGAAGCGATTTTTAATTCGGTCGCGAGTATTTGAGTAACATAATAAGGTTTAGATTAGTAAATAAAATATATGATAAAAAAACGAAGCTCAAATTGGGCTTCGTTTTTGCTAATTAGAATTTGATTAACTTAAAAAAGCAGTTTTCTAGAAACGAGCCAAATTAACTTTTTAATTGCGTAGTAGACTATTACTGCGTGATAAAGGTCTACATTTTTAAGTGGCTTGTGAAATAATGAACTTAAATTAACGAGGCGGGTTAGCGGAAAAAGAAAAGGTAAAAGGATAAAATATTAGGAGAGATACAGTTGAGTAAGAAAGCATTTCATAAATATAACCTAATTTTTTTGCTCTTGTTATTTTCATTTAATACATTACCCTTATTTGGGAATGGAATGAGTGAAGGTGAAATACATTCTTATATGTGCTTTGCAACCGGGGTTTCGTATGTCAGTCATCTGGGGTATCTTGTATTTCCTTCTATTTTTACGCCCCAACAAGGCATGGCGAATTTCTTGGTTCCTTATTATGGTAATATTTTTATTTTTCAGGAAATAGGTCTTGGCTCAAAGGTTGGTCTAATGGTAACAAATGGGCCAGATTGCTGAAGAAGAAAAGCAGGATGTTTTATGATAATGGAAAATGTGCTTCCTGTTGAAATAGCTTATGTATTTTTCAATCATATCAACAAATTTGATTTAATTGACGTACATAGCAAGTGAAATGTCGTTCTTTGCTAGTTACAAAGCGACATTAAGTTGGTAAACTAATAACTGTCCCGCTAACAAGGCTGGACACAATCAAGGGGAGATTTATTAATGACGTCTTATACTCGTATTAAATTCCCGGCAGGATTTTGGACAGGATTACGCCAAGTAGGAGTCGCCCCCCATGAAGTGGTTCGAAAAGCAGGGCTTCCACTCACTATTATTAATGAAACAGTTGTCAACGCCAGCCAATATTTCTCAATTTGGCAGGCTTATGCCGATCTCATAGATGACACTGCCAAGGGGATTATCAAGCTTGCGATCGGCTTTGAAACTGTTCATTACCCACCGACCGTACTAGTAGCTTATCACGCTCGTGACTACCGTGACGCACTAACGCGAATGGCTAGGTACAAGCAAATGTGTCCCCCTGAAAACTTACTTATCACCGAGGAAGATGAGCATTGTACAATCGAACTAAAATGGTTATATACTGATCAACCTGGTCCATCGATGCTGATTGGTATCACGTTAGCATTTCTTCTGGAGCTAGGGCGCAGGGGGACAGGTCAACTTTTGACGGCAAAGTCCGTCGAATTTTCACATTCAATGGGCGACGTAGAGCTACTTGAGAATTACTTCGGCTGTCATATCCAGATCGGTGGAAATTGTAACAAATTAACGCTCCATAGAAGTGACTTGGACAGTCCCTTTGTCTCGTACAACAAAGAATTGCTGGAGATTTTGGCTCCTGTATTGGACCAACCTTTGGATGAGCAAGAGCGCAGCAACTCAATCACTGAGATGGTTAAGTGGGTCTTGGAACGTAGCCTGACAGGAGGGCGTCCCGCCATTCAGACTGTCGCAGGCGAGTTGGGGATGAGCAATCGTACATTACAGCGCCGTCTTACTGACGAAGGGACAAGCTTCAAGCATCTTTTAACACAAGTCCGACATGAGCGGGCACGGGAGTACTTAGCAGACCCCTCGCTCGATATAAGCGAGGTGGCCTTCCTAATTGGATATGAAGACCAAAACTCGTTCTACCGGGCTTTTCGCCTTTGGGAAGATGATACTCCTTCAAACTGGCGTACTGAACAATTAAGAAAAACTCAATAAATTGACATGTTTAAAACTGCAATATATATCTTCAAGTAAATTAAAAGGAGAAATGTATGATGGATATGGGATTAAACAATAAAACAGCTTTAGTTACAGGATCAACGAAAGGTATTGGTAAAGCTATTGCCATTGAACTTGCCAAAGAAGGTGTTAATGTACTAATCAATGGACGAAATGATGAAGAGGTAGAACGAATTGTAAATGAAATTAAATCAGATTTCCCGACTACCTATCCTCAAAATGCAACGGCCGATATTGTGGATATTCAACAAAGAGAATCTTTATTTAAAAAACACCCTAATATTGATATTTTAGTTAACAATATGGGTATTTATGAAATCATGCAATATGAGGACGTTGACGATGAAGTATGGGAAAAATACTTTCGCACTAATGTTCTTGCCGCAAATGGATTATCTAAATTTTATTTACCTAAAATGTTGAACAATAATTTTGGAAGAATTATTTTTATTGCGAGTGAGGAAGCAGTTATGCCTTCAGGACAGATGCCTCAGTATTGTATGACAAAATCAATGCTATTATCGTTGTCAAAAAGCTTATCTAAATTAACAACAGGAAAAGAAGTCACAGTCAATACGGTCATGCCAGGACCAACACTCTCTGAAAACGTGCATCAAATAATTGAGGGTATATACCCTAATGAAGATATGACTTTTTCAGAAAAAGAGAAAGAATTTATGATTACAAACCTGCCTCAATCTGAAATACAGAGATTTATCAGGCCAACTGAAATAGGCAGGCTAATTACATTTATGTGTAGTCCTTATGCATCCGCATTTAAAGGGTCTCCAATCCGCATGGATGGCGGACTGGTACCGACTATTTTTTAGCACTCTTCCTATATGGTAGAGAACTCCGAATAACAGCCTCTCCTATAGTACCTTCTTTTTCATAGTTATAAGCTGTATCTAAAAATTATTTTAATCCTTCAGATGATGAAAATTTTTGAAAATTCTTGAATGGAATAAGTTGCAACGGAAAACATAAAAAAGTACTGGTAGACAAAGAATTTTCTGGAGATATAGCATGCATGGAAAACAACGATAGAAGGAGCTGGAAGAAGTTGAAGATAAAAGCAGCTGTTACACACAACCAGGAAGAAGACTTCATCATTGAGGAAGTGGAGTTATCCGAACCGAAGGCAAACGAAGTGTTAGTGAAAATTGTTGCTACCGGTGTCTGTCACACAGACGCGGTTGCTCGTGACGGTGGAATGACTCCCTATCCTGCTGTACTAGGACACGAAGGAGCGGGAATAGTGGAGAAAACAGGTAGTGGAGTGAAAACTGTACAGCAAGGGGATCATGTTGTTTTATCGTTTGCCCACTGTGGTCATTGTGAAAATTGTCTTACAGGACATCCGACGGTATGTACGGATTTTAATACACTGAATTTTGGTGGAAAAATGGAGGATCAGACACACCGTTTACATAAGGAAGGAAACGACCTTTCTACCTTTTTCGGACAGTCCTCTTTTGGTACCTATGCTGTTGCGAATGAACGAAACATAGTGAAAGTGGACAAGGATGTGGATCTCTCCTTATTAGGACCTTTAGGTTGTGGGATTCAAACAGGTAGCGGCACAATATTAAACCACCTAAAGCCGGAGTTCGGAACCTCTATTGTTATTTACGGTGCAGGGGCCGTAGGCTTGAGTGCAATAATGGCGGCAAAAATAACGAGCTGCAAACATATTATTGCTGTTGACCTTCATGACAGCCGGTTAAAGATTGCGAGAGAACTGGGGGCTACACACGCT
This sequence comes from Gracilibacillus sp. HCP3S3_G5_2, assembly GCF_052063305.1. Lineage (NCBI taxonomy): Bacteria > Bacillati > Bacillota > Bacilli > Caryophanales > Bacillaceae > Gracilibacillus > Gracilibacillus sp. HCP3S3_G5_2. The sequence goes on along the minus strand of NZ_JBQHXU010000017.1, from coordinate 26,017 downwards.
ATTAATGGAAGAGATGGAGATGTAGTGGACCAAATCAAGGAGATAACAAATGGAGGAGCCCATTACGGTGTGGAAACAACAGGTGTACCGTCAGTTGTCCGCCAAGGTCTTCAAGCACTTCGACCTCTTGGGAAGCTTGCAATCGTAGGAGCAACTCCGGAAGTGAACATTGATGTTCATGAAGAAATTATGGCCGAAGGAAAAACAATGGTCGGGGTTGTGGAAGGTGATTCGGTACCTCAGGTGTTTATACCGAAGCTGTTGGAATACTATAAGGAAGGATTATTCCCGTTTGATAAATTAGTGAAATTTTACGAGTTCGATGATATCAACCAGGCATTCGAAGATTCAAAAAGGGGTATGGCGATTAAGCCTATATTAAAAATTAGCTGATCATATGTTGTTTAATCAGGTAACAAGCATTCACTTTATAAGTGAATGCTTGTTTCAGCTGAAGTGCCTGATCGTAAAAAAAATCGCGCTTACCTCTATTATAAATCATAGATATAAGTTCAGGACTTCCATTATTGGGTCACCTATCTTTTCAAGTACTATCAAAACATAGATTAACCAAATCACCAAAACAGATATATATATACTATATCGCTGTACAGTGTCAGCCATAGCTAAGTGAGATTAGAGCCCCGTTTTTTAATTGGTCTATCACCTGCTTTTGTAAATCTGTGTACAAAGGTAATTTATCCTCGTCATCCCTTTCTCATCTGAGCCAAAGTTTACCATTTATAGTCCAAACACAAGGATAAGAGAAGGTTTGCCAATCGATTAACTCCCCTCCAATAGCTAACCAATTTTCTTAATAACACAATAAATGCAGTTCTATAATTATTAGATAATTAGAACTATTAGTAGTTAGCTTATCTAACTAAATAAACCAACAAACCTAGTAAAAAAGTAATGTTTTAATTGTTAAAACCTCATATTTTGTTAATTATTAGAGGTTTTTGTCGATATAAGTCATGTGGACTTATATTAGGAGGTGAAGCCGAATTGGTTAGTTTAGCTACTAATCTAGTAAAAATGATAAAGCAATTAGGATGTGATCAGGCGTTTGGTGTTCCAGGAAAACCAGTTACCCCATTAATTCTAGAAATGGAAAAGCAAGGTATTAACTTTGTGCTCTCACGACATGAATGTGGCGCTGGTTACATGGCGACTGGCTATGCATTACAAAACCAATCACTTGGTGTTGCAATCGGGACGTCTGGTCCAGGTGGAACGAACTTACTGACTGCAGCTGGTCAGGCGAAGGCATTTAATGCACCAGTATTATTTATTACCGGTCATCCACCATTGGGAGACAGTGGTAAAGCGCTTGGACAAGATTCCAGTATATTTGGAACCAATCTTGTGGAGTTATTCAAACCACTGACGCTTTTTAGTGCTAGAGTAGATGATGCTTCACTATTATCGAGTTATTTGCAGCATGCTTTGCAAAAGGCCTTAACAGGTAAGATGGGTCCAGTCCACTTATCTATCCCACTTGATATTTTAACGCAAGAGATGCCAAGCATTGACATGCCAAACTGGGATATAGTCGATAACACTATTTCAGCTAATTTAGGCCAAGTGAAAGAAGTGTTGGAATCGGCACAGAGGCCTGTAATCTTAGTTGGGAAAGGCGTACATCGGGCAAGAGCCTATCAGGAGCTTCAACAGTTTGCAGAAAATTGGCAGATACCTGTAATGACCACACCAGGTGGCAAAGGAACCTTTCCAACCCAGCATCCGCTATCTCTCGGTAGCTTCGGTTTAGGGGGTACTGCAGCAGCAGAGGCGTATGTGAAAGAAGGGACTGACGTAATGGTCGTGATTGGGACCCGGTTGTCCGATATGTCGACGGCTGGTCTAACGCCTGATCTATACCCTAAGCACATTATTCAATTTGATCAAGATGAGACCTTTGTTGGAAAAACCGTTTTGCTTGATACAACGCTGATCAAAGGTGACGCCAAGCAAAATTTATCTCAGCTCGTTACTTACTATGCACCTGAGCGTCCTGTAGACAAACTTGACCTATCCACTTACTGGGTAGAGGAAAAGAAAGACAGACAATTAGTAGCCAATAGCGATCCAGAAGGCGGCCGAATTTCAACAGCAACGGCTATGTTAAAGCTAAGAGATTACTTGCCAAATGATACAATTGTCTTTGGAGATGATGGTAGCCATACCTTTTATGGTATTAAGTATTTTGATACAAGGGTACCAGGTACTTTTTATTTTGATGACGTCTTTGGAGCAATGGGACATGGACTTGGATTGGCCATCGGTGCTTCCTTAGTCAATCAAGATCAGCCAATAGTATGTTTTGTTGGCGATGGTTGTTTAATGATGCATGGAATGGAGCTGTCAGCTGCTGTTGACCAACAGGCGAATATTACCTTTGTCGTGTTTAACAATGGCATGCTTGACATGGTCGACAAGGGGATGAAAAATGGCCTTGGTCAGTCAGCAGGAACGAGATACAGTTACGGGATTAATGCGACACAATTTGGTGAGTCGCTAGGTATTAACAGTACTAGATGTCAAACGATTAATGAAATGGAGACAGCAGTGAAGCAAGCAATGGATACAGCTGGTCCATCTGTAGTTGAGCTTCTAACATGGAAAGAAGAGGTACCACCTACATTGAAAAGAGGTTAATTATTTTTATATTGGAGTGATCGAAGTGGAGGATAAGCAAGCGTTTGGTTGGAAGAAGATAGAAGAATTAGCAGGTCAGCAAGGTATTGATGCCATGAAGGCAGTAGAATCTTTTTCTCCTCGCTTAGCTAAGCTTGCATTGGAGTTTGGCTATGCAGATGTCTACGCTGATGACAGCTTAGATTTAAAGCAAAGGGCACTTGTGACACTCTCTTCATTAATTACGCAAGGCGATGTTGGAAGAGGCTTGCATTATCATTTTCGAGCGGCACTAAATGTTGGAGTGGAAAAAGCACAAATCTTAGAAGTCATTAATCACTGTAGTGCATATGCAGGCTTTCCAAAAGCGATTCATGCATTACATATATTTAAAGAAGTATTAGATCAATACGAAACAAAATAATTAGGAGGCATTCCCCATGAGTAAATACGAAACAAAAGAATACAAAGATGTGTTTTATTTCAAGTATAAAGAAATGGCGGCTACAGTTGAGGAAGCAAAGCAACAGGCTGATTTCGTTCGGTCACAATTGCAAAAGCCACATATCACGAAATTTTTAAATGATAATAGCTTAATTGACACGGTTGCGAAACCGGAGGTAAATGAAGTCTGGGGGCAATTGATGGCAGATGTAGCTAAATATGTGGAGAAGAACGCAAATATTGCGCCAAATGTGACACTAAAAATGCAACTTAACCGCCTATCCCGTTCATCTGGAACCAAAGACAGTGTAAAGGCATTTACCAGTCTTGAGGAAGCATTGAAGTTCCTAGATGTCGAAGAAATGGAAATATAATAAGGTAGATGAATGATGAAAAAAAGTTTAATGTCAATTCCCAAAAATAAAAGTAACCTATATTTTATCGTCTATTCATTAATAATTGCTTTGCTATCCATGCTAACAATGGTTCTAATGCTGGATCTCTTATCTTTTACTAGTACAAGTGTTTATTTTGTCATTAGTGTAATCGTGCTTATCGCCTTGACTATTGGATTGGCTCTTTTGTTCATTAGGTTTCAACCTGCCGCTGCTAAGGACGTGCAAGTAGCAGATGAGACGGTAACAAAACAATCAAGTCTTGATCAAGAAACAAAAGAGCTTTCGGCCCAAACAGCGGCTACGGCAGGACAATTAATGTCCACAACAAAAGAATCCAGCGATGCAGTAGCGGAAATCTCGTCTACGATGCAAGAAATGGCTGCTGGAGCTGATACGCAAGCTAATGAAATTCATGAAGTGAATGAAACTTCCGGTCAAATCTTCTTTAGCTTACAGGAAATTGTGGAGAGCATTAATTTTGTTTCTGAAACATCTAAGCAGGCGATCAGCCAATCGAAAAATGGTGATTTGGCAGTTGCTAAGATTATGAAACAAATGGAACTCATTGGTGATCAAGTAAAACAATCGATTGATGTAGTTCATCAGCTTGATCAAAAAACAAATCAGGTCGGCGAAATTTTATCTTTGATAACAGATATTTCTAGTCAGACGAACCTGTTAGCATTAAATGCTGCCATTGAAGCTGCCCGTGCAGGAGAGCATGGAAAAGGATTTTCTGTTGTTGCAGATGAGGTTAGAAAATTGGCTGAACAAACGAATGATGCAACAAGTAAAACACAGGGCTTGATTCAAGAAATCCAAGCAGGTACAGCAGAAGTGACGAAGGTAATCTCAGAAGGCGGACAGTCGATTAAAGATGGCGCAGCCTTAAATGAAGATGTTAAGGAAGTCTTCCAAGATATCGCATCGAATATTGATGAGGTGGACGAATTCATTCAAGATTTAAACACAGCAATTAGTGATGTGACGACCAATATGGAACATGTGACTCAATCTATTGAGAAAGTGTCAGAAGAGGTAAGTAGTTCAACTGCCAATATCGAGAATATTGTTGCGGTTATCGAACAGTTAAATGCTTCTATGCAAGAAGTATCAGGCTCCGCACATATGCTTTCTGATATTGCCAATAATTTAAATGATAAAGTGAAGTAATAGAGAACTAAAGAATAACATGTGATGATAAAATTCTTTGCTCTAGAATTTTCTCAAAGGGATGATGTGTATAGGATATCATCCCTTTGTTTGGCTATTTTTTTCACAATTTGAAGAACTGATAAATAGATATTAATTTCATAGCACATTTAGTTTTTCTTTGATAAGGGTACCGCTCACCTATATACTAACAGTGGTACCCTTATTAGCTTTTGAAATTTATCCAAAAGCTGGAATACAGTCCGTTACAATGACTATCATCGTATAATGCATATACTCCGAAGCTATCAATCCCTACATATAGCAGCAGGACATCTAGAGAATCTGTCCTTAGTACCGTACATAAGTCACTCCATACATAAGTCAGCTCATTTACGTCACCATGTTTTTTCTAAAAAAGTATTGCACCTACAGTTACGTGAGGTATTATAATTGGATGTAAGAACTGGAGAGGGAAGATTATCATGACAAATCAAACTTACTTGATTGGGGAATTTTCTAAGCGAACTGGTATATCGATTAGAACCCTTCATTATTATGATGAAATTGGTCTGCTTCAGCCTGAAAAGCATTCAAGTTCTGGTCATCGTATGTATAAGGATGAAGATATTATTACATTGCAGAAAATTGTTAGCCTAAAATTCCTTGGCTATAGTTTGGAGAAAATAAGTGAACTGTTACATCAATCAAGCTTTACAGTAAGCTTAAATAGCACACTAAATCTCCACATGCAAAAGTTAGAAGAAGAAAAAGCCCATATTGAAAGGTCATTAGCTGCCATAAGAAGGACGATCACTATTCTGGAGGATGAAAGAGAAGTAGATAGTTCTGTATTATTGACATTAATTAGCAATATGCAGACAGAACAGCACCAGAAAGAATGGTTGAGGAAATACCAATTAGCGGAAGTGGCAGAGATCTTTGACCAAAGATCTGAGGAAGAAAAAATAGCGATTGATAAAGAGTATATCAAAGTAGCAAAAGGGTTAAAAAAGTTATATGGAAAAGCTGTTGAGGACAAAGAAGTACAGAAACTAGTTAAATCTTACATGGAAGCAGTCTTAACATTTATAGGAGAAGACGTTCTGGCAGAATTGGGAAAAATGAATGTAGAAATAGAAAACTTAAGTGAACTAGAGGAGTTGGTTACAACCCCATTTACCAAAGAAGAGGAAGAATGGTTAATACAAGCAATGGATTATTACTTTGAGAAAATGAGCTATTATGAGCCAGATAATGAAAATGAGTAGGAGCTATAAAAATATGAAAAATAATCAAGGATTAAAACCTTTTCTATTACTGATACAATCAACCAATATTCCTAAACTAGCATTAACTTTCGGGTTAATAGGAAGTATTATTACAACGCTGATTGGATTGACAATACCGATTCTGACTGGTGAACTGGTTGATGGCTTTTCATTTGAATCGTTAAGTACAGGAATTATTATTGCCATTGCAGCTGTGTTTATTTTACAGGCAGTTACTGATGGTGTATCTACCTATTTACTGGCATATGTCGGGCAGAAGATTGTCGCAAGGCTACGTGAGAGTATGTGGGGAAAGCTGATCCGTCTTCCGATTCGTTACTTTGATAAACAGGCAAGTGGGGAATCCGTTAGCCGGGTTGTGAACGATACCGGAATCGTAAAAGATTTAATTACCCAGCATTTTCCTCAATTTATTAGTGGGATTATTTCTATTATTGGAGCCATCACTATTTTACTTATTATGGATTGGAAAATGACGTTGATTATGCTGGTATCTGTACCTGTTACAATGGCAGTAATGATTCCATTAGGGTCTAAAATGGCGAAAGTATCTCGAGGACTACAGGATGAAACAGCAACATTCACAGGATCGATTCAACAGACAATCAGTGAAATTCGTTTAATGAAAGCATCTACTGCTGAATCCGTGGAGAAACAAAAGGGAGAAGCAGGTATTACTCGTTTATTTCAATTTGGATTAAAGGAAGCACGTATTTTTGCATTGATTGGCCCCATTATGTATACAGTGATGATGATGGTTATCGTTATAATTATTGGTTATGGGGGAATTCGCGTTGCGGAAGGATCGATGTCTACAGGTTCACTAGTAGCGTTTTTACTATATCTATTTCAAATTATCTTCCCAATTACTTCTTTTGCGATGTTCTTCACCCAATTACAGAAGGCTAAAGGAGCAACAGAAAGAATTATTGATATTCTTCATTTATCTGATGAGAGCGGACAGGATGGAATCGAGATGGATATATCCAATCAACCAATCATTGTTTCCGATGTTTCGTTTACCTACGAGGAAGGAGAAACAGTCCTACAAAATGTATCCTTTAACGCAAATCCTGGGGAAATGATTGCTTTTGCAGGTCCGAGTGGTGGTGGGAAGTCAACGATATTCGCCTTGATCGAAAGGTATTATCTGCCGGACTCTGGTGAAATTTTAGTTGGAGATACACCTATTCACCAACTATCTTTATCGTCATGGCGCAGTCAAATCGGTTATGTATCTCAAGAAAGTGCGATTATGGCAGGGACTATTCGTGAGAATTTAACCTATGGCATGCCTGAAGCTGAGCGTATTCAAGATGAACAGTTATGGGAAGTTGCGAAAATGGCCTATGCAGACGGATTTATCAAAGAATTTAATCAAGGTTTAGATACCGAAGTCGGGGAAAGAGGAATTAAACTTTCTGGAGGTCAAAGGCAGCGGATTAATATAGCAAGAGCATTTTTGCGAAATCCTAAAATTTTAATGATGGATGAAGCAACAGCCAGTTTAGACAGTCAGTCAGAGGGAATTGTTCAAGCAGCGTTGACAAGGTTAATGGAAGGGCGAACCGCTTTTGTTATTGCCCATCGACTATCAACCATTGTGAATGCTGACAAGATTATTTTTATCGAAAATGGTAAAGTAACCGGAACTGGTACCCACCAGGAACTAGTAGATCAACATGCTTTATATAGAGAGTTTGCAGAACAGCAATTAACATAAGATTTTGCAACAGCTTAAATCAAAAAAGTCGTAGTTCCATTAACTGCGACTTTTTATGTTACATCCATCTATAAATATGATTTTATCACTGCCTCAAAGTCTTTATTTATTACATCGTTAAACGCTACATTAATCAACACTCGGTCTCCATTCTTTAAACCGAGAACCGGATAATAACTGGCGACAGGGCTTTTGCGAGTTTTCACTTTTTCATACGTAATATGTTCAATGTCTTCTTTTTTAACAATCTTTTTTTCTCTCAAATTTAACACAATGGCATGCGTATATATCGAGATGCTTTCATGACGCTTGAATAAAAGTAGATATAAGCCAATCAGTAAGAAAATAACGCCAATGATAATAAGCATTGCTTTAGCATAAATAAAATTCGCCCCAACAAAAGCAAGAATACCTAAAATTGCAAATACAATCCCGTTCTTTCTACTGTCTGTTTTAGACTTATACAGAAGATCACCATATTCATTCACGATTACCACTCCTTTCCTTCGACTTTTATAGGCGTATTATAATACTATCACGGTTGGGTGCTACAAGCTATAAACCCTGAGATATTTAGGACTTTTTTACAGGGTCTAAACAATTAGCGCTTGTAAATAGCAGCTCTGCACCAATTATTATATTTAATGACAAAAGTAACTATGCATGAAAAATGGATATGGAATAATGGAAGTAACAATAAATGAAAGGGTGAGCATAGTGACGATTGCTTCTATGCAAGGCGTAGTGAAACGGTATGGTTCTGACGTAGTACTTGACTATATTGATCTTGATATTTATGAAGGGGAAATTGTCGGTTTACTTGGTCCTAACGGGGCAGGGAAAACGACGTTGATTCAAACATTAACAGGAATGATCCCTTTTGAAAGAGGGAGTCTAGAACTTTTTGGACAGTCTAAAAATCCATTCTCCCATCAAAATAAGGAAAGAATTGGTCTTGTTACCCAGGAGATTACGGTATTTGAAGAGTTGACAGTAAAGGAAAATTTACAATTCTTTGCTGGAGTCTATGGATTAAAAGGCAATGAGAAGAAAAAAAGAGTAGAAGAAGCACTCGAATTTGTCGGATTAGGAGATAAAGGGGGTAAGTTCCCTACCAAGTTTTCTGGAGGAATGAAACGGCGGTTAAATATTGCTTGTGCGCTGACACATCAGCCAAAGCTCCTCATTATGGATGAACCAACTGTTGGTATTGATCCACAGTCAAGAAATTATATTTTAGAAGCAGTAAAAAAATTAAGAGAGAATGGTACAACGATTTTATATACAACCCACTATATGGAGGAGGTTCAGACGATTGCTTCCAGGGTAGTGATCATGGATCAAGGTCAAATCATTAAAGAAGGTACGGTTGAGGAGTTAATTCAAACGGTCCAGCATGAAGAAAAGATCAAGATCGATGTGACCGATCCAGGGAAGATTCCTGTGAATGACCTAAAAGATATTGCTGGAGTAAAAAATGTGATGGTATCTGGAAGTCAAATCACTATTATTTCAGCGTTTAATGCGGGTAATTTAGATCGAATTATCTCCGTTGTGAAGGAGCATGCAGGGGTGCTTGGAATCCATGCTGATAAACCAGATTTGGAAGATGTCTTTTTAACGCTAACAGGAAAGCAGTTAAGGGATGAGGGGGAAGGATCATGAGAGTTCTTTCAACTGTTAAATTTACAGCATTAAGAATGCTAAGGAATTATATCGTTTTATTACTACTCCTTGTCGTCCCGATTATTTTGATTACGGTATTTTCTTTTATTCTAGAAGGTGCTGTTACAGAAGCAGGAGTACCGTATACAAATGAAAATGCCATGACATTAGTGCTTGTATTTCAGCTATTTGGTGGTGCGATTGTCATGTCTTATATTTATAATGACTTCTTTACAGCAACTAAATTTCGACTATATTCGATACCCTTTAATAGCATAATGTATGCTTTCTCCATCATGATGTGTGGAACTATTTTTTCACTATTTCTAGGAGTTATGTTAATGGCATATACGCAATTTGTTTTAGGGGTTGTTTGGGAGCATTGGATATGGACGATCTATGTTCTTTTCTTAATGGCCATTTTGTCTGTTATTGTCTGTCTAATCTTCACCTTCTCTGTAAAAAACTTTAAAATAGCGGAACGATTAAGTGAAGTATATGGTGTGGGCTTTATTGTATTAGCGGGATTATTTTTTCCTATGCCTGAGAATGCATTTTTTGATTTTTTCGGATCCTATGGTAATCCGCTAACGTTATCATTAGGGGCTATAGATGAAATGAACCGATCTAATCCAGGAGAGGCTTGGTTTTTAGCGAATATTCTCTTAGTTGCGATTGTTATCTTATTTATCGTTATGCTTATGCTAGGTAGGAGGAGGATTTCATGACGATTTTTCAGTTTGCATTGAAAAGAAGTCTTCGTGATAAAACGAATATTATATTACTCACGCTTTTTCCAATAGCTTGTATTTTTTTACCTGAAGGGGATGTTTGGCCCTTCCTTCCATATGGCTATCAATATTTTGGTATTCTGATTTTATTCATTGGTATACGTTTGGCAACGATTATTCTCGAGGATCGTGTAAAAGGAGTAGTGAAACGCTTAGCAGTGACGCCTATTACCCATTTTCACTATTTAAGCCAAAATCTATTAGCCTATGTCATTATTTTGAGTGTGCAATGCATGATTGTCGTGTTTGGAGGCGTCCTTTTTGGCCAAGAGCTATATCAGCCACTCTGGTTGTTACTTTTATATATATCCTTTAGTTTTGCTTCGCTTGCTATTGCCTTGGCATGGATTTCGATTTATCGTAGGAAAGAGATATCCTTTCTTGTTTATATGTCACTCATCTTCTTAATAGTCTTACTTGGTGGATTAATGATACCAATAGAAATATTCCCTGATCTATTAAAAAGTATTGCCGTTATTTTTCCGACTTTCTGGCTAACAGAAGGGCTAGATTGGATTGTTTTTGGAGAAGATATCCTCGATTTCCTACTAATTATTGGTGTACTATGGTTGTATACAGTGATTTTTCTCATAATTGGCAGCATAAGAAAAATCTATTAATAAGGCGAGGGGATCAGGATGAAGATATTCAAAGAACCAAAGCTATATGTGAATAGTTGGCGCTTTCTAAATATAGGCTTCCTGCTGCATTTATGGATTATTTCCGATACAACAGTGCATTCTTTCATCCTGATTCTCCTTTTACTGATCATGACAAGTTTACGGTGGCGCTTTACCTTTCCGGCTTGGTCCGTATTACTGGATACGATGATATGCCTCTTGTTTTTCCAGAGTACGGTTATTAGTTTCTATGGATTAGCATTGCCTATTTTTGAACTTTCGTTAAAGAAAAGATGGTTATTATCTCTTTTATTCTTTACGGGGGTATTCTTTCCGTCCTCCCCTGGGAACTTGTTGTTTTGGTTTTATTTGCAGGCATTATTTTTTGGTGTCTTCTCATCTATTACATTAAAAAATCAAGAGATAGATAGATTAGAAGCAGATGAGCTGCGCCGGGAGAGGTATGAGCTAGAAAGAATAAAGAATGGTTTATTAGAAGCTAATCAATCGATTTATCAAGAAGCAGAAATCATGGAAAGGTATCGGATATCAAGAGAACTACACGATCATTTAGGCCATGATTTAACGGGTGCATCACTAGCTATACAGGCTTATGAGTTGGTGGAGGACCCTCAAGAAGCACAGCAACTGATGCAAGAAGTTAGAAACCGTTTAGAGCGTAGTACGAAAACCTTAAGGGATACCGTCCATAATATGACCCCCATTACATGGATTGGTGTGGAAAATTTAGAGAATATTGTGCAAAACTATCAACAGGTCGCAGTCAATTTTCAAAAATCGGGCAATATGCAACTCGTTCTAGCCCATATCTGGAAGCTATTAGAGGCTTGTTTAAAGGAAACGCTAACGAATGTATCCCGACACAGTAATGCGACAAAAGTGAAGGTAGATTTACAGGTGACAGAAACGATTGTGCGTCTCTCCATTCAGGATAATGGTACCATTAGTAAATCGAGTCATACAGGAAGTGGATTAAGGAGCCTACAAATGCGATCCCGTGCTATGGGAGGGAGCTTATCTATTAGTCGAGAGAATGGTTTTCTAGTTGTTTGTGTTATTCCATTAGATAAAGAGAGGGTAAACAAATGAAGGTTCTAATTGTTGATGATGATCCACTTGTTTGTCAAAGTTTACAGTTACTCTTAGGAAAAGAAAAGGATTTGACAGTTGTTCATATCGCTGCAAATGGGCAAGAAGCGATTGAATGTTGTCAAAAAGAACAACCAGATGTAATTTTAATGGATATCCAAATGCCCTTGATGGATGGCATTGAGAGCACAAGGAAAATAAAAAAACAATGGCCATCGATACAAATTATGATGTTAACTACATTTCGCGATGAGAAAAATATTAGACTCGCATTAAAGGCTGGAGCAGAGGGCTATTTATTAAAGTCTGCTTCCATTGAAAGCATGGCTGATCAAATCAAGGCGTTAAAACCAGGTTCGACGATCTTAGCTAATGATGTCTTAAAAACCATCATGGAACCTGATACAAAGGCATTGGAAGGTTTAACAGAAAGAGAAACAGATATTGCTGAACTAGTTGCTCAAGGCCTTTCGAATAAAGAAATAGCTGAACAACTTTTCCTTAGTGTAGGTACTGTGCGAAATATGCTCTCGGTCATTTTAGATAAATTAGAAATTCGAGATAGAACACAATTGGCGATTTATTACTGGCAAAGGAAGCAACAATGAAAAGACTGTTTCATGATTCACGAAATGAGGTGATCCAATGAAACAGTCTCTTCCTTTCATTACTTACCTTAATCGGGCTTGAGAATACTTAATGCCCTGAAGGAATAAAACCGGAATGATCCGTTTGATAGCCAATAATATCCGGTCGAGGGATCTCCTCCCATCTTTCGGGATTAACTTCATATACTTCCTTGGATGCTAATCCATAGAGCAGGCTTTGGATGCCTAGTGCATTCTGTCGAATATTATGACCTCGTGCACGTTGCCCCAGATTTCCATCACTCGTATTTCCAGACGTTTCAAAGAAAATAGATGGGTGACTATGATTCTCTTCGTTTAAGTTGTTATAGTTAAGCCCAAGCATCATAGCGGAGCTCACACCACCGTGAATATCAATTTCGGTAAAGCCATTACTACTGTTACCTGTCGTATATCGATCAATATTCGTATATCCATAATCTTTTATAGCATCATACACATATACTTGCATTTGTCGTGTAAGATCTTCATATAAGCCATCTTTAATGTTAGGTAGAGTTGGCCCATCAGGAGCTAATGAAATACCAAGCGACATCGTTATCGCTTCACCTGTTTCCGAATTGGTTTTTAACCCTTGATGGTGAATATCAATTCCGAAGTCTGGTTTTACATCTGCCCAGTAGCTGTACCAAGCTTTAGATTCAACTGCTTGAAATCCTCCTTCTACCCAATCTCGATTTAAATCAACTCTGTCACCGCTCTCCTTTAATAAAGTATGCCGAATATTCATTTCACTTCCATCAGGATTATACATAGGGATGAAATATAGAGTAAGTTCTTCTAACACTTTGCGGTATTCCGGTTTTTGGTTGCTAACATACATTTTAAGTAACTGCAAAGAAGCTTCCGTTCCATATGGCTCATTTCCGTGGATTCTCCCTTGTATCCACACTTTTTCTGGGCCATTTCCCATTTTGGCGACATATAAGTCGCGATTTTGCTCACTTTTGCTATATTCATAGCCTAAATCAGCTAACGTAAAAACTTCTAATTCACCTTTACTTCTTTTTTCCAGGGCTTTCAGTTCCTTGATCATCTCATCATACGTGATAATACTAGAAATATTCGTATTCCCTTCAGTAGATGGATATTTCCCCTTGACAAATACAGGAGAAGGAAAGATACTTAATAACAAACAGATACTCACTAATAAAATAAATAATTTACGCAAAAAAATTACCTCCCTTAAATATGGTTAAACGATAAGAATTGTTGAAATTAATCTAGCAATCAACCATTCTATTGGGAATAAGTATAATCCAATACATCAAAGTAAAATATCCCCAGATTGTCCTAATTTCATAGTTGACTAATAGGAAGTAACCGTTAAACAGGTATATGTCCCTGTGAAATTCTGGATCTACATTTTTCAGAAAGTTCAGATAATTAATTCTACCTATGAAAAAATGAAAAATGGTGAGAGAGAATAAGCTCTTTTACCAATTTTATAAAAGTAACATCGTGAAAAATGAATGAAACGACCTAATAACGTTTCGCGCGCTTTAAGCAGGAAGGGCATAGTTGGAAAAGAGAACAGGCAAACGATGAAAGGTAAAATAAATAAGAGCTTATCCCATGAGCCTATTGCTGTTGACAAATAAACCCTAACCATATTTCGCTACTTTTAATCATCGATATCCAGTCAGTCTTCTTTTAACAGAACAGTACTATTTGTTTATTTTTGTCAGGTTATCTAACGGTTTTATTTCCTCATTTATCTCAATCATGTAAATTAAACAAATAGATGTTTGTCTATCCATCTCCATCAAGATACCATCAACAAGCATAAGAACTTCTACATATTATGTGTCATTAACTCCCTAGATCCACTTAACAGCATTTTCGCACTATGGTGCAGTTCATCTATTGTTTATATTGCTTTTTGATTTCCCATTTTCAAGACTATGTCAATTTTCTAACTTTACAAGTAGTAAGGAGGCCTTCATGAATAAACCGGTTTTAGAAGTCAACGGATTACAAACCCATTTTTTTACTGATAATGGAGAAATTCCTGCGGTTGACAACGTGAGCTTTGCCATCCATAAAGGAGAAGTACTAGGCATTGTTGGAGAATCAGGATGTGGAAAAAGCGCTACTTCCCTTTCCGTTATGGGATTGGTGCCCAACCCTCCCGGCAAAATAGTCGGTGGTGAGATATTATTTAGACAGTTGGATTCTCTTGAAGAAGAAAATCTAGTAACCGTTAGTAAGAAGCGGATGAGACAAATAAGGGGAAATCAAATTGCTATGATATTCCAGGAGCCAATGACTTCCCTAGATCCACTTTTTACTATTGGTGATCAAATAATGGAAGCAATAAGAAATCACCAAAAAGTAACAAAAAAACAAGCAAGAGCAAAAGCAATCGAGATGTTAAAGCTTGTTGGTATTCCAAGAGCTGATCAAATTGTTGATGAGTTCCCACATCAGTTATCAGGAGGGATGCGACAGCGGGTGATGATCGCGATTTCGATGGTCTGTGATCCAGAAGTGCTGATTGCTGATGAACCGACGACCGCGTTAGATGTAACGATCCAAGCACAAATTTTAGAACTGATGAAAAAGCTCAATAAAGATAAAGGTACTGCGATTATGCTTATTACTCATGACCTCGGTGTGGTAGCAGAAATGTGTGACCGCGTCGTTGTTATGTACGCGGGGAAGGTGGTGGAAGAAGGAGATGTTCGCACCATCCTTCAATCACCGAAGCATCCATATACGCAAGGACTTATTCGTTCGTTACCAAAAATCAGCCAGCGGGAACAACGTTTATACTCCATACCTGGTCAAGTCCCGAAGCCAGGTTCTATTGAATTGGGATGCCGCTTTTCAGATCGTTGTCCACTGGTGTTTAAGCGATGTCGCCAGATAGACCCAGAGCTATTACAAATAAATGAGGGACACTCCTGTCGTTGCCTTCTCTATGAAAAGGAAGGAGAGGTTGCACATGTCTAATACACCTCTACTACAAGTAAAAGGCTTAAAGAAATATTTTGACATTACTGGTGGAGTGCTTGCGAGAAAAACAGGAGAAGTAAAAGCTGTCGATGGTGTTTCCTTCGATGTCTACGAAAAAGAAGTATTAGGCATCGTCGGGGAATCTGGTTGTGGAAAATCTACTACCGGTAAATCCTTACTCCGTTTAATAGATCCTACAGACGGACAAATCATTTTTGAAGATAAAGATATTACGAATTTGAAAGACAACGAAATGCGACAAGTGCGTAGGGATCTGCAAATTATTTTTCAGGATCCATATGCTTCGTTAAACCCACGCCATAAGATTGAAAAGATACTCAGTGAACCACTTATTGTGCATGGCATTGGTACAAAGAAAGAACGGAAACAGAAGGTAAGAGAAATACTAGAAGTTGTAGGCTTACCTGCTGAAGCCGCTTCTAGGTATCCGCATCAATTTAGTGGTGGACAGAGGCAGCGAATTGGTATTGCTCGGGCACTTATTCTGAATCCTAAGCTTATTATATGTGATGAGCCTGTTTCTGCCCTTGATGTTTCCGTTCAAGCACAGATCTTAAATTTAATGGAAGATTTACAGGAGCAATACGGCTTAACCTACATATTTATTGCGCACGATTTAAGCGTGGTCAAACATATTAGTCATCGTGTAGGAGTTATGTACCTTGGTCGAATGGTCGAATTAGCGAATAATGAATCATTATATGATGATCCGCTCCACCCTTATACGAGATCTTTATTATCCGCTGTTCCGGATCCAGATCCAGATTTTAAAAGAGAGAGAATTATTTTAGAAGGGGATGTACCAAGCCCTTCTAATCCACCATCAGGATGCGCCTTTCATACTCGCTGTCCGGAATGCATGGACATATGTAAACAAGTTAGACCAGAATTTCGGGAAATAAGGGATCAGCATTTTGTAGCATGTCATTTATACAACGAAAATACTGTCGATCAATAGCTGGCAGAACCCAAGTTGTTATATATAGAAAAATGAAATAGGAGGAAGACAAATGAAAAAAAGGGCTATTTGGATGTTATTACTTTCTTTGGTGCTTGTTATGTTGTTAGCAGCATGTAACGGGGATGACGCCGCTTCTACTAATGAGGAAGCCGACAATGATGTGAATGAAGTAGAAGATGATGGAAATGAGACAGCAGCTGATGAAGAATCTGGAGCAGAAGGCGGCACACTTATATTTGCTCGTGGCGGTGACTCACAAAGTCTTGACTTTGCAAGTACCCAAGATGGAGAAGCCTCGCGTGTTACCTTACAAATTTATGAATCATTGCTGAAATTTAGCGAAAATTCCTTTGAAGTGGAAGCTAGCCTTGCAGAAGATTGGGAAGTTTCCGATGATGATCGCACGTATACTTTCTATTTACGTGAAGGTGTGAAATTCCACGATGGAACAGATTTTAATGCAGAAGCAGTTAAGATCAACTTCGATCGCTGGTCTGACCCAGAAAGTGAATTCGCTTTTACGGACGATGATTATGTCTATAGCGTCTATGGAAACCAATTTGGAGGCTTCAAAGGTGATGAAGGACACATCATTGAAGAAATCAATGTGATCAACGATTATGAAATCGAATTCGTGTTAAAAGAGCCGTTTGGTGCATTTTTACAGAACATGGCAATGAGTTATTTTGCGATTACCTCACCTGCTGCTCTAGAAGAGTTTGGTCCTGATATAGACGAGAACCCTGTAGGTACAGGTCCTTTCCAATTTGTAAGTTGGGAGAGAGATGACAGGATTACGTTAGAAAAATTTGAGGATTATTGGATGGAAGGTTATCCGAAGCTTGACCAGGTTATTTTCCAAGTTATCCCTGATAATTCGGCTCGTCTAACTGCTTTACGATCAGGTGAAATTGACATTATGGACGGTCTTAATCCAGACGATTATGAAGCCATCCAAAATGAACCTGGACTACAAGTATTTGAACGCGAGACAAATAACGTCGGTTATCTTGGTTTCAACGTGGAAAAGGAGCCTTTTGGCGATCCATTGGTTCGTAAGGCAATGCACCATGCCGTAGATAAAGAAGAATTAATTACGCTTTTATTTGCTGGATTAGCGGAGCCAGCGAAAAATCCACTTCCACCAGCCTATCTCGGATACAATGACGACATTGAACCATATGAGTATGACCCTGAGTTGGCTAAAGAATTACTTGCAGAAGCAGGATATGAAGATGGTTTTGAGTTTGAATTATGGGCAATGCCGGTAGCACGTCCATATATGCCAGATGCAGAACGTGCCGCGGAAGTATTACAGGCGAAATTTGCGGACATCGGATTGACTGCAAGTATTGTTACCATGGAGTGGGCAACTTATTTAGATGAAGTGACCTTGGGATCTCAAGACGTTTATATGCTTGGATGGTCTGGTACAAATGGGGATTCTGATTATTTCCTAGGAAATTTATTAAGTACGGCTGGTATTCCTGAAAATAACTCCACTTTCTACTCTAATCCAGACGTTGATGCGTTGTTAGAAGAGGCAAGAACGACAGTTGATGAAGGAGAGCGCGATGCTCTTTATCAAGAAGCACTAGAATTAATTCATGAAGATACACCAATGATTCCTTTGGTCCACTCTGTTCCAGTTTTAGCTGGTAGTGACCGAGTGAATAACTATGTTCCGCACCTTTCAACAAGTGAGCCTTTAACTTTTGTCGAATTGACAGATTAATAGTAATACCTAATGGGGCAGTGTTGGAGAGATTTGATAGCAATCATTTCTCTCCTGCTTACATTATTCCTTTTTTTTGAATGAAAATGTGATGCTTATCACCAAAGTCTTACCGTATAGCTTTGTTTTTTCTCTTTATCAATTAACTAAATGAATATGAGTCCTAAAAGAATCCTTACATATGTTTAACGGAAGTTAGAGGTGAACGCTATGCTTGCTTATACCATGCGAAGATTGCTTATGCTTATTCCGGTTTTACTAGGGATGTCGATTGTTACCTTCTCCATTATTTATCTCATACCTGGAAACCCGGCAAGAGTCATTTTGGGAGATCAAGCAACAGCAACTGCTTTGGCAAATTTAGAAGAACAATTAGGATTGAATGAACCTTTTTATGTTCAATATTTTAGTTATCTCCTGGATATTCTCAAAGGAGATCTGGGCACATCACTTCGAACAAATAATTCCATTTCATCGGAATTGTGGCCTCATTTAGCTGCAACAATGGAACTGACTGTTTTTGCTATGGTATTCGCAGTAGTAATAGGAGTAAATGCAGGAATAATTAGTGCGTGGAAACAAAATTCTTGGTTCGATTATTTATCGATGATTATTGCACTAATAGGAGTATCGATGCCGATCTTTTGGCTAGGCTTGATGCAACAATGGGTTTTTTCGCAAGAATTGGGTTGGTTACCTGCCTTTGGAAGAGGAGATCCACGCGATCCGGTGGAAACAACCACCTATTTCTATTTAATCGATACATTGATTAGTGGTAGGCCTGATCAATGGTGGACATCCTTTAAACACCTAGTACTGCCTGGTATCGCCTTAGGTACCATTCCGATGGCAATTATTGCTCGGATGACGAGGTCCAGTATGCTTGAAGTCTTACGGTCCGATTATATCCGAACGATACAAGCAAAAGGCTCTGGAACGTTATCTGTTATTTATCGGCATGGATTCAAAAATGCAGTTATTCCCGTACTTACAGTTGTTGGTCTACAAACAGGCACATTGCTTGGCGGAGCGATATTAACGGAAACAATTTTCAGCTGGCCTGGAATCGGTAGATATGTGTATGAGGCCATTAGCACGCGTGATTATCCCGTAATTCAGTCAGGTATTCTGGTAATTGCTTTTCTATTTGTCATGATTAATTTAATTGTCGATTTACTCTACAGCTATATTGATCCTCGGATTAAATACTAAGTAAA
Organism: Gracilibacillus sp. HCP3S3_G5_2; assembly: GCF_052063305.1. Taxonomy (NCBI): domain Bacteria; kingdom Bacillati; phylum Bacillota; class Bacilli; order Caryophanales; family Bacillaceae; genus Gracilibacillus; species Gracilibacillus sp. HCP3S3_G5_2. The sequence goes on along the minus strand of NZ_JBQHXU010000017.1, from coordinate 6,643 downwards.
GGGGGATACGATGGTGGAACCAGCAACAGAATTAAATAAAAAAGCTCCGATACCAGAGCCGGAAAAACGGGAATCTCAAACTGACAGTATAGAGGCCGTTTCTCCATGGAAAGATGCTTACAGACAGTTGAAAAAAAATAAATTAGCCGTGGTAGGAACCTTTATTATCTTATTTTTTTTAATAGTAGCTATTACTGCACCGCTACTGACACCGTATGAATCTGATGCTATTAATGTTGGCGATCGTCTTTCTGGTCCTTCTGCCGATCATTGGTTTGGAACAGATGACTTAGGTCGTGATATTTTTACTCGTATTGTCTTTGGTGCTAGAATCTCATTAATGGTTGGATTTTTTGCTGTAACTGGAGCAGTCATTTTTGGTACTTTCCTCGGTATCATTGCGGGTTATTTTGGTAGAAGAATTGATATGTTGATCTCCCGTATTTTTGATATTTTACTAGCCTTCCCAAGTATTTTATTAGCGATTGCTATCGTTGCGATACTGGGGCCATCTCTACAGAATGCCCTAATTGCAATCGCCATTATTAATATTCCGATATTTGGGCGTCTTGTCCGGTCAAAGGTAATTTCGATCAGACAAGAGGAGTATATCATGGCAGCAAAAGCCCAAGGAATGAAAAATGGTCGAATTCTTTTTCACCATGTCCTTCCTAACAGTATTGCGCCAATCATCGTCCAAGCAACACTCAGTTTTGGTACTGCGATTCTAGAGGCTGCTGCACTAGGGTTTCTCGGTTTAGGTGCACAGGCTCCTACTCCTGAATGGGGAAAGATGCTGTCTGATTCTAGGCAGTATATCCAAAGCGCTCCATGGACTGTGCTTTTTCCGGGGGTTTCGATCATTCTAGTGGTGTTAGGTTTTAACATGATTGGGGATGGATTAAGAGATGCCCTCGATCCAAAGATGAAGAGCTAACAGGGCATTTTGCAGGCCAATCGAATAGCCATCATTAATGACTAGTAATGAGTCGTTAATGTAATTAGAGCAGTGGGCATGTAATAAAGACGCGTAAGAGAGTAGTTTACAAAGAGTATGGGGCAGTTAAAGTCTGCCCCCTATCACCTTCGAATAAAGAGGTTTAAATAGAAAGGACGGATTCTTTTCTATTTTCTAGTTTACGGTATACAAGCGCAATCAGCAATGCCGGTAATGAACAAGCAACCATACCGATAAAAGCATATCTTGGTTCTATTTCATATAGATAGCCACCGAAAATGGTAAACACGGCAGTACTCCAGCTAAGTGCGAAAGCAGAATACATACCTTGTGCCTTCGGTATCTGTGCATGTGGCATGTTATTGATTAAGTATTTCATAAAGGCATAATGCCCCATTGCGAATGAACATGCATGTAAGGTTTGCGCAATACTAAAAACAATCACGTTTGGAAAGGTGAATACTAATATCCAACGAATAGTGGATCCTAAGGCAGCAATTGCTAGCAATGATCCAACTGAATACTTATTAAAGTGTTTATCCGCAATCGCGAAAAAGATTATTTCGGCAATAACGGCAATATTGATAATGACACCGATTAGATATACAGGTGTGTGAATATCCTGTAAGAAGATGTAGCCATAATTATAGTAAGTTGCATGTGCAGCCTGTAATAAAATAACAATAATCAGTACTAAGCCAAAGTGTTTGATCCGGAACAAGGATAACAGCCTTACCTTTTTTGTTTGGCCTGTCTTTGGTTTGACTGACAAAATAGCTGGTGCTTGCATAAGGCCCAGATACAAAAAGCCAATAATGCCAAGTAAAAGTGCCCAAAAGATAATTTCCTCACCAAAAATACCAGTGAAAATGGTTAAAATCATACCGATCGAGACAAATCCAATCGATCCCCATTGTCTGCTTTTTCCGTAGTGCTGTAATTGTTTATTTTGTACAAGGATACTAGCGACACTATCCAATGCAGGCATTAAAGTTGGGTAGAAAATGTGTAAAAGGATTGTCACGACTAGTAAACTATTAAAAGAGTTAGCTGGAATATAACAAAGTAGAGCAATTATTGTACCGATTCCTGTAATATTTAATAGTGTCTTACTGCTGACCTTTTCTGAAAAATAAGGAAAGGCAAATAATGTGGACAAGCCTCTTGCAATTAAACCACAGCTCATGATTAAACTAGCCTGTGAGACTGTGATTCCTTTTGTATAAATCATCCACCCTGACCAATAAGGTAGAAATATCCCCCATGTCAGATAAAAACTAAAAAACTGGTTACTCATCCATCTTTGTGTATTCATTGATATCCCCCTCAGCATTTGCATGGTATCATGGAAATAGAATTAAATAATATGAGATATCTCCTATTTTGAGGTGGAATATGGAAATTTACAAAGGTGAAAAAAAGCGGTTGTTTTTGGAACATAACTCAATAGGGCATCTATTTTCAATTCCAGTTGAAGAATTTACGGAAGTTCGCGAATACCAGCGAGATGAATGGATTATTCAAGAGGGTTTTAGACCGGAGTTTTTGTTTTATGTAATAGAAGGAAAAGCCAAAATATATGTAACACATCAAAATGGGAAAGTTTCGTTAATAAATTTTATCAATGCCAAGGATTACATCGGAGAAATGGAATTATTAAATGATGTGTATTATACAAAGGGCATTCAAGCATCAACCAAAATGATTTGCCTTGCGCTTCCCTTCCATAGATATCGTACACAACTATTGAATGATGTAAAGTTTCTAGGTGAATTAACAAAATTTTTAAGTGTAAAATCTACGCTTATGGCAACAAAGTATTCACAAAGTCTCGCTTTCCCTCTTGAGAACAGGCTAGCAGATTTTATTTTACAAACTGCTGATAAAGGGATTTATAAGGAGAAACACGTTACAGTATGTGATTATTTAGGTGTCTCCTATCGGCACTTATTGCATGTCCTTACACAATTTTGTGAGAAAAATTACTTGCAAAAGGTGGGCAGGAACTATCAAATTAAGCAGTATGATTCCTTATGTGAGTTGGCGGGAGTGTTGAAGATTAAATAACTACTTATCACACATACATTGCAGATAACCTACTTGCATAGTTGTTTTTAATGGGATTATAACATGATCACACAGCTTGTGTGCATGTCCTCTAAGACGATCTTAAGGTAGTAGAAATCTCTTGCAAATTGAGACTCAATAGCAAGAAAGTCCTCTAGTCATATCACAACTAGAGGACTCTCCTCCTAAATTAATTATTCGGTGAATAAAATGTTCCTTCTACCTCGAAGATGTCATCTTGATTTAAACGATCGACTTCCACAATTGTACGTGGCGGGTATGGACCGTCTCCCCATAACTCCTCTTGTACTTCATTTACAAGTGGACGGTAACGGAACATATCAGTAACATAAACGACAATACGAGCAGCATCTTTAAGACTTGCTCCTTCTGATTCTGCGATAAGCTCCATGTTTTTAAAAGCTTGTCGAATTCGTTCTTTTGGATCGTCAATTAGCGTATTTGTTTCAGGGTCAATTCCACGCATTCCAGCTACAAAAACTTTGTCACCAGCATAAGTTCCAAGATTCCATGTTCCTGTTGGTTCAATAGCCCCTTCAGGAGAAAGAGTTTTCACACCTTTAGATGTAGTATCTTTTTTCTTGTTAGGCTTAGACTTTTCCTCTGGCGCATAGAAGGTACCTTCTACTTCGACAATATCATCCTGGTTGAGACGGTCAACCTCGATAATCGTACGTGGTGGGTAAGGGCCATCTCCCCATAATTCCTCCTGTACCTCATTTACAATTGGGCGATAGCGGTACATATCCGTTACATACACGACAAGGCGAGTTGCATCCTGTAGACTTGCTCCTTCTGATTCGGCAATAAGTTCCATATTTTTGAATGCTTGTCGCACCCTTTCTTTAGGGTCTTCCACTATTTCATTGGTATCAGGATCAATACCACGCATGCCAGCAATATATACGAAATCTCCTACACGAGTACCAAGATCCCAAGTTCCTGTTGGGTTGATCGCTCCTTCAGGAGAAAGAGTTTTCACTCCATTGGGAGACTCCTTCGATTTCATAATAGACACAGGGGTTAAAGCAAACAAAAGGACTACAAATAATAAAAATGTCACTATACTATAACGTTGTATCCTGCTTTTCTTGTTCATTTCTTACTCCTCCTTTTTAAAATTGAATTATGGACTGAGGATTTTCCTCAGACTCAAAAAAAGACTTATATAATAGGTCTTTTTTCTTATTTATGTATAACAAAATCGAATTATATCATAAACTTTTTTCTTTTTAAAATGTTATGTTTCATTGGTATATATGTTCCGTCAATAGCTTGAACATAAACTTTTCTCTTTACAAATTGTCATAAATTAATTAGTATTAACTAGTGCAATTTATCTATTAAATACTATGTAATGTGATTTTCTCAAGTTCAGTGTATTCATACAACTTAGGAGGAGAAACATATGGAGCACCCTGAGAGCTATAATAAGCCCAATATAAAAAAGAGCAAGCAAGGCTTCCGTTTAAAAGGTAAGTTTAAAGTAGCAACAACCATTAAAAATCGATTAATTTTTTCCTTTTTGGTAATTTTACTATTACCGACTACCATCTTAGGTTATTTTTCCTATCAAAAGGCAAATGAAGAAATCACGAATCAAATCGTTGATAGTACGAATAATTCAGTTGCCTTTATAGATAGTCAGTTAAATCAACTCATTGAGACTAGTATAGAGGATTTGAATTATCTCTCCAACACGCTTAAAGATAATATGGTAGATGGTATGGATAGTCCAGAAATTAGAAGTATTATGGACCCGATTAAAGCTGTTAAGAAAGAATATGATCATGTTCAATATGTGACAGGTGATGGTCAGTTATTAAATTCTCCACAGCAGGAATTTAGTGATGATTTTGATGTTCGGGAGCGTGCTTGGTATCAAGATGCTTTAGCAAACCCTGGAACAGCACTAGTAAACAGTCCTATCATTAGTCAAGACGGAAAAATAATTGTTGTTCCGTCCAAGGCTGCTGAGGATGGAATTGGCGTAGTCAGTATTGTATTAAGCCTCTCTAACCTTGCAGAGCAAGTAAATGACATACAAATAGGGCAAAATGGATATGTTTTGATTTTAGATGAGGATGGAAAGTATCTAACTCATCCAACAAAAGAAATTGGAACGGAAAGTGACGAACCATTTGTCAATCAAGTTATTAATGAGCAATCTGGAAATCTTACCTTTGAATCTAATGGCATATCTGAAATGGCTATATTCACAACCAATGAACAAACTGGATGGAAAATAGTTGGTATCATTGATAGAGATGAAATAGCTAAAGCGAGCCAAGGCATCTATGTGACAACAGTTGTACTGATCATTATTTCGTTAGTAGTTGGAATGATTATAGTATTTGGAATTATTCGTTCTATTCATATTCCTCTAAGCAGATTAATGAAAGCAACGAAGAAGGTAGCAGATGGGGATCTACGAGAAGAAGTGGCAATTTCCTCACAGGATGAATTAGGGCAATTGTCCGATTCAGTCAATCAAATGACGAAAAACTTGCGTAACTTGATTGGCCAAGTACAGCAAAATTCTGAAGAAGTATCATCGGCATCAGAGGAATTATCTGCGAGTGCTGAGCAAACACAGCAAACTGCTGAGCATATTTCTACAGCGATACAAGAAATTGCTGCTGGAGCAGAGATACAAGTAAACAATGCAACAGACTTTGCTGAGGCAACAACAGAAATTTCTGGCAGAATGGAACAAGCAGCGAATAACGTTAATCAGGTTACACAATTAACCAATAACACTAGTGAGAAGGCAATTGATGGAAATGCAGTTGTAGCTAAGACTGTTGCGCAAATGAATTTGATTCAAAACACTGTTCAACATACGTCAGAAGTAGTGAACTCATTAGGTGAAAAAACAAGTGAGATTAGCAATATTGTTACGCTCATCACAGATATAGCTGGTCAAACAAACTTGTTAGCACTGAATGCAGCTATTGAAGCGGCACGTGCTGGTAAAGATGGGGAAGGATTTGCCGTTGTTGCAGATGAAGTAAGAAAATTAGCTGAACAATCAGGTGAAGCAGCAGGAAAAATAAAGAGCATTATTCAAGAAGTGCAGTCAGAGGCGGATAATGCGGTACAATCTATTGAGGAAGGAACCTCTGTCGTTAACGAAGGGCTTGAAATGGTTCAGTTAACAGGGGAGACCTTTAAGGATATTACGGAATCAATAGAGCAGATCGCTACTAAAGCATTAGAAGTTTCTAACATTGTGAAACATGTGAATGGTAGTTCACAGAATATGGCTAAAATGGTAGAGGGAGTGTCAGAGGTTGCACAACAAGCTGCCGGAAATACACAAAATGTAGCTGCCTCCACAGAACAACAAAATGCTTCTATGGAAGAAGTTTCGGGCTCTGCTGAGACATTAAGCAAGATGGCACAAGAACTTAAAAATGTGATAGGAAAATTTAAATATTAAAGGGTAAAGAACGTTGATGACCGATATCAACGTTCTTTTATTATGGCTCTAAAATATATGTTGGGGTACTGATAATTTTCTGATAACTTTTTAGGCATAAAAAAACACGCAATCTCCTAATTTTGTTAGACTTTGTTTAGACCAAAAAACAAACC